>JAFLRX010000025.1 GCA_022511265.1 Eubacterium sp. | reverse complement strand
CACAAAATCCGAAAGGAGAGATGCTTCCTATCGGAAGCATAGATATAAATATGAAAAATAAAACAGGCGGATTTTCCGGCGCGGGCATATCCTCTCTTATCATCGTGTTTACGGTGCTTGCGCTGGCGATATTTACACTGCTGACGCTGATAACGGTACGGCAGGATCTGGAACTGAGCCGTAAAACATCAGCCGTACAGGCGGAATACTACAAGGCGGATACCGAGGCTACCGAGCGGCTGGGCAAGCTGTACGCACTAGCCGAGGAGAACGATTCTTCCGCACTGCTGGCATTCGCGGCAGGAAATGACGGCTTTACTACAGGCATTGACGGCGACACCGTCACCTTTAGCTGGAGCGCGGAGATCGGCAGCACCGCACGGCTGGAGTGCGAGGCGGTATACGACGGCGGACAGATAACCGTCACCAAGTGGCATACGGTATCCAATGCCTCTTACACTAATGAGGATTCTCTCCCGATATGGGACGGAAGCACGCTTCCTATATAAAAAAGACGAAAGGACGATATAATATGGAACTGATGGAAATGCTTAAAAGCGCGGTGGACAAAAACGCGTCGGATATCTTTATCATCTCGGGTCTGCCGATATCCTTTAAGGAGCAGGGCACGATAAAGCCACAGGCAGAGGAAAGGATAAATCCCGCCGCGGCGGAAGAACTGATAAAAGAGATATACAAGACCGCCGACCGCAGTATGGACCGTTTTATGGAGACGGGGGACGATGATTTCTCGGTATCGGTAAAGGGTCTCAGCCGCTTCAGAATAAGCGCGTACAAGCAAAGGGGCACACCCGCCGCCGTGATAAGGTTGGTATCCTTCGATATACCCGACTACGGCGAGCTGAACATCCCCTCTGATATAATCACCGACACAGCCGCACGCACCAAGGGTCTCGTGCTGGTGACAGGTCCTGCCGGCGGCGGTAAGTCCACTACCCTCGCCTGCATAATCGACGAGATAAACAAGACCCGCAACGGTCACATCATCACCCTTGAGGACCCGATAGAGTATCTGCATAAAAACAAGCTGAGCGTAATCAGCCAGCGCGAGGTAAGCAGCGACACCGAAAGCTACATAACCGCGCTGCGTGCCTGCCTGCGTCAGTCGCCAGATGTAATACTGCTCGGCGAGATGCGCGACTATGAGACGATAAGCACCGCGATGACCGCCGCGGAAACAGGACATCTTGTGATATCCACCCTGCACTCTGTCGGGGCGCAGAACACCATCGACCGTATAATAGACATCTTCCCGTCAGGTCAGCAGCAACAGATAAGAATACAGCTGTCGCAGCTGCTCTGCTCGATAATTTCTCAGCAGCTTATCCCGTGCGAGGACGGCAACCTCCGCCCCGCGTTTGAGATAATGAAATGCAACAACGCGATACGCAATATGATAAGAGAGTCCAAGACGCATCAGATAGACACCGTCATCACCTCGTCCGGCGCAGACGGCATGGTCACCATGGACGCAAGCCTGATGAAGATGTACAACCAAGATCTGATATCCAAGAGCACCTTGCTCAGATACTGCACACATCCCGAGATAACTATGCGAAAGATAGGCGAGGAATAAAATATAACCCGCGTCAGCGGGTTTGGATTATTTTCTGTTTGCCGCAGGTCGGCAACTGCTTATCCCTGATTTTCAACTTAATGGAAAAACATAGTTTTATACTCCGGAAGGAAAGAGGAGTGTGAGGGGAAAACCATCAGGGTTTTCACCCTCACTTGAAATAAGAGCCGCCCCACAAAAACAAAAAGGGCGGCTAAATCCGGAAAAACCGCGTCAGCGGATTGGGAGGATTATTTTCTGTTTATGTTATCGGCTTGCCGATAACATAAACAGAAAAGCGGCTTTCATGCGAAAGCCGCTTTTCATGACGGAAAGAAAAGTAAAAATTTATGAGATATGAATAACTCGTAATTTACGTATATATTATCTCACTTATAGGTTACATTTCGGTTACATTTACGCCAAAATATGGATTATAGCTTTTATTCCGCATAATATATAAAATTTAGTCTGTATTTGTATTATTTTATACACAAATCTCACAATACCAAAACAGTATTTTGCGAAATATTTTACATTTATTTCTATTTCTGTAGTTATTTTAGTCAAAAATCCTGAAAAAACTGATAATTTTTTGTAAAATAACATTTTTATTTTTTACTTTTCTTTTATTTCCTGTTTAAGCCTTTTGCAAAAATAGTTTGCAAGATAACGGAGGTAACATGTCCGCTGTATATATTACCATGCTGGGAGAGTTTTCGGTCAGCTATCGCGACAAAACCGTCAGCGAAAAAGAGCAGCGCGGCACGAAAATGTGGACACTGCTGCAATATCTGATAGCGCACCGCGAGCGGGAGATACCGCAGAACGAACTTATCGAGCTGCTGTGGACCGAGAAAAGCCGCAACCCCGCCAACGCGCTGAAGACCCTTATCCATCGGCTGAGAAAATGTCTGTCCGAGATACTGCCGGAGGGAACCGAGCTGATCCTAAACAACGGCAGCTCTTACCGATTTGCGCCTAACATAGACTGCGTTATAGATTCCGGCGAATTTGCGCGGCTGTGTCAGGTCGCTGAGGACGACACGCTGTCAAGGGTCAGGCGTGCCAATACCTACAAGCACGCGCTGGAGCTGTACCGCGGTGATTATCTGGTATCCCGCTCAGGCGAGACATGGGTCATCCCGATAACGGTGTACTTTCACACACTTTATACCGCGACGGTGGACAAGTACGTCAGACTGCTGTACCCTATGGGCAAATTTGCCGAGATAGTCAGGGTGTGCGAGCATGGCATAATCATCAACCCCACCGATGAAAAGATGCATATTCAGCTTATCCGCGCGATGACCGCAATGGGCGAATATACACAGGCGGCAAAGCAGTACGAATATATAAAGACACTGCTGCTGGAGCAGTACGGCGCGCCGCCCTCTACACGGCTGACCGAGCTGTACGAGACCACCGTAAAGCCGCGCAACGAGACACAGGAAAATCTTGACGCGGTGGTGGGCGACCTGTCGGAGGGCGTGGAAACAGGCGGCGGCTATTACTGCGAATATGAGGTATTCAAGTATATTTTCCGCGCCAACTTCCGCGAGAGCAAGCGCCATAAAAGAAGTCTCAGCATAGGTATGTTCACCCTTACCGACGAGGGCGGCGCCGCGCTGAACGACAATAAAATGCTGGGCAAGGCGATGAGCAAGCTGTCCGACTGTATCGGCGTATCACTGAGAATGAGCGACGTATACACCCGCTACAGCCGCTGTCAGTATATCATTATGCTGCCGGAGGCGGACGGGGTAGCATGCGAGCAGATAAAGCAAAGGATACTGAACAAGTTCAGACGCTTTCAGAATAAAAACAAAATTTATGCCGATTTTCGCAGTATGCAGGTGTGGACGGATGAGTAAAGCTCCGCTCGCAAAGCTGTTTCGCAGCGGTTTTACGCGCCGTAAAATATGTAACCGCAATGTAACTATGTTATTTTTTTGTGATTGACATTGACTTTATACTATGATATAATATGAAATACATTATAGTATAGTCAAAAGTATACCCGAAAGGAGCGCAGCAACGATGAGCTTTTTTGAGCAAAACGGCACATTATCGCCGGACTGGGAGCTTTTTCTAAAGAACTTCCCCGCGATAGGCGCATTCAAGCTTTATCATAATGAAGACAAGTCGGTCATCGACGAGAATGCCGCGCGTATACTTGATTTAGATATAACCGCCGATAAGGAAAAGATCTTTTCGGTGATAGATAAACTGACCGAGAACCCTGCCGAGGGGTACAAGAATGTCTTTCTGTTCAATACCGACGAAGGTCAGAAATGGATAAATCTGAAATTCAACTATCAGCCCGACTGCATTTTCGGCTTTGTTCAGGACGTTACCGCCATCATGCGCAAAGGTATCGAGAAAAAGAACGATACCCAGCAGCCCGCCGCCGCCTTTCCGCGTGAGAGCTTTATACGCAGCGTGCGTGACGCTCTGACGCAGGTGTCCGGCAGTGCTGCCCAGTGCTGTATGGCTGTGCTGCACGTCAACGGTGTAGAACGTGTTGACAGCGAGCTGAACTACGACAAGACGAAGTTCTGTATTGCCGCCGCCGCGCGCTCGATGAAGAAGTTTGAGTCTGAGGATATCATCATCGGCTCTAAGAGCTATAAGGAATACTACATATTCTTCCGTCAGCTGGCGAAAAGCGAGATATTCAGACTGTTCAAGGAAATAGCCGACGAGCTGCAAAGCTGCCGCATAACCGACGAATACGGCAACGAGATACAGACCCGTACGGGTATATTCTCCTCTACCGTGGGCTATTGCTGGTATCCGGCGCAGGCAACCAGCCTTGACATGATGATGAACTATGCGGATTTCGCGCTGTACCGCGCGATGTCGTCCGGTAGCGTGATACGTGAATTTGACCCGGCGGAGTTCAGCACCGAGCTGATGAGCTATTCCGCCTCAAAAGAGCTTGACGAGCTTATCGACCACAACAACTTTGATTATCACTTCCAGCCTATCGTCAATGCGGCTGACGGCACGATTTATGCCTATGAGGCACTTATGCGCCCGAAGAACTCTACCCCGCTGGAGGTGCTGAAGCTTGCCCGCGACAACGGCAGACTGTACGACATCGAGATGCTTACCTTTGAAAATGTGCTTTCGATAGTCAACAACAACCGTGAGAAATTTGAGAATAAAAAGATATTCATCAACTCTATACCCGAATGTATGCTGAAGGCAAACGACTTCAACCGCCTGTGCGAGATATACGGCGACCTTATGGAGCATGTGGTAATAGAGTTTACCGAGCAGTCCGACTTTACCAGCGACCGCGTGTTAGAGCTGAGAGACATCTACTGCTCTAAGGGCTGTGAGATAGCGATAGACGACTACGGCAGCGGATACTCTAACTCCGCGGCAATGGTAAAGATTGGCCCGGATTATCTGAAAATAGACCGCTCGCTTATTCAGGAGATAAACAAGAATACCCGTAAGCAGCATTTCCTTTCCGGTATTATTGACTTTGCCCGTCTTAACAACATAAAGGTGCTGGCAGAGGGCGTTGAGACCTTTGAGGAAATGAGCGTCAGCATACGGCGCGGCGTTGACCTGATACAGGGCTTTTACACTGCCCGTCCCAATCATGAAATACTGGACAGTCTGTCCGATGACATCATCGGCGAGATAGAGGCGGTAAACCGTACCAAGCCCGAAATAAAGATGGCAAAGGCGTACGAGATAGACGAAAAGAGCTATGTCCCGTTTGATATAAACAAGCTGTCCAAGGAAAAGTACACCGACATAATCGTCTCTACGGATTTTGTATATCTCAAAGGCAACGGCAAGGATACCGCCAACCTCAGCATAAGGGTATGCGACAATACCGTGACCACTATAGTGCTGGAGGACGTCAACATCAACGGCGGCGTAAGACAGTGCATCTCCCTCGGCGACCATGCCGACGTGCGGCTGGACTGCCGCGGCAGCAACCTGCTGAGCTATGACGGTATATGCGTGCCGGACAACGCTTCATTGGCGATAATCGGCACAGGCTCACTGAAAATAGACTCCTACCGCAACAACGGCTGCTGCATAGGCAGCGCGTATAATGAAACCTTCGGCAAGATAATAATAGACAGCGAGGGTTCGCTGACGCTTATCGCAAACGGCGACCACAGCATGGGCATAGGCGGCGGCATCACCGACAGCGACGGCGGTATCGAGCTGAGACGAGGCGAGATAAAGATGTCGGTCACCGGTGAGGACTGTGTGGCGGTTGGCTCGTACGACGGCGGCTGCGACCTGACGCTGGGTACCTGCACACTGGATATTACCGTCTCAGGCGACCGCTCGGTCGGCGTAGGCTCGCTTAACGGCGCGCCGACGATAAATCTAAGAAACAGTGATGTAAAGGTAGACAGCTCGGGCGTATGCACCGTAGGCATCGGTACCATTGCTTCCTTTGTTCGCAAGAGCAACCTGCCCAAGATAACAATTGACGGCTCACAGCTGGAGCTGGTATTCAAGGGACAGCAGGGCGCGGGTATCGGCAGCCGCGTAACCGAATGTGAGATAAGCATGAACGGCACCAACGCGGGGATATACTTCGAGGGCGACAAGCTCGCGGGTATCGGCTGCACCAGCAGCACCGGCGTGCTGAGTATGGACAACTGCAACATCAACGTCTCGTCGCTCAGCGGCAGAGACTCGATAGAGATCGGCTTTCCTGAGACTAAGTCAAAGGTCACCAACTGTAAGATAAACAACATACCCGTGAACACTGAACAGTTCAGCGGAGTGTAAATAAACAAAAACCTGTTGCAACGCAACAGGTTTTTGTTTTAGATAATAAGTAATAGTGAATAGTTGTGGTATGCCGCCCTTTGGCGGCATTGATTAAAAAGGCTTCCCCTCAAAGGAGCCTTTTTGTTTTAATCAGTTATATACCACTCCTCTTCGCACTTTCTGTTTTCAAAATCGAAAACGAACTTCCTGCCATATTTTTCATCTATCAGCGTATTATCCTTTGCTGTCATATTTGACGGATCGAAATTGAGCGCCATTGCCGCCTCGCCCTCCCAAAAGAAGAACGGCTCGCCGTCTATCACGGTAAAAAACCTTGTCAGGGTCGGCGATATATCCAGATGACAGCCGACGGTCGCCGCGCAGACAGGATATGTTTTGCCGTTTTGGGTGAGGACGTATCCGCAAAGGGCGTCAAAATTTTCGTCTTTGGGGATTATCTCGCCTGCCTGACCGCCCTCGCTGCATACGGGACCTATGTTCTGCGTATCGTGTACGTCATCGCCCATACGACGGACATATATGTCCCCTCTTTTCAGCGTATACCAGCAGGGGTCAAAGTTGCCCACCTCTCCCACAAAGGTAAAGCAATACCCGCCTACAATTTCCTCATCTATCACTGCGGAATACGTCTGCGAGCCGCCCTCGTCATACGGGACGACCTCCTCGCTCAGCTTGGCGGGAAACATCGGCTCAACATTTTCGATCTCCTCGTCACTGCTCTGCTCTGACTGTTTATCGTCGCTGCTTTGCTCTGACTGTACGTCCGGTGGCGGCGGGCTCATGCTCGCTGTATTTTGGCTGTATATCACTGCGACCACAGCACCCGTGACAACACATACGCATGCCGCCGCGGCACAGCTTGTCATAATACGGCGGCGCAATGCTCCGGATTTGCTTTTTACCGTGAGGAAATCATCCGCCGATACGGTATCTGTATATTCTATGCTGTCCAGTATCTCTTTTTTACGGCGGCTGTACCCGCGGGAAAAGCGGTGCTCTTCCCCGCTGTCCGCGAAATGCTCGTCCATCGTCTCTAAAAGCGCCTGTCTTATCCGCTCGTCATTTGTCATTCTTTGCCACCCCTTCCGATAAAATCTTTGCCAGTCTCATTCTTGCGCGGTGTATGCGCTGGCGCGCCGCGTCATAGCTTATACCGAGTACGGCTGCCGTCTCTTCTCCCGACGCGCCGCCGACCAGCGAAAGGCACAGTATCTCATAGTCGCCCTTAGGCAGCGCGAGCAGCGCCGCCTTTATCTCGCCTACCCCCGCCGCAGACAGTACGGTCTCTTCCGCGGACGCTGTCGCGACGTCGTCAAAGGCTTCAACGGCTACCGTCCTTTTGCGTTTGTTCAGGATATTTATCGCGGCGTTGCGTGCGGCGGTGAGTATGTAGGCTTTTGTTCCGCTGCTGCCCGCATCGGTAAGCCGTGAGAGCATGCCGCCCTTTATTATACCTAGAAACGCCTCATGCACCGCGTCCTCCGCGTCGTAGCTGTTCTTCAGCACGCCGAACGCCGTCCTGTACATTGCCTGTTCGTATTCGGCATACAGCCGTGCGGCAAGCTGTCTTTCTTCCGACATACTCTCACCCCTTTCTATAATATATAACAAATGAAAATCGGTTTTGTGACATAAAAAACGGGACTTTTTTTTAAAAAGTCCCGTATTTTTCCTTAACTTATGCGGCGGTCTCCTCGGCAGGGGCGTACTTTCCGCAAAGCAGCGATACTATACCGCCGACTATGAACGCAACCACACCGATAAACGTCTGCGTATTCAGTCCTATTCCGTTCGGCAGCACCGCGTAAAACGAGCCTGCCACCAACCCGAGTATCGCGCTGTACACGATAAGCGAGTATTTTTTCATCAGCGCGGATATCAGCTTCGCGCCGAACACAACACCGATAACCACGCCTATCGCGGTGGGTATCAGGATAAGCACATCAAGGCTCTTTACCGCGCCGATTATCGTTGAATATATGCCCAGCAGCACCATCACGAACGACCCGGACACGCCGGGTATTATCATCGCCACCGCCGCCAGCGCGGCGCCGCACAGCAGCGTCAAAAACAGCAGCACATTCATCTTATATGTGTAAGATAAAGAAATGCTGTCCGCGTCTATCTGCGCGGAGGTGAGTATCCCGACGTTTATCGAGCCGCCCGCCTTTATCTCTGTGCCGTCAATGCCGGTGAATGTTGTCTTACCGCCGCCTATCTTCTTTACCTCGCAGTTTATCGGGTCGGCGTCGGTCAGCTCGCCCTGCACTGTCAGCTGCCAGTTGGATTTCATATCATAGCCGCCGTTATTTGAGACGGTTATCGTATATCCGCCGCTGACAGGCGTAAGCTCGGTCGAGAAATTATCCCCCGTCATATTATCCAGCACCGTCAGCCCCACCACCAGCGCCAGTGCGGGTATAAACGCGATAAGGCAGTACGGCTTGAATTTTTCCTTTGCGGTCGCTGTCTTTACTATCAGCGGGATGCTGCCTGCGATAAGCCCCATAAAGAACATATTCACCGCGACGTTATAGTTTTCAAACAGCCAAGTTATCACAAACGAAAAGCCCAATATCCCCGCCACCGCGCCGATGCCGAAAAAGACAAGAAACACGATGTTTTTCTTTATCGCCGACAGCTTGAAGGACAGCACCTCTATCAGCTTGTCGTACACGCCGAACACCACCATCATGGTGCCGCCGCTGACGCCCGGGATGACGTTGGCTATACCGAATATTGCTCCGTAGATAATGTTGAGAAGTTTTTTAAGCATATAGGCTCCTTTTATTTGTTATATATCAGAAAAATTTTTTCAGCTCGTGCCAGCCGCTGCATGCCACGCCCAAAACAATAGCGGTAATATCCACCACTATGCCGGGCGACTCCAGCCCCAGCGCCCAATTAACAATACCGAACGCGCCCAGCAGTATGATAAGCACCAGCGCGAACGCACAGGCCAGCACGCGATTGACGTTGACCGCGCCGCTTTTCATCAGGGCGAACAGCCCTGTCCTGCTGCTTGAAATAAACAGCGTATAACAGGACAACGCGCTGCTGATAAGTATAAGTGTCGCCGCCGCGGTCTGCCCTGCGGTCATAAGCCCCGAACAGATAAGCATAAACGCCGCGCCGACAACGCCTATCACCGCGCCGCTGAGTATTTTTGAAACGAAAAAGCCTTTATTCGCCGACCTATGCCCTAAGAAATTGGACGGACGCATCTCCACCCGCATTTCGGCTGTGTTGTCGATATAGCATACCGCGCACACCGGCATAATGACTGCGGAGATAAGCGCCGCAAACATCGGGCTGACCACCCCTACGCCGAACAGCATATCCGCACACGCAACCACAACGGCGGTCACCAATGTCACAATAAATACCGACAGCAGCTTTTTGATATTGCGGTGCAGCTGACGTGCCTCTTTGAACACCTCGACAATGCCGCCAAAGCTGTCGTCGCTCATCACCAGTCCGCATGCCTCGTACAGGCTGCCTGTGGTGCTGTCAAGCGAGGTTATACCCAGGTCGCTGCGGATAACGGTATCATACTGCGCATCGTCAAAGCCGATACATGCCACCGTCTCGCCCGCGTCACGCAGCCCGTCTATTATCGCAGGCTTTTGCGCGAGGGTTATGTTGCTGAATATCTGCGCCTTGGCAAAATCCGGCCGCTCGCCGGACAGCTCTGCCTCGCGCAGCATTTCGCCTGTTATCATGCCCTCCGGGCTGATGCCCAGCTTTTTACCCATAGCGACCGCGGTCTCTGCGCTGTCGGAGGAGACCAATATCGGCTTTACACCCGAGCGGCGGCAGCCCTGTACCGCCAGCGGGATTATGTCACGGGTCGCGCTCATATACGCAGTAAGTCCTATGAATTTATAGCTTGCGGCGTACAGGCTCTTGGGCAGCTCGTCCTCAAGGTCGTATATCGCGTACGCGCTCGCCCATACCTCCAGACCGCGCTTTGCCAATACTGCGGCGCGCTGCTGCACCTTGTAAAAGCTGTCCGGCTGCATACTGCACAGCCCGGTCACCTTTTCTACAGAGCCCTGCACACACAGCAGATATTTGTCGTCTATTCTGTAGATGTTGCCGCCTATCTTATCGTTCTCATTATACGGGAAGGACGCGGCAGGCTCGCTCTCGCGTATTTTCTTTATGTCGGTACCCGCCAGCTGGACGTTCAGCAAGAACGCCTGCTCGGTGGGCAATACACCCGGCTTTGCGCAGGCAAGTGCTGTGACGGTGGTCATCAGCGCGTCGTTTTTGCTGTATATCCCCGCCACCTCCAGCAGGTTGGGGGATACCACCGTGCTTTTATCTATCACCAGCGCGGTCAGCCCGTTCAGCTTTTCGATATCTTTAAGGCTCTTTATCGCCGCGCCCTTGCGCTCGATACGTTTTAATCCCACAACGCAGTACAGTCGGATAAATATTCCCGCAGCCGCCGGGATAAAGCACATCATCTGTCCTATCGCCGAAAGGCACAGCAGCGGCATAGATACCGTATCTCCGCCGACCAGCAGCCGTATAACAAGGCAAACCGCCGAAAGAAACAACCCGATAACTATCGCGGGGACATATATCTTCTGCGCGGCGCGCTCGTACTCGGTAAAGTTATCATCCTGCCGCTTTTCTATACCCGCGCGGCGTACCCGCGCGGTATCCTCTCCCGTGGCGAATATCCTGGACACCGCGCTGCCTGAGATGATGCGGCTGCCCGCGTACAGACAGCTTGCCTTCAGTCCTTTTCCGGCAGTGTCGGTACCGGGGTGCTTTTCGGTCTGACCGGGCTTGCCGGACAGCATGCTTTCGTCCGCGGCAAGTCCCGTACATTCAAGTATATGCGCGTCCGCGGGGACAATTTCCCCCGCCTGCAAAATTATAATATCATCAGGCACAAGGCTACGCGCCGCAACCAGCTCTAACCGCTCTTCCCTTATTACGCGGTATTTCATCTCCGACGCCAGCATACGCCCGTACAGCCGCCTGTTGCAATAACGGCAGAGCGGTATCTTTACCGCGATGTCCGCCACAGCCAGCACAAGGCAGGCAACGGCCGAGCCGTAGTTGTCCAAAGCTATTGCGTATATCAGCGCCGCCGCGATAAGCAGTAAGAACACGGGGCTGAACAGCGTCTCCTTGACGCCCAGCCGCCGCATGCCGGTATCGGTAAAAAGGTTTTCGCCGTACATGGAAAGGTTCTTTTCCGCCTTGTCTGTGCTTAAACCCTTATAATCTCCCTTAAAATTCAAAAATTCCGCCATATTTCTCCTCTTTGTCCTGAATTTGACCCACAAAATCCCCTATAATAACATTATCAACTTATCATAATAACATTATCGCACAAAACCGCTGAAAAATCAAGTTATTTCGCAAAGAAAGAAAATTAATTTTAAGGGTGGAAAAAAAGCGCGATTTATGCTACAATATAAATATAAAATGAAAAGGGAGAAACGATATGCTGACCCTGCTGCTGGGTGCCTCAGGCACCGGAAAAACAAGAGAAATATACAAAAGAATATGCAAGGCTGAGGGCAAAACTCTGTTCTTCGTGCCCGACCAGTTTATGTTCGAGGCGGAAAAAATAATCTCCGAGCGGCTGGGAGAAAAGACGCAGGACATAAAGGTCACCGGCTTTTCCGCGCTGAGCGAGAAGATACTCAGAAAATACCGCCCCCGCAAAAGCTACGCGGACAACACCGCAAAGCTTATCATAATGATGAAGGCGGTGCGCGAGCTGAAGGGCTCTTTGCGTTATTACGGCGACGCCGCGGGCAAGGCGCGCTTTCCCTCTCTTATGCTGGACGCGGTAAATATGCTGAAATCCGGCGGTATAACGCCCGACACACTGGCGGCGGCGATACCTGACAGCAGCTTTGCGGACAAGCTGACCGATATCTGCACCGTGTACGCGCTGTACGACCGTATGCTGAATGAAATATACGACGACCGTCAGGACAACCTGCTGCTCGCGGCAGAGGCGGCACGGGAAAACGGCTGCTTTGAGGAATATGACGTATACATAGACGGCTTTGACAGCTTTTCCGGCTCGCAGCTGAAGTTTTTGCAGCCGCTGACCGTCATGAGCAAAAGCTGCACCGCCGCGCTGACGGTAGACAGATACGATAAAAAGGGCTGCTTTCTGCCCGTTACACAGACAAAGCGCGCGCTGGAGCGGTTTGCGACAGAAAACTTTACCGAGATAAAGGAAGAATGGTTCGAGGACGCGTCAAGGTACAACAGCCCCGCGATAGCCGCACTGCAAGGCGGACTGTTCTCGGGTGAGAAAGCCGACGCCGAACTGTCCGATGATGAGCTGGCGGCAGTAACTCTTGCCGCCGCACCCGATACCGAGGCAGAGGCGGACTATGTCTGCTCGTCAATAAAAAAGCTGATGCGTGATGGGTATAAATGCTCGGAGATAGCGGTGCTGTGCCCCGCCCCGCAAAAATACCTCGAAACGGTAAAAAGCGCGTTTTTGCGGTATGATATCCCGCTTTTCGCGGACATACCCGAGCCGATAAGTGAAAAACCGCTGATAAAATACATAGACGCGCTGCTTGCCGCCGCCGATGACCCCTGCGGCGAAAATATGCTGCGCTATATCAAGAGCGGCTTTGTCAGGATAGCCGCGGAGGGCGGCAAGACCCGCCCGATAACGCTGCGCGAAATAAGCGACATCGAAGAATTTTCCAACCGCTGGGGGCTGGACAAGCGCAGCTGGACCCGCCCGTTTTTGAAATGCGAAACACCTGCCGAGCAGCGCTCGGAAAGCATACGCGCTTTTCTTGCCAAGCAGCTGGTAAAGCTGCGCCGCGCCTGCGACAACGCCGACGGCAGAAAGATGACCGAAGAGCTGACCCGATTTTTATTTGAAGAGGCGGACATCTCCGCCGCGATACAGGGCAAATGTCAGGACTATACCACCCGCGACCTGCGCTATAACAAAGCGATGACCGAGGAATACAACAGCCTGTGGGATATGACCTCTAAGCTGCTGAACAGCGCGTGGGAGACCACCGAGGGCGTAGAGCTGTCACTGAGAGAATATTCCGCGATACTGAAAGCCTGCGCGGCGCAGATAACCATGTCTCTGCCGCCGCAGGTGCTGGACAGCGTGATATTCGGCGACCCCGCGCGCACACGCACCGCAGGGGCGCGGGCGGTGTTTGTCATGGGGGCGGAGGACGGCGTGTTACCCGATTACGGCGACAAAAATAACGGAGTCTTCACCGCGTCCGAAAACGCGGAGCTGTCGCGGCTGAACATAAATATTGCGCCGGACGAAGAGACGACCTATTCGTCGGCATTGCTGACGGTGTACAAGGCGCTGACCTTGCCGAAAGAACGGCTGACCGTCACCCATATAGGCAAGCCTGAGGACGACTGCGAGGTATTCTCTTTTATCCAAGACATTATCGGCATCACCGAAATAGCCGATATATCGACATTACCTACCGAGTTCTTCTGCGAGAGCCGCGAGGCGGCGCGCGCAAGGCTTGCGCGTACGCGGCTGACCGACCTGTCGGACAGCCTGACGGTAGAACAGGCGCTGAAAATGAACGGCGATGATGAATTCCCAAAGCTTGTCCGCCGTGCCGAGGACGGTATGTCGGATAACTCTTACCTGCACGATACCGGTGCGGCGGCACGGCTGTTGTTCCGTAAAGAGCTGCTGTCGCCGACCGGGATAGAGCTGCTGAACTCTTGCAGGTTTGCGTATTTTCTGCGCTATGGACTAAAGCTGAGAGAGCCGCAGACCAACACCATGAATCCGCGCAGCTTCGGTGATACGGTACATTATGTAATGAAACACTGCTTTGACGTGATACATTCCGGCGAAAAGCCGCCCGCAGACTATACAGATGAGGAAATAAAGGATATCGTTGACGGAGCGATGGACCTGTTCTTAGAGGAAAATTTCCTGCCCGAAGAGGAGACAGGCCGCCGCTTTACCGTAATATACTGCAGCATCGCGCCGCTGTGCCGTATGCTGATAACCTATATGCGGGACGAACTGGAAAACAGCGGCTTTACCCCCACGTATTTTGAATTGTCGCTGAGCGACGGCAAAACGATGGAGGACGGCTTTAAGGCAGAGCCGTTCAAGCTGGATATACCTTTGGCGGACGGCGAAACGCGCACCGTAAAAATACGCGGCACGGTGGACAGAGTAGACGTCGCTAACGCCGATGACGGCAAGCACTGGCTGAGGGTAATAGATTATAAGACGGGACGCAAGGACATATCCGTAGGGCGTGTGTACTACGGGCTGGACCTACAGCTGCTGCTGTATCTTTTCACGCTGTGTGAAAACAACCGCGGCTATCTCCCCTCCTCCGCGACCTATTATCCCGCGGGCGACACACCGCTGAGAGAGCTGGAGGAAGCACCCGACGACAAGATGAAGCGCAGCTTTTGGCTGGACGACCACCGCGAGCGCGGCTTTGCGGTGACAGGCTCGCTGAGCGAGCAAGAGCGTGACCGCTTTGACGGATACACCATCGCCAAAAGCGGAGAGATAAAGCCTAAAAATTATTATTCCGCGAGCGACATAACCGAACAGGCGTTGGAAGAATTAAAACAGCGCATCACCGGGGTGATAAGCGAGAATGTCGCCTTGGTGACCGACGGCGACGTATCCGCCGTGCCTGTGACCGAAAAAGGCAAGCCTGTCTCCTGCGAATACTGCGAATATTACGATATCTGCGGCAGAAAGCCCGACATAGCCGCGAACGACGCGTCAGGCGCGGCGGCGGAAGAATTTAAGGAAAAAATCAACGGAAAGGGGGCGGCACAGGATGCCTGAATGGACAGACGAACAACGCGACGCGATAAACCACCCGGACGGCGGCGCGGTGGTGTCCGCCTCGGCGGGCAGCGGCAAGACCGCGGTACTGAGCGAGCGGGTGGTGCGCCTTATCACCGAAAAGAACATTGACCCTGCAAAGCTGGCGGTGGTGACCTTTACCGAAAAGGCGGCCGCCGAGCTGAAAACGCGGCTGAACCGCCGTATGCGCGAATATACCGCAGCCCACCCCGAAAATGCGGACTTTCTGCGCAGGCAGACCGCAAAGCTGCAAAACGCGAAAATATCCACCATAAGCTCTTTCTGTTTTGGGCTGCTGAGAGACAACGCCAACCTGACCGACCTGTCGGCGGGCTTTTCGGTGATGGAAGAGCTGCGCACCGACATATTAAAGCGCACCGTACTGGACGGTGTGCTGGATGACTTTTATCTCGCCGCAGGCGAGGACGAGCTGGACATTATCCGCGATTATTTTATCGGGCGGGACGACCGCGAGTTGGCGGAGCTGATACTGAAAATATACGGGCAATGCGTAAATATCCCCGATTATGACGAGTGGCTGGACGGCATGATGAGCGAGGAATTTATCGACCGTCTGCATACCCAAGCATGCACTACCCAAAAATCGGCGGCAGACACGGCTCTTGCCGATTTTGATAAGTTTAAGGCAGCCGCGGCGGACGAGCCTGAAAAGCTGCACAAATACATCGCCAAGCTGGAAGAAAGTATCGCGGCGGCGTTAAGACTGATAAAGGAAAACGGCAGCGCGTCACGCGAAGAGATATCCGCGCTGACGGCGAAAGCGCCGTCAAGGGCTGAATCCTGCAAAAGCGATGAGGTAAAAAAGCTGCGTGATATATTCCGCGGCCATGCCAACGATGCTATCGACTTAGCGGAAAAGCTGGCGGATTTTGAGACGGACACACGCAGATATTTCCCCGTGCAAAAGGTGCTTATCAAGCTGACAAAGGAGTTTGCCGACAGGTATTA
This sequence comes from Eubacterium sp., assembly GCA_022511265.1. Lineage (GTDB taxonomy): Bacteria > Bacillota > Clostridia > Oscillospirales > Ruminococcaceae > Ruminiclostridium_E. Next base: position 16,281 of record JAFLRX010000025.1, on the reverse strand, counting down.
TAAAGAAAAGCGCAGCCTGAACGTCGCGGACTTCGCCGACGGCGAGCAGGAGGTATACAAGCTGCTGAAAAACCACCCGGAGGTTGCGCAGCTTGCCGCGTTTGAATACATTATCGTGGACGAGTTTCAGGACAGCAACGAGATACAGTACGAGATATTCAGGCGGCTGTCCGACGACGAAAAAAATCTGTATTTCGTGGGCGACATAAAGCAGTCGATATATTCCTTCCGCGGGGCGCAGCCGGAGGTATTCTCCGCCGTGTCCAAAAGCGAGAAATACACGCTGCTGCCGCTGAACTCCAACTTCCGCAGCAGGCAAAACGTGATAGACGGCATAAACGCGATATTCGACCGCATAATGACCGAAAAGCTGGGCGGTGCGGATTATAAGCAAAACAGCCGCCTTGTCTGCTCGCGAAAGGATGAATTTAACGACGGGGACATCACCGAGATAATTGCCGTTGTCCCGCAAAAGGGCGCAGACGGACACACCGCCGAGGCGGAATATGTCGCAAAGCGGATAAGACAGATGATAGACAGCGGATATCTTGTTAAAGGAAAGCCCTGCACCGAGGACGATTTCGCGATACTTATGCGCGCTACCAAGTCGCGGACGGGAAAATACCTAGACGCGCTGAAGGCGCAGGGGCTGAACGGCAGCGCGGCAAGCGATGAAAGCTTTACCGAGCGACCTGAGATACGGCTGATGACCGACTATCTCACGGTGCTGGACGACCCCTACAACGACGCGTCGCTGGCGCGGCTGTTGATGTCGGCAGTGTTCGGCTTTGACGCGGAGAAAATGTCGCGCATACGTACCGGCACCTGCGGCGTTGCGGATATAGACGGACTTAGGGCGCAATGCGGGGACGAGCTGTACCGCTATTGCGATGAGTATGTAAAAAAGCCGCTGTTCAGCTGTGTCACCGCCGCGGCAGGCGGCGGGTTTGCCCCCGACGCGGAGAAATACCCCGCCCTTGCTAAGGCGTGTGCCGACGGTCAATTCGGCATAACCGACAAGCCGGACGCAAAGTGTGCGGAGTTCATAAACGAACTGTATCGGCTGCGCGGCTTTATGGCGGGCAGCTCGCCGGCGGCGCTGATACAGAAGATATACGATACCACGCAGGTGAAAAATCTGCTGATGCTCTGCCATGACCCCGAGACCCGCGCGGCAAATCTGCGCGCACTGGTCTCGGTGGCGAAAGAATGCGCCGACCACGGCGGCATGCTGAGCGACTTTCTCCATCACCTTGCAGACACCGCCCAGAGCGGCAGCAAGCTGAAAAGCACCGCGCCGCAGGCAGGCGGCGTAAAGGTGATGTCGATACACGCGTCTAAAGGGCTGCAATTCCCGATATGCTTTGTCTGCGGCTGTTCCTCTCAGTTCAATGTCGAAGAGGTACGGCATAACGTAATAGTAAGCAAAAAATACGGCATAGCAGGAAAGATAACCGACCGTGAGATGATGATACGCCGCCCGTCACCCTCTTTCCTTTTCGCGAAGGAAGAGCTGCGCGCCCAGCAGCACAGCGAGGAGATGAGGCTGCTGTACGTCGCCGCCACCCGCGCCGAGGAAAAGCTGATATTTACCGGCTCGGCAAAGGTGTTTACAAATTCATATATGGGCTGGATGACGGCTGCCGGCGCAGATGCCGACCCGCTTGATTATAAAAACCCCAGCGGTACGACATGCTTTGACGGCAAGGTAAAGTTCACCTGTGTAGAGCAGGACGCCGACTGCGGATATGAGACTGAAGATTCGGCAGAAAGTGCGGCCGCCGACACGGAGAAAGCGCAGCTTATCGCGCGGCAGCTGGAATATAAATACCCTGCCGCCGCATTGACCAAGATAGCGGCGAAATACACCGCCACCCAGCTGGTGCAAAACCGCCGTGTGCAGCAGGGCAGCAGCGAATACTGCGAGCTGTATATCTCCCGCCCCGCCTTTCTGGGCAAGAACGGCAAACTGAGCGGCAAGCAGCGCGGAGACGCATACCACAAGGCGATGCAATATCTGCCGATGGACAGACCGCTGGACGGGCAGGCGGCGAAAGCCGAGCTTGACAAGCTTGCCGTGTCGGGGATACTCACCGATAAAGAGCGAGAGTGTATCGAGCCGTCCGACATCGCGAAATTCTATCAGACCGAGCAGGCACAACGCATGATAAAAAGCGGTGACATCTACCGCGAGCAGCCCATCTTCCACAAGCTGGATATGTCCAAGCTGACCGCGAGAGAGTTGGGTATATCCGAAGAGGACAAGGCATCAGCCGACGGCGCGCAGCCTTATGTTCAGGGTATTGCGGACCTGTTCTTTATCGAGGACGGAAAAATAATACTTATCGACTATAAATCCGACAGCTTTTCGGATGAGGACAAGCTGATATCCGACTACGGCTTTCAGCTGGAGATATACGCCGACGCCCTTGAGCAGATGTACGGCATGCCGGTGACCGAAAAGTACATATATTCGTTCCGTCTCGGTAAAATGATAAGTGTGGAAAAGGAATAAAACAATGAGTGATACAAATTACGTCAGCTATACCAAAAGCCCCGCCAGTATAAAAAAGCAGCTGGAGACATTGGAAAGCCGTGGCTGTATAATAAACGACCGCGAGTATGCGGAGAAATGTCTGACACGGATAAATTACTACCGCCTTGCCCATTATTTTGCGCCGTTTCGCGAGAGCAAGGGCAGATACGCCGAAGGCACGACCTTTGAGGCGGTGATGAAGATATATGACTTTGACCGCTGTCTGCGCAGACTGATAATGAGCTATCTTGAGGAGATAGAAGTGTACTTTCGCGCGCTGGTGTCAAACTATCACGCGATGAAGTACGGCGCGCTGGGCTATCTTAACGAAGCAAGCTTTGACAACCGCCACAACCATCCCGCCTTTATCAGCAAGATAGACAGGCTGGTAGAGTCCAACGTCAAGGAGGATTTCATCATCCACCACAAAAACAAATACGGCGGCGTTATGCCGCTGTGGGCGGTGACCGAGCTGTTCAGCTTCGGCACGCTGGCGTACTTTTATGCGGATATGAAAGAGCCTGACCAAAAAGAGATAGCGGACAAATATTTCGGGCTGAACTATCGCTGTATCGAAAACAGGCTGATGTGCATGTCCGACCTGCGCAACGCCTGCGCCCACTACAGCAGACTGTACGGCAACCCGTTCAGGGATGCGCCGAAGATAGCGGACGATTTTAAATTTCCGCCGGACGGCACACTGAAAAGCTATCTCGTCGCCGCGCGCAGCCTGTACCATGACAAGGATGAGTGGGACAGAGAGTTTGTCGGGGCGTTTGACGAGCTGGTGCAAAAATACGACATGGCGGATAAATTGAGCGCGTACGGGTACTAAAGTACTGGACATATTTTATGTTTTGTGATAGAATAAAGCTATAACTACCGTAAAACCAATTATCGGAAAGGAAACTGAATATGGAAAACAAATACGGAATAGACACACTTGCGGTACATGCGGGCTATGAGACCGACGAGGCGACCATGTCGGTTACGCCGCCGCTGTATCAGACCAACGCCTACGTATTCAAAAACGCGGCGCACGCGCGCGCGCTGTTCGAGCTGAAAGAGCCGGGCAACATCTACTCCCGTCTGCAAAACCCTACTTCTGATATGTTCGAGCGCAGGGTGGCGGCGCTGGACGGAGGATATGCCGCGCTGGCTTTTTCGTCCGGACACGCGGCTATCTTCAACGTGATAGCCAACCTCTGCGTTGAGGGCGACGAGGTGGTGTCCTCAATAAACATTTACGGCGGCGCGATAAATCTGCTTGGCATAACGCTGAAAAGAATGGGCGTCACCGTTAAATTCGTAAACCCCGATAACCTTGACGAATGGGAAAACGCCGTCACCGACAAGACGCGGTTGTTCTTTACCGAAGTCATCGGCAACCCCAACGCCAACGTCTCCGACCTGTCGGCTATCGCCGAGATAGCCCACCGCCACGGCATACCGTTCATGGCGGACAGCACCTTTACCACACCGTATCTCTGCCGCCCGATAGAGTGGGGCGCGGATTTTGTCATCCACTCCGCCACCAAGTTTTTGAGCGGTCACGGTCAGGTGATGGCGGGCGTTGTGGTAGACAGCGGCAAATTTGTGTTTAAGGGTAACCCGCGTTTCCCGCTGTTTAACGAGCCGGACGTATCCTATCACGGCGTAGTGTTCGCCGACCTCGGCGAGGCGGCGTTTATCTCGCGGCTGCGCGCACTTATCATGCGCGACCTAGGCGCGTGTCTCGCGCCGTACAACGCGATGAACTGTCTTACCGGTATACAGACGCTGACGCTGCGTATGCAAAGACATTGTGAAAACGCGCTGGCGGTGGCGCAATATCTTGAAAACCACCCCAAAACAAATAAGGTAAACTACCCCGCGTTAAAGTCCAGCCCGTATTACGAACTGGCGCAGAAATATTCGCCCAAGGGCTGCGGCGGCGTGTTCACCTTCGAGCTGTCCGGCGGCAAGCAGGCAGGCATACGCTTTATGGATAACCTAAAGCTGTTGCAGATAGTCGCTAATGTCGGCGACGTGAGAAGTCAGGTGATACACCCCGCCTCTACCACCCACAGCCAGCTGTCCAACGAGCAGCTTATCGCCTCAGGCATCAACGAGGGCACCGTAAGGCTGAGCATCGGCATAGAGGATATAAACGACATTATCGCGGATATCGAGCAGGCACTTGACAAGGCGTGACATAACATAAAACATAAAAGGAGAACGACATGATATACAGAGATTTTCAGGACATAAAGCTGTCCGCGCTGGGATTGGGCGCAATGAGGCTGCCGACCGTAAACGGCAACGACGCTGACATCGACGAAGCAGCGACCGCCGAAATGGTTGCCTACGCGATGGAAAACGGCATAAACTACTACGACACCGCGTGGGGTTATCACGCGGGCAATTCTGAGACAGTCATGGGCAAGGTGCTGGAAAAATATCCGCGAGAGAGTTTTTACCTTGCGACAAAATTCCCCGGCTATGATCTTTCAAACATGACTAAGGTAGAGGAGATATTTGAAAAGCAGCTGGAAAAGTGCAGGGTGGAATATTTCGATTTTTACCTGTTCCACAACGTATGCGAGATGAATATCGACGCGTATCTTGACAACGAAAAATACGGCATATTTACATATCTGCTGGAGCAGAAGAAAAACGGCAGGATAAAGCACCTCGGCTTTTCCGCGCACGGCAGCTGCGAGGTGATGAAGCGTTTTCTTGACGCCTACGGCAAGGATATGGAATTCTGCCAGATACAGCTGAACTACGTTGACTGGACCTTCCAGGACGCAAAGGCAAAGGTAGAGCTGTTAAATTCATACAACATCCCCGTATGGGTAATGGAACCGCTGCGCGGCGGCAAGCTGGCAAAGCTGGCGGACGGGTACGAGACGCAGCTGCATGCACTCCGTCCCGATGAAAATACACCGGCATGGGCGTTCCGCTTTATCCAGAGCCTGCCGGAGGTAAAGGTGACGTTATCAGGCATGTCTAACTTTGAGCAGCTCAAGGAAAACATTGAGACCTTCAAGACCGACAAGCCGCTGAACGAGCAAGAGACGAAAACTCTGCTCGGCATCGCAAACGGTATGCTGGACGGCAATCTGCCCTGCACCGCCTGCCGCTATTGCACGACCCACTGCCCGAAAGAGCTGGATATACCCACTCTGCTGGAGCTGTACAACGAGCACAGCTTTACCGGCGGCGGTTTCCTCGCGCCGATGGCGCTGATGGCGATACCGCAGGAAAAGCACCCGTCCGCCTGCGTCGGATGCCGCAGCTGTGAAAAGGTATGTCCTCAGCAGATAAAGATATCCGAAGCGATGAAGGATTTTGTCGCAAAAATGAACTGAAAAAAGCAGCCTGCGGGCTGCTTTTTCAATGTATAATGCATAATTATGCGCGCTTTGCGCGCCACCTTGCTTCTTCACTCTTCACTATTACTTTTTACTTCAAAAATCGCCCCGTAAGGGGCGATTTTTCATATTCCGCAGTCGTCATAATCCTTCCATTTATCGCGGTACATCTGCTCTTGCTGGGCGATCTTCATCACAATATACGCGGCGCTTGCCACCATCAGCATCAGCGCGCCGATTATCGCGGGGATAGTATAGCTTTTCTTCATAAAATTACTTCCTTTCATAAAAATTTAAGTATTATATGTCTTGAGATATTCTTTATATACCTCGGATTTTTTATACGAGGTGTTAAGCGCCGCCTGTCGGCAGGCTTCGGCGGGCTTCATTCCGCCGGCTGCCAGCTCGGCAGCCTTTTGCGCCGCCTCGGCAAGGGTCATTTCCTCGGTATCGGCGCTTTTATAATTGCCCTGCACAACGATGACGTATTCGCCGCGCGGGGTGTTTTCCTCATAATAGGCGTTCAGCTCGGACAAGGTAGAACGCATTACCTCTTCGTGCAGCTTGGTCAGCTCGCGGCAGAGTGCCGCAGGGCGGTCGCCCAGCGCGTCCAGCAAGTCGCGCAAGGTGTTTTTCAGCTTGTGCGGCGCCTCGTAAAATATCAGCGTGTGCGGCATATCCTTTATCTCTTTCAGGTGCTTGTCCCGCTGCTTTTTTGTCACGCTGAGAAATCCTTCAAAGGAAAAGCGCGCGGTGTCCATCCCGCTGACGCTAAGCGCGGTTATCAGTGCCGACGGACCGGGCACCGACTCTATCTCTATCCCGCAGTCGCGGCATTGCTTTACCAGCTGCTCGCCGGGGTCGGAGATACAGGGCATGCCCGCGTCGGTTATCACCGCGCAGCTTTCGCCGTCCATGATACGGTCGATTATATCCTGCTCGCGCTGCTCCGCGCTGAATTTATGATAGCTTATCATCGGCTTTTTTATGCCGAAATGCGTCAGCAGCTTGGCACTGACCCGTGTGTCCTCCGCCGCGATAAAATCCACTTTAGCAAGCGTCTCCACTGCGCGCGGCGACATATCCGACATATTGCCTATCGGCGTGCCTACAACATACAGCTTTCCCGCCATTATGTCACGTCCTTTATCAGATACATTTTCTTTATCTGCTCGGTGTATTCCATATTTTCATCATATACCGCCAGCTGGGGGAGAATATCCATCCCAGGCTTTGCGCCGCGCTTGCCGCTTATTAAAAACAGCCACGGCTTTTCGCCCTGCTTTTTTACCACGAATTGCAGCAGCTTTGGTTCTATCCCCGCCGCACGCATGGCGCAGACCACATCCGACAGCCGCGCGGGGATATGGCACATTTTCAGGCTGCCGCCGTATTTCAACAGCTTTGCCGCAGCCATAGTAACATCGTTTATGTTACACAGCAGCTCGGTGCGTGCCGCCGCCTGCGCGGGGCTGAGCTTTAATCCGCCGCTGTCCTTTTTAAAATACGGCGGGTTGACGGTGACAATGTCGCAGCTTTCGCGTTCTATCACGCTGATGTCCTTCAAATCACACAGCAACGGGGTCACCCTGTCGGACAGCCCGTTATGCCGCACGCTGTTTTGGAACAGCTCTATCGCCTCTTCGCTGATGTCTATGCCGTACACCTTGCGCGGCGGCTTTTCTCGGCAGAACAGCAGCGGGATAATCCCGCACCCGGTGCAGAGGTCGCAGACGGTATGGTTTGGCAGCGGGGCGGCAAAATCAGCCAACAAAAACGCGTCGGTTCCGAAGCGGTGATCCTTTGAGACGAAGATGTCTATCCCGCCTAGGCTGAATTTCTCATTTACCTCCGTCATATATCAGGCTGCACCGTGCCGGCGCCCTCCTGCCCTGTGCCGCCGTTAAGGCCTGTATACAGCAGGGTTTCCTCGCCCTTTACGTATATGTTTATCCCGTTTTCACGACCTATCAGCACGCACAGTCCGTCGCTGCTGACCGACTGCTCGCTGACGATAAAGCAATCGTCAGGTATGCGGCTTTCGTCCGAGACGTATACTACCTCGCAGCTTTGGTTGAAGTATTGCAGGTTCATCGCCAGCTTTTCATCCGTCCTGTACACCGCCACCAGCGGACGGCTGCCGTCTGTCGAACCGTTTTCGATATACTCGCTCACCGCCGCGGACAGTCCCGCGCTTTCCGCCGAGGACACCGCTGCCAGCGGCACTATCGCCGCCGCAATGTACACCGCGCTGTACGCTATCAGCCCGGTACAGATATAGGTCACTATACTGCCCGCGTATTTCTTTGCGCAGCACACCACCGCGGTCATAGCCGCAAACGCCGTAAGTATCAGGCAAATGGGATATATTACCGAGTCGGTGGTAAACGGCTCGGTCACCGACGCGCCTATCCTCAGCGCGCTGATGTCACCGCATATCACCGACATCTCCTCGGTAAACGCGTGCGGAGCAAGGCAACACAGCAACGCCGCCACCGCAGCACCCGACGCGCCTATCGTGGTGATAGACGCCATCAGCCTGCCATAGCTTATCTTATATTTTATCAGATGAACAAACAGCATAAAGGTCGCGGGCGCGGCAACCAGCACCGAGACTGCCGGAGAGATGACCCCGCCGTCGGGATAATCGCTGAGGGAGACAAACGCGTCACCCAACGCGAGCAGTAATATCATCAGCGTGCAGAGCGTACTGCCCACCGCATAGCTTTCGTCAAAAATCTTTTCCGCGCTCTTTTTCCGCTTAATGCAGCTTATCAACGCATACACGCCGAGTGCCGCGGACGCAGCCGCCAGCCCCCACGAGGATACGATAAGATGATACAGCCTGCCCGCGAACAGCGCGGCAAAATCAGCGGGGTTTGCCAAAAACGCGGTCAGCGAGGCGGTAAGCACGCCGTACAGTCCTCCGTCCGCACCGCCCGGCACGGTAAAGTCCATAATAAAGGTTATCACGAAATCAGCCGCGAACAACAGCAGATAAGCGACAACGTATACCGATATAAATATCCCTTCACGTCCGCTAAGCGACCTTAACAATATCAGTGCCGCCAGCACCGCCGGAAACAGCACAAAGCACGCGGGGCTGAAATAATACGCCGCCGCGGTAAAGGTTGCCGCCGCAACCGAAACAAAGAAACGGCGCGGCTTGCTGTGTCCGCTCTCGTCACGCAGTATAAACAAAAGCAGAAGCCATATCATCACCGACGCAAAGCCGTCCGACAGCAGCAGGTGCGAATGTATCAGCAACGTCGGAAACGCGCCGCACACCGCCGCCGCCAGCACCCTGTGCGCCGGCTTTTCAACACCGAGGTGCATAGCTATTTTATATGCTATCACTGGAATGAATGAATATACAACGGAATTGGTTATCAAAAACAGCTTATACTGTGTGCCGGGGTCGGGACACAGCAGCATCGACGGCAGATAAATAATGCCCTGCAGCAGACCGCCCGCCCCGTTTATCGCGGGCATTGCGGAAAACCAGTCACGCCCAAGCAGCAACGCCGCGGACGCGGTGCCGGAATATTCCTGCTCCAACGACATATTCTGTAAAAACAGCACCACGGTGCAGTTTATCAGCGCGAAAACAAGAAATATGAGCGGGCAAACGCCGTTGTCGGCATTTTTATATCGCTCTTTTATGCTTTTCACGGCGCTCACGCCCCTTTCGTTAAAATATAATCAAAGCCCCATCCAGATATTCAGCATTCTGAACGCTATTGACACGATAAAGAATATGCACATAGGATACACCACCGCGTTGAACAGACTGGGTCTGCCCTCTACGTGCAGGCGGAACATCAGCTCTTCTCTTGATGAGGGACACTCTGCCTTTATCTGCTTTATTCGTTTTATCGCGGTGCGCAGATAGAAATAATTGAAGAACAACAGCACGAAAAACAACACCGCGCAGAATACTATCCCGCTTGCCATCACTATAATATTCGCCTGCTCCGCGGTCATCTGTGCCGAGCCGAACAGCACGGTCGTCAGCATCGAGCGCAGTTCGAATATCAGCGTCATCAGCAGCGTGATTATCGTGCCGAACAAATTCATCCTGCGGTAAAAGCAATGAAACGGCGAGAAGAAAAACGCCGCGCAGTTAAGCCGCATTACCTTTTTATTTTTCAGCATATCGGTGAATACCGGGATATAGTACGGCACGTTTTTTCCGACATACTGTATCATTTCCTCGCCGGTGACGCCCTCGTCGGTCTTGAAATCGCGGATCTGCCTTGTTATCCGCCTTTCCATAGCCTCCTTGAACTCTTCAAGGGTGGCGGCCTCCATCAGCTCGGTATCATCGTCATATTCTTCGTCTGTGTTAGGGGCGTTGCCCTCAGCGGCGGCGTTTTGCTCGTTTTGTATCCGCTGCTCTTCCATGTTGAGAAAATGCTCTTGCATCTTCTGCTTTTCGCCCTTCCACTCAAAGCCCTCGGCATGCTGCTGCTCATACGCACAGTGTCCCGCGGTGTGAAAACATTCGCGGTGGTGGGGCGCGCCGCATTCCGGGCAAACCACTATATCACTGTCCGGGGCGAAGGTCTCTCCGCAGACCGGGCATTTTTCATCAATAAAATTATTGTGCATTTTATTTTCCTTTGCATACACCTGTACGGTTGCTGATCAAATGATATATTTAATTTATTGTACCATAAAATGCACATTATGTCAAGCAAAGGGCATTGCCGCAAGATATACCGTATCTTGACATTACGGTAAAAATATGCTACAATATACAATGCAAAATATGTTACCGCATATAATGCGAACGGATGGTATTCTCTCAGCAGAAACTGTACCGACATTATTCGTATCTCAAAATCGCGTCACCTGTTAAACGAGGTGATATGACATGAATATTTTACTATCCAAGATAGGCTTTATCGGGGCGGGAAAGGTAGGCTTTTCCTTAGGAAAACTTTTTGCCGAGGGCGACATAACGGTGACCGGCTATTACAGCCGGCGGCGAGAGGACGCGCAGCAGGCGGCAACGTTTACCGGCACAAAGCAATATGACGGAATTGAAGAATTGATACACGACAGCGATGTGCTGTTTCTGACAGTCCCCGACGGGGAGATAACCGCTGTGTGGGAGACGCTGAAGAATTTTGAGATAACGAACAAAATAATATGTCATTGCAGCGGCGCTATGACGGTATCAGGGGCTTTCCCCGATATCGACGGTCACGGCGCATACGGCTATTCGATACATCCGTTGTTTCCTGTCAATAATAAGCTGACGGCTTATAAGGAACTGGCGGGTGCGTTTTTTTGTCTTGAGGGCGACGGACGTTATATGAAAGAGTGGCAGACGTTGTTTGCCTCGCTCGGCGTAAGGACGCAGATAATATCCGCAGAGAACAAGGCGAAATATCACGCCGCCTGCGCGATATCCTCTAACCTTGTCTGTGCGCTGGTGCAGGAAAGTCTTGACCTGCTGGCAGGCTGCGGCTTTTCGGAGGAAAACGCGATACAGGCGCTTGCCCCGCTTATCAACAGCAACATACAGCATATCATAAACGACGGAGTCATCTCCGCGCTGACAGGACCTGTCGAGCGGTGCGACACCGACACGGTGGCAAAGCACCTGTCCTGCCTGCCTACCGAGAGCGAACGGGAGATGTACCGCTATACTTCATTAAAGCTGCTGGAGACAGCCAGGCGCAAAAACCCCGACCGTGATTACAGTGATATGGAAAATATACTGAAATAGGAGATAAACTATGCCGAAAAACACAATATCCACCCTGCTGGAGATGAAGCAGCGGGGAGAAAAAATATCCCAGCTCACCTGCTATGACTACACCACCGCCCGCATAATTGACGCGGCGGGGATAAACACCGTGCTGGTGGGCGACAGCCTGGGCAACACCATGCAGGGGTACGAAAACACACTGCCCGTGACTATGGAAGAGATGATAACCTACGGGCGCAGCGCGGTGCGTGGCTGTAAGGACGCCTTTGTAATTATAGATATGCCGTTTATGAGCTATCAGGTGTCTGCACAGCAGGCATTGACCAACGCAGGACGGCTGATAAAGGAGACGGGCGGAAACGCCGTAAAGCTGGAGGGCGGCGCGGCCGTGACCGAGCAGATAAAAGCGATAGTAGACGCGGGTATACCCGTCTGCGCGCATATCGGTATGACCCCACAGTCGGTCAACGTATTCGGCGGGTTTAAGGTACAGGGCAAGGGCGAAGACAACGCCCGCAGGGTATTAGAGGACGCACTGGCGGTACAGCAGGCGGGCGCGTTTATGGTGGTGCTGGAATGTGTACCGCCAAAGCTTGCGGCCCTTATCACCAAAAAGGTGGATATGATTACGATAGGCATCGGCGCGGGCAACGGCTGCGACGGACAGGTGCTGGTATATCAGGATATGCTGGGCATGTCAGGAGAGTTTGTGCCGAAGTTTGTAAAGCGGTTTGCCGAGATAGGCACGGCTATGTCCGACGCGTTCAAAGCATACGACGCAGAGGTAAAGGCGGGTACATTCCCCACCGAAGAGCTGTCCTACGCAAAGAGCGACTGCGATGATGAATTTTTGCAGCAATTGGATAAGGAGTATAAATGATGATAATAGCAACTAAAATATCGGAAGTACGCGAACAGGTGCGCGCATGGAAGGCGGAGGGACTGACCGTCGGCTTAGTCCCCACTATGGGTTATCTGCATGAGGGACACGCCAGCCTTGTGGACAGGGCGGTCGCCGAATGTGACCGCGTGGTGGCGTCGGATTTTGTTAACCCCACACAGTTCGCCCCGGGCGAGGACTTGGAGTCCTACCCCAGAGACTTTGAGCATGACTGTGCGCTGTTAGAGCAGCACGGCTGTGACATGGTGTTCTACCCCGAGGTATCCGAAATGTACGAGCAGGACGCCGCGACCTATGTGGAGATACTCTCGGATATGCCGAAACAGCTGTGCGGTAAGACCCGCCCCACGCATTTTCGCGGGGTATGCACGGTGGTGGCAAAGCTGTTCAACATAGTCACACCGGACAAGGCGTTTTTCGGGCAAAAGGACGCGCAGCAGCTTGCCATTATCCGCCGCATGGTACGGGATATGTCCTACGGCATAGAGATAGTCGGCTGCCCGATAATCCGCGAGGAGGACGGACTGGCAAAGTCCTCACGCAACACCTATCTCAACGCGGAAGAGCGGCAGGCGGCGCTGGTGCTGTCAAAGGCAGTACGGCTGGGGCAAGAGCTTGTTAAGAGCGGCGAGCGTGACGCGCAAAAGGTGGTCGGCGAAATGGTATCGCTGATAGAGGGCGAGCCGCTGACACGGATAGACTACGTCTCGGCGGTGGACGGAATTACCATGGAAAACGTAACCGAGATAACCGATGGCACGCTGGTGGCAATGGCGGTCTACGTCGGCAAGACACGACTGATAGATAATTTTATCGCAGAGGTATAATGATGACAATAGAGATGCTTAAAGGCAAGATACACCGCGCGACGGTAATACAGGCAGAGCCGGACTATGTCGGCTCTATCACCGTGGATAAGGACCTGTTGGACGCCGCGGGTATTCTTGAATATGAAAAGGTACTGGTGGTGGACGTAAACAACGGCAACCGCCTTGAGACCTACACCATCGCGGGCGAGCGCGGCAGCGGCATGATATGCCTTAACGGGGCGGCGGCGCACTGTGTGGACCTCGGTGACAAGGTGATAATCATGGCGTTTGTTCAGCTTACGCCGGAAGAGGCGAAAACCCACTGCCCCACGGTGGTATTTACAGACGATGAAAACAAGCCTGTCCGTGTGACCTCTTACGAAAAGCACGGACTGCTGGACAGTATGGAATAACAAGGTACGCTTATGGAAAATTTACAGGGAAAATGCATAATATTAGGTATCACCGGAGGTATCGCCGCGTATAAGATGGCGAACGTCGCCAGCGCCCTGCGCAAGGCGGGCGCGGACGTGCATGTGATAATGACCGAGCACGCGACGGAATTCATCACCCCGCTGACATTTGAGACGCTGACCAACAACCGCTGCATTACTGATATGTTTGCGCGGGATTTTGAATATGATGTAAAGCACATCTCACTTGCCAAGGCGGCCGACCTGATACTTATCGCGCCCGCCACCGCCAACATAATGGCAAAGCTGGCGCACGGCATAGCGGACGATATGCTGACGACGGTGGTGCTGGCGGCAGGCTGTAAAAAGCTGGTCGCCCCCGCGATGAACACCGCAATGCTGGAAAACCAAATCACGCAGGACAATATGGCGTTATTGGAAAAATACGGCTTTGAGATAATCCCGCCTGACAGCGGTATGCTGGCATGCAAGGATGTCGGCAGCGGCAAGCTGCCCGAGCCGGAGGTGCTGCTGGAATATATCTACCGTGAGCTGGCACGGGAAAAGACCCTGTCCGACGTGCATGTGACGGTGACGGCAGGACCTACGCAAGAGGCAATAGATCCGGTGCGCTACATCACCAACCACAGCACAGGCAAAATGGGCTATGCCATTGCGCGAGAGGCTATGCTGCGCGGCGCAGAGGTGACGCTGATATCAGGGCAGGTGGCGCTGCCGCCCGTGCCGTTTGTTGATATGCGGTATGTTACTACAGCGCAGGATATGTTTGATGAAGTCAGAAAAACACTGCCGGACACCGATATACTGATAAAATCCGCCGCCGTTGCGGATTATCGCCCCGCCAATGTCGCGGAGGATAAGATAAAAAAGAGCGATACGGATATGAGCATAGCGTTAGAGCGCACCGACGATATCCTCGGTTGGGTGGCGGAAAACCGTCACGAGGGACTGTACGTCTGCGGCTTTTCAATGGAGACTAAGGACTTAGAGGAAAATTCCAAGGCAAAGCTGGAAAAGAAAAAGCTGGATATGATAGCGGCAAATAATCTAAAGGTAGAGGGCGCGGGCTTTGGCACGGACACCAATGTGCTGACAGTGATAACCAAGGACAGCACCGCCGCTTTGCCGCTGATGGGCAAGGACGAGGCAGCCGCAAGGCTGCTGGATATGATAGAACAGCGCAGAAATGGGTAAGACATATGATTTTGACTGTTGACGTTGGCAATACTACAATACGCTTCTGCGGGGTAGAGCGGCAGGGCGACGACTATGATATGCGCTTTTCGGTAAGGACGGACACGCTGCGCGGCAAGAGCGGGGCGGAATATCTGTCCGAGCTGCGGCAGCTGCTGGCGCGCGAAAAGATAACCCCCGACAGCTTTGAGGGGGCGGTGCTGTGCACCGTTGTGCCTGACCTGACCGACACTATGCAAATATGCGTACGCGCGCTTATCGGTAAAGACGCGGTGACGGTCACTGCGTCCGCAGCCACCGGGCTGACAATGGCAGTACCCGAGCCGTGGCGCGTAGGCGCGGACCGCATAGCGGACGCGGCATGGGCGGCGGCGCATTATCCCCTGCCGGCAGTCACGGTGGACATGGGGACAGCCACCACCTTTAACGTGATAGACGAGGGCGGCGTGTTCTTGGGCGGAGTAATCGCCGCAGGGCTGGAGACAGGTATGCGCTCGCTCAGCGACAGGGCGGCACAGCTGCCGCAGATACGGCTGAAAACCCCCGAAAACGTCATCGGTAAAAACACCGCCGAATGTATGCTGTCCGGCGCGGTGGCAGGCGCCGCCGCAATGATAGACGGCATAACCATGCGGATAGAAAAAGAGCTTGGCAAGTCGGTGACACTGATAATCACCGGCGGACTGGCGGAATACGCCGAGCCGCTTTGCACTCACCCGCACCACTGCGACCCCGACCTGCTGCCGAAAGGCATGGCGGAAATCTATTATAATTCGTAATGCGGAATTCGGAATTATTGTGATGCGATATCAAAAAAGCCTTCCTCTTTAGGGCGATACTAATATAGAAGTTATAAGCCATATCGTTTTTGATTTTCAGTCAAAAGTGCTATGGCGTTTTTATTGACATAACAGTTATTTTAATGTATGATTAATTAAGATAAATCGGAATATTCTTAACATATGTCAATGACGAGCGACACAAAGTATGTTATTATTACCTTGAGGTGATAATAATGAACGATTCCAAAAATCGACAAGCAGAAAAAGCAATTAAGATCACAACAGCATTGACATTTATAGTAGCAGGATATGAGATTTTCAGATCGTGTCAGAATTATAGTCTGGGAATGAATCTTCTTGATATCGCAAGCTTTGCAAATGCCGATCTGAATACATATTGTTTGGTTCTGATATTGACGAATATCATACTGCTGCCAAGAGCCTTGTTGTTGTACAAAGACAGCAATATCAGTTTAAAGAATGAAATTTTCAGCAGGGACAGCCTGATAAAAGATACTCTCTTGGGTGTAAGTCTTGCGGTTATTTCTTC
>JAFLRX010000024.1 GCA_022511265.1 Eubacterium sp. | reverse complement strand
CGGTATCTCCTAAGCGGTAGGTCGGAGGTTCGAATCCCCTCGTGGACGCCAGAAAAAAGCACCTGCGAATGCAAGTGCTTTTTTCAATTAAATCCGTCCGACACATAAAACAGAAAACCCTCTTGACAAAACCGGATAAACATGATATTATAATTATACTCCAACCGGAGCATAATTATAATATGGAGGAACTTGTATGGAAACAAGTGAAAAGGTGTCGGTCAATATGAACATTGCGACGATCTCTCAAATCGACCTGCTGGTCGATAAAGGATATTATTCCAACCGCAGCGACTTTATCAATCAAGCTGTAAGACAAGCACTGGACGAAAAAAAGTCTATTATCGAAGAGGCGGGAAAAAGGCAGAGCGAGCTGGATTTCAGATGGTTCATCGGCGTAATGTCGCTTGATAAAGAAGAATTGCTGAAGGCAAAGGAAAATCAAACCAAAATAAAAATCAAGGGTTACGGATTACTGGGTATCAACGGCGAGCTGGACGAGCTTGTAATTGAAAACGTAGAAAGCATTGCGGTCAGGGGCAAGGTAGTATGCTCTGACATGGTGAAAAAGCATTTCGGTATGTCTCTTTAAGATGATGAGCAGCAAAAACGCGCTTTGGATATGTGTAAAACTCAAAATCCCGCCATAAGACGGGATTTTGTTTTATATCACTTACTACCCCAACGCGTCCGAAAGTATCTGCTGCGGTATTCTCTCGGCGTCATTTTGGTATAAGCTTTGAACACCTGAATAAAATAACTCTCTGAGCTGAAGCATAGATAATCGGATATCTCAACGCAGGAAAAATCGGAATATTTCAGCAAGTTTTCGGCTGCCTCCACCCGTTTTTGAGAGATATATTGCGAAAGGGTCACGCCCATTTCTTTACGGAACAGCTTGGACAGATAGGATTCGCTCAGCCCGGTTGTTTTTGCCAGCTCTTTCAATGTTATTTTATAGTGCAGATGGTTGTAAATGTAGTCCACACACTGTACTACAGGCTTTGAAAACAGCTTTTCCCGGACTATTACATGCATACGGTGCGCGTAATCCTCCACCATCTCGCGGTGTATGGCGTGGATGTCCTTTTCGGTTTGACATCTGTCTATTTGCTGTATATAAGCATCGCTTAAATTATAGGCGTGCTCCATTTCCATTCCGCCCTCTATGCAGTATCTGGTGATGAATGCCACGGTGATGATAAGGTGATATTTCAGATTGCGGAGCGGGTCGTCGCTGAGTTTTCCCATGCCGTCGCTGCACAGCGGTGTGAAAAGTCGCTGCGCTTCTTTTATATTTCCTGTTTTTATGCTTTGGTAAAATTCCATTTCCCGCTCGTACGGAAGATGCGGGAGCATATATTCACGATTGTAAAAGGCTGTTTCGGCAAGAGCCTGCTCTATATCCACCGATGCCGCCCCCTTTCTTTTGATTTAAGTTTACCACAATATATAATAAAAAGCAAGCAGGTTATTTGCCTGCTTGCTTTGCATTAAAGATATTTCAGAAGTTCGTCTCTCACGCCGTCCATTCGGCTGTCCGAGATGCCGAAGTCCATTTGCTTATAGCTCCATGCTGCTCTTGCGATGCCGTGTTTTTCAAATACGCTGTTTATCACCTTGAACCATTTTACGGTGTCCTCAGGGGTGGCAACGTCGATAACGCCGTACTCTCCGCAGTAAATATCCACGCCGTATTGCTTTGCCTTTTCCAGTGCATTTGTAAATTGCTTTTCAAAATATTCGGGTGTGATGTCCAGCTCGTCAAAGCTGTACCGTTCCTCCAGCTTTATCACCGCTTGCGCCCACGGCGCGCCCTGATGGGTAAACTGTATCGGAGAATAGCAATGTATGTTATACACGATTTTTTCATCATACGGAGGGTCTAGGTCCTTTACCGCCTCTGGGCTGTTGTTCCAATAGCTGCCTACCAATATCACGGTATCGGGGGCATATTCGCGGATACGCTTTATGCACTCGTGAATGACCTTGTTCCATACGCCGATAAACTCTTTATCTGTCACCTCGTTCAGCAGCTCGAAGGCGACGTTTTCACTGTATTTGCCGAACCTCTCCGCCAGCTTTTCCCACAGGCGGTAAAACCGCTCCTGATACTTTTCGCTTTCAAAAAAACCGTGCTCGTTTTCACTGTAATCATCAAACGAAAATCCCGCTGTCTTATGCAGATCAATAATTGTGTTAAGACCGTATTTCTTTGCCAGCTTGACCGCGTTGTCCAGTCGGTCAAAGCCGTCGTCTTTATATGTACCGTCCTCGTTTTCAAGGACGTTATAGTCAACGGGTATGCGCACATGGTCCAGTCCCCATGACGCTATTTTTTCAAAATCCGGCTCGGTGATAAAATTGTTGAGCCTGTCCTCGGAATAACTGCATTGCGAGAGCCAGCCGCCGAGGTTTACACCTCTGTAAAAGCCTTTTTCCTTCATTATCATAATGATACCTTCTTTCCTTTTTATTCATCAAATGGGGTAAATCTCACCCACTGATATTCCGCAGAAAGCGGGATGCCCTCATCTGTAAAGGCGTTCAGCCAGCCGTCAACGCCTGTTCCGCACCATGCGTTCATCATTATCTTGCCTGCAGTTACGGGGATATTTTCGTCCGCGCTGTACACTTCCTCACCGTCTACAAACCATATTATTTTATCCTTATGCCACTCAAATCCAAAGGTGTGAAAATCCTCCGCCGCGTCAAAGCCTAGGTCGTGCATATATTCATGCTCGCCCTCGCTGTCGGTGAAGTAATTGAACTGCACCTTTGTGGTGTCCTTGCCGAGTATCTCAACATCTATCTCGTCCCACGGGTCGCCGTCGTAAGGACCTGTGTAGGTGAAGAACGAGGAAACCACACCGTCGTTCTTTATCGCCTTCATGCTGACCTCATAGCGGCCGTAGCCATAATAATCCTTACTGCGGAACTCTCCGCCGGAGTAGGGGATACCCTCCTGCGGGTCGCTGTCCTTGTCGATGATAAGCTGCATTTTGCCGTCCTCAAATGTGACGTTGCCCGCTCTCCAGAACACGTTGAACATACTTCCGTTGGTCCAGCCGTCGGATGCCTCAAAGGTCTCAGGCATACCGTTTGAAAGGTCGGCATACATCGCGCTGTTGTCGGTGTCCTCAGGCTCGGATTCTTCTGAGGATTGTTCTTCGGATTCTTCAGAGCTTTCGGCTTCGGAAGATGTCTCTTCTTCAGAAGTCTGCTCTTCCTTGGACGATACCTCGGATGAACTTTCAACAGCGGACACAGGCTCTGATGACTGTGCGCTGCTTTCCGATGTCTGAGTATCGTCACAGGCGGTTATCATCAGCGCAGCTAAAATTATAGAAAGAAATGCACTTGTTCTTTTCATTACAATTACCTCCGTATGGTTGTTGATATAATAATAACATTTACGCGGAGTTGAAAATATCAAAATACGGCTGTTTTTGTTAAAATTTTGAGGGGATTTTATATGGTGAATTAAGGCAATCGAAAAAATATTAATGAAATCGCACATTGTGCGATGAAATCCGAACACGTTCGGATGAAATCTGCCGGCGCAGATGAAATTAAATCCGTCCATTCTCCCCGCGAAGCGGGATTTAACCACGAAGTGATTTCATCCCAGCAGGGGATTTCACCCGTCCGTAAGGACGGATTTAGTTAAAAAAGCACTTGCAAATTGCAAGTGCTTTTTTCTGGCTGGGGTGGAAGGATTTGAACCCTCGAAATAACGGAGTCAGAGTCCGCTGCCTTACCGCTTGGCGACACCCCAATATTCGCTCAGGCGGTAACTGTCCGCCTGAGACTTATTTATTTTACCACAATCAAAATGGTTTGTCAAGCATTTTTTGAAAAATATCCAAGTTTTTTTCAAATTTCGCTTATCGTCTTTCTGACGTCCAGTACCGAGGACAGCGAAACACTGAACCGCTTTGCCCCGTATTCTAAAAATCCCGGCAGCAAAGAAAGATTTGCGGCGGCCTCTCCGCATATTCCTACCGGTTTGCCTGCGGCGTCCGCAGTTTTTATTATATGAGCTATCGCACGCTGTACCGCCGGCTGCGAGGCTCTGCAAAGCTTGCGCATTTCCTTTTCCTCGCGGTTCGCCGCCATGATGAACTGCGTCAGGTCGTTGGTACCGATGCTGATAAAATCCGCCTCGGCGGCGATAAGGTCCGCGGTCAGACAGGCGGCGGGCGTCTCCGCCATCGCGCCGACGGTGATGTTTTCGTTAAAATCTATCCCGCGGTTCTTGAAATCTTCGCCGATATCTCGGATTATCTTCCGCACCTCGCGTATTTCGTCCGGTGTATCTATCATCGGCAGCAGTATGCGGATATAGCCGAACGCACTGGCTCTCATCAATGCACGCAGCTGCACCTTGAACAGCTCAATGTTTTTCAGACTGTACCGAATCCCTCTGACGTCAGAGTGCGGGTCCAGCCTTCCGTTTGTCTCAAGGCAGGGAGGGATCTTGTCAGCACCTATATCCAATGTGCGGATAATTACCGGTCTGTCTCCCATTATCAATGCAGCCTTTTTGTAAATGGCAAGCTGCTCGTTCTCTCCCGGTGGGAACTGTCTGTCCATAAACATAAACTCGGTACGAAACAGCCCTATCCCGTCACAGCCGAGCGCCTTTGCCTGCTCCGCCTCCTCAGGGTCAACTATGTTGGCGTATAATACTATCTTTTCGCCGCTCGCGGTGACAGTCGGCTTTGCGGCATACTCCGCCATAGCCTGCTGACGGCGGCGGTATTCTTCAATCTTTGCCTGATATTCTTCTATCGTCTTTTCGTCGGGGGCGGGGATAATGGAGCCGTTTGTGCCGTCCACTATCACGGTGTCTCCGCTGCTGATGATATCGGTTATCCCCTCGACGCTCAGAACCGCGGGTATGCCCATCGAGCGGGCAAGTATCGCGGGGTGAGAGGTAATGCCGCCGGTCTCAGCGGCGACCGCGCAGACGTGTTTTTTATCCAGCCCCAGCGTCATGGACGGGGTGAGCGTGTCGGCGATAAGTACGACATTTTCGGACCACTGCACGGGAGTTTTTTCGTTGGACATAAGCTCCAGCATGGTGTTTCTCACATCGTCGATGTCGGCGGTGCGCTGTCTGATAAGCTCGCTGGGGGACATCATCAACACCTTTGAGTACATCTCACAGGCGGCGATTATCGCGCGCTCTGCGCTGTGTCCGCTCATTATCTGACGGTTTATCTCCGCGTCCATGTACGGGTCCTTCAGTATATATGTCTGCCAGATAAGAATGTCCTTATCTTCGCCATCCAGCCGCTCGGAAAGCTCTTTTATCCTCTGCTCGAAAAGACGCACGGCAGCGATATATTTAGATAATTCTTTTTCAGGGTCAGTTCTGCCTTTTTGGTGAGAAATGACAGGCTCGCCCTTTATTACTTCAGCTTTTCCTATTGCGTAGCCGTTTGAACAGCCTATCCCGTTAAGCATACCGACACCTCCTTTACTTTTTCAGTTTGTTGTACAGCCTTGTTATATCTTCCTTTACGGCAAGACCTGCGGAAAACGCGGTGGCGCTGCCTGCCGCTATACCCAACCTTAACGCCGTGTCATAATCCTTTGTCTCGTTATATCCCGCGATAAAGCCCGCCAGCATAGAGTCGCCCGCGCCGACGGTGTTTATCACGTCCCCGGACGGAGCAGGGCAGAAGTGCGCCTGTTTATTCTCGTCATACAGCATTGCGCCCTGCGCCCCCATGGATACCAGCACGTTACGCGCGCCGAGCGTATGCAGCTTTTCGGCGGCATTTATAATGTCCTCGCGGCTGTCAAGCTTTATACCTGTTGCTTCTTCCAGTTCAAGGTCGTTCGGCTTTATCACGAACGGTTTGTACTTCAGCGTGTTTATCAGCAGGCTGCCGGTGGTGTCCACCGCAAAGCGTATGCCTTTCCCGATCAGCCGCTGTAATATATTTTCGTATATGTCGTCCGGCATTGTGGGCGGCACGCTGCCCGCCAGCACGAGTGTGTCTCCGTCCCGCAGTCTGTCCAGCCTCGCATACAGCGCGTCTATCGCCGTATCGCTTATCTCAGGTCCTTGCGCGTTTATCTCGGTGACGGTGTCTGTCCTCAGCTTGACGTTTATCCGTGTGTCGCCGCTTTCCAGCTTGATAAAGTCACTGCTTACCCCTGCGGCGTTTACCATGCGCTCTAACATATCGCCGGTATTGCCCGCGATAAACCCCAGCGCGGTATTTTCAGCACCCAGCCTGTGTAGCACCACCGATACGTTGATACCCTTGCCGCCGTAGGTGACAGTCTCGCCGCGGCTGCGGTTTACGTTACCGACAGAGATACCGTCAAGCGACATTATATAATCCAGTGCGGGGTTAAAGGTAACGGTGTATATCATGGTGCATTTCCTTTCATCTTTTTATGCCTATTAATATATTACCACTTTTCTTGTTATTTGTAAAGTGTAAAATGCACATTCGTTGTTGCAAACAAAATCTCCGCACAGAAATGATGGCTGTGCGGAGAAATGATCATATTGAAATTATGCTTAAAATATGCTATACTATAAATTACAGCTGCTTGTCAAGGCCGGTGATTTTCAGAGTATCACGCGCGATAAGCAATTCCTCGTTGGTGGGGATAACCCATACCTCGGTCTTAGAGTCTGCCGTGGATATCTTGGTCAGTGTGCCGCGTGCGCCTGCATTTACTTCTTCGTCTATCTTGATGCCCAGCACGTCCATATTCTCGCAGACCTTCTGTCTTACGTCGGCTGCGTTCTCGCCGATACCGCCGGTGAATATCACCGCGTCAAGACCGTTCATTGCTGCGGCGTAAGAGCCGATGTACTTCTTTATCTCATATACCAGCATTTCGGATACCAGCTGCGAGCGCGCGTCGCCGTGCTGTGCCGCGTCGGTAATTTCTCTGTTGTCGGAGAACTGACCAGACACGCCTAAAAATCCTGACTTCTTGTTAAGATAATCGCTCATCTGCGCGGGGGTAAAGCCCATCTTTTCCTGAACGAATTCAACCGCTGAGGGGTCAACGCTGCCGGAACGGGTGCCCATGATAAGACCGTCAAGCGGGGTAAAGCCCATTGAGGTGTCAACCGACTTGCCGCCGTCTATAGCGGTGATGGACGAGCCGTTGCCGAGGTGGCAGGAAACAACCTTGAGGTCTTTGAGGTCGGCGTTCTTTACCTCGCCCAGCTTCATGGATACATAGCGGTGCGAGGTGCCGTGAAAGCCGTACTTTCTTACATGCAGCTTTTCGTATACCTCATACGGCATACCGAACATAAATGCCTTGGGGGGCATGGTCTGGTGGAATGCGGTGTCGAATACTACTGCCTGCGGGGTGCTTGCGGGTACTACCTTTTTGCAGGCTCTCAGTGCCAGCGCGTGAGCGTGGTTGTGTACCGGGGCGAGGTCTCTCAGCTCGTCTATCTTGTCGATTACCTCATCGGTAACGAGAGTTGTCTCAGTGAATACCTCTGCGCCCTGCACTATTCTGTGACCTACCGCAGCTATCTCGCTCATGTCTTTGATAACAGCCGCGTCGCTCTTGGTCATTACCTCTACCAGCTTTTCAAAAGCCTCGGTATGGGTAGGAAAGTCGCAGTTCTCCTCATATGTTCTGCCGTCATAGGTCTTGTGGGTGATCTTGCCGTCGATGCCGATACGCTCACAGTTGCCCTTTGCGATAACGCTCTCGTCCTTCATATCTATCAGCTGATATTTAAGAGAAGAGCTGCCCGCGTTTACTACAAGAATGTTCATGTTAATGAATGTCCTTTCATTATAAAGTAATTAGTACACATCTATTTTATACCAATTTGTAAAAAAAATCAAGGGGTTATTTGCAAAATCGCCAATTATCGGGAAAAATCCCTTAAAGAATATAATCGCCGTTTGATATTTTCGGCGTATAATAAAATGCAAAAGGAAGAATGAAATGAAAGTCGCCGGAATAGTTGCCGAATACAATCCGTTTCACAACGGGCATATGTACCATATCGCGCGTACTCGCGAGCTGTGCGGGGCGACCCATATCATCTGCGTGATGAGCGGGGACTACGTCCAGCGCGGAGATACCGCCGTCGCCGATAAATACGGGCGCACCGCCGCCGCATTGAAATGCGGCGCAGACCTCGTTATCGAGCTGCCCGCCGTGTACGCGCTTGGCAGTGCGGAGCGGTTTGCACGCTCGGCGGTCGGTATGCTGGATATGCTGGGCTGTGTGGATGTACTCAGCTTTGGCAGCGAGTGCGGCGATATTGAACTGCTGAAAACCGCCGCAGCCGCGGCAGACGGCGCGGATAAGGCTGCGCTGGGCGAATACCTTAAAAGCGGGCTTAGCTATCCCGCCGCTCTGTCCAAGACCCTGTCGGATAACGGGGCAAGCGATGATGTACTAAACGCCCTCGGCAGCCCAAACGATATCCTAGGTATAGAGTACATACGCGCGTTATCGGCACTTGGCAGCCCGATTGTTCCCTTTGCCGTAAAAAGACACGGCGCGGAGCATGACGGAAAAAGCGGAGAAAAAGGTTTTTTAAGCGCGAAAGAAATACGGGAAAGATTGGCAAAAGGACTTGACCTTTCGGCATTTCTGCCGTATAATAACGGTGAGAGCGTTTGTATATCACGGCTGGAGACGGCGATACTCGCAAGGCTGAGGACGCTTAGCGTTGACGAGCTGGCACAGCTGCCGGATATATCCAACGGCGCGGAAAACCGTATATACCGCGCTATAAGAGAAGCGACAACCCTTGACGGGCTGTACGGCGCGATAAAGTCAAAGCGCAGCACCCTGTCCGGCGCAAGACGGCTGGTGATGTGCGCGTTTTTAGGGATAACAAAACAGCTTGCCGATGAAAGCCCCGCCTATCTGCGCATACTGGGCATGAACGGCAGGGGAAAAGAAATACTGTCGGCGGCAAGCTGTCCGATACCGATAGATACCTCGCTTTCCGCACTGGCTGGCAAAAGCGATACGGCGGCACGGCAGGCGGAGCTTCAAAGCAGGGCGCATGACCTTTATGTGCTGGCATACGAGAATAAACGCCCCTGCGGCGGAGAATATACCGCAAAGCCAGTAATAATACGGAATGCGGAAAAGCGTAAGTGCCCGATTTGCGGCAAATATACTTTTGAGGATTATAACGATTTTGATATTTGTGAAGTATGCTATTGGCAAAATGACGGTATCCAGGAGAAAGACCCCGACTATGAAGGTGGAGCAAATGTTATGAGTCTAAATCAAATGCGCCGAGCTTATGCACGGGGATTAGAGTGCAGAGCCGCCGCAGAGGAATATCAAAAAGGCGAGCGGTGGGAGGACTAAACCGGTTATGCAGCCTATAATTCCGAATTCCGAATTCATAATTCCGAATTAAAAAGGATGGTTTTTATGAGCCTTTACGAGACATTAAGACAAAAGCATAAAGAATTTATATATCACAGCTATACCATAGACGAGGACGGCTTTTCCTTTCATTTTTCGATAGGTGAATATGAGTTTCACCCGTCATGGAAATACGATAAGGGATCGCTTGAAAACATCTCGCCGCTGGGTGAATACATTATCTTCAACATCGGCATGGCAGAGCTGGTCAGCTATTGGAAGTGTGCCTGCCCGCCCGTGGTAAGGGTCAATTGCGGCAGCCTTACCGCCGAACAGTGTCGGTGGTGGAAAAAGCTGTATTTCAACGGCTTGGGAGAGTTTTTCTATCGGAATAAGATCAATGCGGATTTTGAGGATTTTATGACGATAATCCCTCAAAGTGACGCCGCACCCGATGCGAAAATTGATAAGCCCTTATCAGGTTTTCTTGTACCTGTCGGCGGGGGAAAGGACAGTGTGGTGTCGTTAGAGCTGCTGCGGCAGTACCACGACGATACATTGTGCTACATAATCAACCCGCGCGGCGCGACGGTGAAATGCGCCAACGCCGCGGGCTTTGACGACAGCGGAATCGTCGGGGTGCGTCGGACGATAGATAAAGAGCTGCTCGCACGCAACGCGGACGGCTATCTCAACGGGCATACGCCGTTTTCGGCGGTGGTGGCGTTCTCGGCGTATCTGTTCGCGTACCTTAACGGCAAAAAGTACATCGCCCTTTCCAACGAGAGCAGTGCCAACGAGACCTACGTCAAGGGCAAAAACGTAAACCACCAGTACAGCAAAAGCACCGAGTTCGAGCGGGATTTCAGAGAGTATACCGACCAATATCTCGGCGGCAGCGACGGCACCGAATATTTCAGCCTGCTGCGCCCGCTGAGCGAATACAGAATAGCAAGCATATTTGTGAGATATAAGCAGTATTTCCCGGTGTTCCAAAGCTGCAATCTCGGCTCGAAAACCGACAGCTGGTGCGCCAACTGCGCAAAATGTCTGTACGTATACATTTTGCTCGCGGCGTTTTTGGACGACGAGACGCTGACAGGAATATTCGGACGGAATATGCTAGAGGACGAAAAGCTGTCGGAGATATTCGACGGTTTGATATACGAGGATATCGACAAGCCATTTGAGTGCGTCGGTACAAAATCCGAGGTGCGATATGCGTTGTATCAGGCAGCACAACTTCGCACTGAAAAAATGCCGGTGCTGCTGGACGGTTATATCAAAAAATATCCCGACCGTCCCGCTGATGCCGAGGATATAGAAAACTATTTTGACAGTGAAAATTATGTGCCGCGGCAGCTGTTACAGCTTGTAAAGCAGGCACTTTAAGGGGAAAATAATGGGAATAAAAGAGAAATTAAAGGATTTTTTTGACGGGAAAAGCGTTGTTATACTCGGCTTTGGCAGAGAGGGCAAAAGCACCCTAAAGCTGCTGAAAGAGTTGGACTGCTGCACCTGTATCGCGATAGCGGACATGAACGAAATAGACCCCGCCGAGGCGGAGGGCTGCACACTGCACTGCGGGTCTGACTATCTGTCGGCGATCGGAGATTATGACATCATTATGAAAGCGCCCGGCATAGGACTGAAAAACTATGTAAGCGACGAGATAAAGGCAAAGATAACCTGCCAGACCGACCTGTTTTTGCGGTTTTGCGATACTCCGATAATCGGCGTGACCGGCACAAAGGGCAAGTCAACGGTATCCAGCCTTATCTATCACTTTGTCACCGTCTGCGAAAAGGAAAGCATGCTGATAGGCAATATCGGCGTACCGCCGCTGGAGCGTGCGGATGAGTTTGCCGATATGGACGTTATCGTCTGCGAGCTGTCCTGTCATCAGCTGGAATACGTCAAGGCTTCGCCGAATATCGCCATACTGCTTAACATATATCCCGAGCATCTCGACCATTACGTGGATTTTGAGGCATACACGGCGGCAAAATCCAACATTTTCCGCTATCAGAAGGAAGGCGACACGCTGATAATAAACGATACGCTGAACGACACACTGATGGCGGATACCCCCGCAAAGGTGGTCGAGGCGGGCGTAGGCATAGGTCACATCGGAGTATGGGGCGGCGGTGTGTATATGTTTGATACATATTATTCCGGCGATAAGATAAAGACCAAGCTGCGCGGCGAGCATAATCTTTATAACATCTCTATCGCTTTGTATGCGGCGCAGTTAGTCGGCTGCGATACGGATTTCTGCGTGTTGTCGCTGATGATGTTCAAGCCGCTGGAGCATAGGCTGGAGTACGTCTGCAAGCTGGGCGGCGCGGAGTACATCAACGACAGCATCAGCACCGCGCCTGAGACCGCGGTCGCCGCGCTGAAAGCCTATCCCGACACCGACACGCTGATAATCGGCGGTATGGACAGAGGCATATCCTATAAGCCGCTGGGCGATTATCTCAATGCCGACACCTCGGTAAGAAACCTGATAATACTGCCGGACAGCGGTATAAGGGCGGCGAAAGAGGTCACCAACCCGCAAATATTAAAAATGTTCGCCAAGGATATGGAAGAGGCGGTCGCGTTGGCAAAAGAGCATACCAAGGTGCGCTGTATACTGTCGCCCGCCGCGGCAAGCTATGGATTTTACAAAAACTTTGAAGAGCGCGGCAGGCATTTCAAGTCACTGCTGGGTCACGGAGAATAACATATATTGGCGGTAATACCGTTAAAAAACACTTGCAAATGCAGGTAATGTATAGTATAATTGTAGCAATCGGATACCAAGCCGATGCAAGAAATAAGAAAAAATTGACATGACATATTGTGTAGAGACAAGCGGCAAATTATTATGAAAGGATGAGTATTATGAAAAAAGAAACTGCAATCACACATTTACCGGTCATTGCACTCAGAGGGCTGGTAATTTTTCCACATATGATATTACATTTTGACGTTACGAGAAAGCGTTCTACCGACGCGATAAAGGCGGCGATAGAGGGCGACAGACGTATTTTCCTTGTGACGCAGAGAGACGAGACGGTGGACGACGTCGGCGCGTCCCAGTTATACAAGATAGGCGTTATCGCGCAGATTAGACAGACACTCAACACCCCCGACGGCGCGACAAGGGTGCTGGTACAGGGACTTCAGACCGCGCGGCTGGAGGTGCTGGAGACAAAAGACCCATACCTTACCGCGGCGGTGACCGAGCTGCCCGAGCCGTCTGACAGAATGTCCGACGCGGAGAAAAGCGCGATGTGCCGTATGCTGTCAGAGGTGTTTTCCGACTACGGCGAGGTATCGCCCAAGATGCCGAAAGAACTGTACAAGGGCATAATCGGCGAGAAAAACCTTGCCCGTATGATAGAGCTTATCGTGTTCAACATCTACTTAAAGCCGGAGGATAAGCAGGCGCTGCTGCAATGCACCACGCTGAAAAAGCGCGCGCAGCTGCTTATCAAGGTGATGAGTGAGGAGATAGGCATAATCAAGCTGGAGCAGGAGATAAGCGAGCAGGTGCGCGACAATCTCGATAAAAACCAGCGTGATTTTTATCTGCGCGAGCAGATGCGGATAATTTCAAACCAGCTCGGCGAGGGGGACGACCCGCAGACCGAGGGTTTTGAATACATGGATAGGATAGACGAGATAGGCTTTGACCCCGACACCCACGACAAGCTGATAAGAGAATGCGAAAAGCTGATGAGACTTGTCCCCGGCTCGCAAGAGGCGGCGGTGGTGCGTACATATCTTGACGCGGTGTTAGAGCTGCCGTGGAATACCTACACCACCAACCGCAAGGATATAGTAAAGGCTGAAAAGCAGCTTGAAAAGGACCATTACGGACTGAAAAAGGTCAAGGAAAGAATACTTGAGATAGTCGCGCTGAACCAGTGGGAGGACGCTGATAAGAAAGGGCAGATAATCTGCCTTGTCGGACCTCCGGGCGTGGGCAAGACATCGGTGGCTAAGTCCATTGCGGCGGCACTGGGCAGAAACTATGTCAGGGTATCCCTCGGCGGCGTGCATGACGAGGCGGAGATACGCGGACACAGAAAGACCTACCTCGGCTCGATGCCGGGCCGTATCGCGAAAGCCCTGACACAGGCAAAGTCCATGAACCCCGTTATGCTGCTTGACGAGATAGATAAGCTCGGCAGCGACTATAAGGGCGACCCTGCCAGCGCGATGCTGGAGGTGCTGGACAGTGAGCAGAACGTATCTTTCAGAGACCATTATCTTGAGATACCGATAGATCTCAGCGATGTGCTGTTCGTCACCACGGCGAACACGCTGGACACTATACCCGCGCCGCTGCTGGACAGAATGGACGTTATCGAGCTGGGTAGCTATACCCGTGAGGAAAAATTCAACATAGCGCAAAAGCACCTTATCCCCAAGCAGTACGCAAAGCACGGACTAAAGACCGCGAAGTTCAAGATAACCGATGCGGCATTGTATGATATCATAGACAAATATACCAAAGAGGCGGGCGTGAGGACGCTGGAGCGTACCATCGCAAAGCTTTGCCGCAAGGCGCTGCGCCAGCTGGTGCAGGATGACGCAAAGGTGACGGTGAAGCCCGCGAACCTGCCTGACTATCTCGGCGCGCCGAAATATCTCAGCGACGATATACCCGAGCTTGACGAGACAGGACTGGTTAACGGTCTTGCGTGGACCTCGGTCGGCGGCGTTATCATGCCGCTGGAGGTGCTGGTGCTGGACGGCAGCGGCAAGATAGAGATAACCGGCTCGCTCGGTGATGTGATGAAAGAATCCGCTAAGATAGCGGTCAGCCTGACAAGAAGTCTTGCACACAGGTATGAGATAGACCCTGATTTCTACAAGAATAAGGATATACATATCCACGCGCCGGAGGGCGCTGTGCCTAAGGACGGTCCGTCGGCGGGCGTGACCATGACCACCGCGCTGATATCCGCGCTGTCGGGTATGGCGGTGCGCCGTGACGTAGCGATGACCGGAGAGATAACCCTGCGCGGCAAGGTGCTGCCGATAGGCGGCCTGCGTGAAAAAACCATGGCGGCATACAAGGCGGGCGTAAAGACCGTCATCATACCTAAGGAAAACGAGTCGGACATGAAAGAGCTGGACGAGGTGATATTAAACAACCTCAACTTCGTGATTGCCGACAACATCAACACCGTGCTGGATACCGCGCTGGTAAGGACAAATTCGCTGAACGGGCGCAAAAAGCTGCCCGCGCATGTACAGGCGGCGGTAGACGCGGCGGTAAAGAACGGGGACAAGGCGGGCATACGCTCTGACCGTCCGTAACAACAAGGAATAGACATGAAGATAAATTACAACAAGGCGGAGTTTTTCACCTCCTGCGGGCTGACAAAACAGCTGCCCGCGCCCGACAGGGCGGAGATAGCCTTTTCGGGGCGCAGCAACGTAGGCAAAAGCTCGCTGATAAACAAGCTGTTAAACCGCAAGTCGCTGGCACGCGTCAGCGGTGTGCCGGGCAAGACGATAACCGTAAATTTCTACACGGTAGATGAGATATACTTTGTAGACCTGCCCGGCTATGGCTATGCCAAAGCCTCGCGTGACGAACAGCGCCGCTGGTCGGGGCTGGTGGACGGCTATTTTGCTGCGCCGCGCGGACTGCGGCTGGTGGTGCAGCTGATAGACTTTCGGCACAAGCCGTCAGCGGACGATATGATGATGCTGGATTATCTGCGGCGCAGCGGCAGAGATTTCATTATCGCGCTGACTAAAGCCGATAAGCTGAAAAAGACCGAGCGTGAAAAGCGGCGCGCCGCGCTGGTGACCGAACTGGCGGGGTATGAGGATATCAAAAAGTTCGAGCTGTCCAGCCAAAACGGCGAGGGCATAGACGAGCTGAAGGCATATCTCGAATCCGTATTGGACGCATAATGAAAAGTATATATTCACTTACGCCGAAAGCCGCGCGCGAGTTGTTCTGTGAGGGTGCTTCGACCGCGCGGGCGGACAATATCTTTAAGGATATCTACCGTGACGGCGCGGAAAGCTATGCGCGGATGACCCGCACCTCGGCAAAGGTAAAGGCGGCACTGCAAAGCGAATATGAGTTTATAATGCCGCAGCTTGTCAAAAAGCAAGAGTGCGAGGACAGCGTAAAATACCTGTTTCGGCTGAACGACGGCAACCTGATAGAATCGGTGCTGATGCGGCAGAAGTACGGCAGCAGCGTCTGCGTGTCATCTCAGGTGGGCTGCAATATGGGCTGCGCCTTTTGCGAGAGCGGCAGGCACAAACGTGTGAGAGACCTAACCGCGGGCGAGATGGTGTCCCAGCTGCTGTTTATCTCAAAAGAGCAGGGGATAACGATAACCAACGCCGCGGTGATGGGCATCGGCGAGCCGTTTGACAACTTTGACGCGGTATGCGATTTTTGCGATATAGTGACCGACGACAACGGGCTTGCGATCTCGCCGTTGCGGGTGACGGTATCAACCTGCGGCATAGCGGATAAAATAACCGAGTTCGCGAAAAGACAGCGACCCTGCTCACTGGCGATAAGCCTGCATGCGGCTGATGACAGCTTGCGCTCGTCGCTTATGCCGATAAATAAAAAATACCCGCTGGAGCTGCTTATGAAAGCGGCGCGGGAATATATCGCCATAACAGGCGGGCGGGTGCTGCTGGAGTATACGCTGCTCGGCGGCGTAAACGACCGCGCCGATGACGCGGACAGGCTGTCCGCGCTGATACTGGGCGGCGGGTTTACCGTCAACCTGATAGAATACAACCCGACAGAGGGCAGCGACTTTGAAAAAAGCGCGAGGTTTTTTGAGTTTTACGACGAGCTGAAAAAACACAATATCCGCGTAACGGTGCGGAGAAAATTCGGGACGGAGATAAACGCGGCCTGCGGGCAGCTGAAAAGTGCTAACGAAAGGGACATGACATGAGATTTAATTGCGAACTGAGAAGGGTAGTTGACGATTCTTACCAGATAGAGATAGGCAGAGACCTATCCGATGAGCTGACACGCGACCTTACAAGAGGCTTGATCAAAGGGGTAAAAAAGTACGCGATAGTCACCGACAGCACGGTGCGCCCTCTGTACGCCGAGCCTATCCGTAAAAAGCTGACCGACGCGGGCTTTTCCTCTGATATATTTGAGATACCCGCCGGAGAAAAATCCAAGACCCGCGCGATGAAGGAGTTTATCGAGGATTCTATGCTGGAAAAGGGCTATCGCCGCGACTGCTGTATCATCGCGGTGGGCGGCGGAGTGGTGTCCGACCTTGCGGGCTTTACCGCGGGGACCTTCGGCAGAGGAATACCGTTCATAATTTACTCTACCACGCTGCTGGCGGCGGCGGACGCGTCTATCGGCGGCAAGACCGCGGTGGATACCCCGCTTGCCACCAATCTTATCGGATTGTTCAATCAGCCGAAGAAGGTGTACATAGACATCAATACATGGAAGACCCTGCCCGAGCGCGAGTTGCGCAGCGGTCTTGCCGAGACGATAAAGCACGGCTGCCTTGGCTCAGGCTCGCTGTTTACATTCCTTGAGGATAATATCGAAAAGATATTTGTCTGTGACGACCACGCCTGTGAATATATCGCGAATATGAACTGCGAGGTAAAATATAAGGTAGTCATGAAGGACGAGCGCGAGTCAGGTCTGCGCGAGGTGCTGAACCTCGGTCACACCGTCGGCAGAGCGATAGAGACGGTCAGCGGTTACGAGCTACTGCACGGCGAGGCGGTGGCTATAGGTCTTATGGCACAGGTTATGCTCGGAATGAGGCTGGGGTATATATCCCCGAAAAACGCCGAGCGTGTAAAGGCACTGCTGTCCAGAGCAGGACTGCCGGTTTCTATCCCCGAATACATTGATAAAAGAGAGCTTGTGCAAAAGCTGTACACCGACAAAAAGGTGCGCGACGGCAAGCTGCGCTTTGTGTTCCAAAAGGAAATAGGCGATATGATGTGCTTCGGCAAAAATCAGTACGGCAAGGAGATAGCAGAGGAGTATATCGCTGAGATAATTGATATGATGTAAAAAAATCCGCCTGCGGGCGGATTTTTTGAGTGAATATTGAATAGTGAATATCGAACAGTCATGGTGCGCGGGTGTGCCGCGCGGACTATATAACTCTTCATTCCTTTAAGGAGGTATCAGATATGGTATTGTTAGTTGTTGACACACAAAAACTTATAACAAATGCCGATTTATACAATTTTGATATATTTGTATCTAACATAAAAAAGTTGATAAAGACGGCAAGAGAAAATAATATTGAAATTATTTATGTTCGCCATGACGATGGAGTTGGACAAGAGCTGACAAAAGGAAAAGACGGATTTGAAATATATAAAGAATTTGAGCCGCATAAAGATGAAAAAATTTTTGATAAAACAGTAAATAGCCCTTTTAAGGATACCGGATTGTTGGAATATCTTATAAAAATACAAACAAAACAAATTATTGTTGTAGGTTTGCAGACAGATTACTGCATTGACGCAACCGTCAAGTGCGGTTTTGAACATGGATTTAAAATTATAGTACCCAATGGAACCAATTCTACTTTTGACAATAAATATATGTCTGCGAAAGAAACTTATAATTATTATAACGAGTTTATGTGGAATGGAAGATATGCTGACTGTATTTCTATAGAGCAAACTTTGGAACTGATGAAACGTTAAATTCAAATTTACAGGAGTAACAATACCTTGGAAAATTGGTTTACAATTGAAAAAATAGACGAAGACACTTTCGCAATAAGCGAATACGGGCATTGGGAAGAAACTCATTGCTATTTGCTGCTGGGGACAGAAAAAGCCGTCCTTATTGACACGGGGTTAGGTGTCGGTGATATCAAAAGTGCCGTAGACAGCTTGACTAAGCTTCCCGTTACGGTAATAACAACTCATGTGCATTGGGACCATATCGGCGGGCATAAGCATTTCAACGATATTGCGGTGCATGAAAAAGAAGTAAATTGGATTGCCGAAAAATTTCCTATCCCGTTACAAGCGGTAAAGCAAAATCTCCTAAAAGAGCGTTGCGATTTTCCCGAAAATTTCAGCATTGACGATTATCGGATTTTTCAAGGCGTTCCGCATAGAGTTTTGCAGGACGGTGATTGTATTGACTTAGATAATCGAAAAATAAAGACAATACATACTCCCGGTCACTCTCCCGGGCATTGCTGCTTTTATGAAGAGGACAGAAAATACTTATATTCCGGCGACCTGATATACAGCGGCTGCCTGTATGCATTTTACCCGACGACCGATCCGTTGCTGTTTTGGCAGTCGGTAAAAAAAGTCCAAGCTTTGGCAATAGAACGAATTATGCCGGGACATCATCAATTAAATATTACCGTAGGTATAATTGATGAGATTGAACATGCATTTGATAAATTGGTAAAACAAGGTCAGCTAAAGCAAGGAAACGGTATCTTTGATTTCGGCTCTTTTCAAATTCATATTTAAGAGTAAACGGCACGGCAAAAAATATTGCATATTTTTGTATGATGTGCTATACTGAATAAGTAAAATTTCCTGCAAAGGAGGGAGAAAAATCAGAACTGCAAATGATAAAAAAAGCATAGTCGAGAGACTGACGGACGCACTTTCCTGTCAAGGCTTTGATATGCTGGTAAAGCGGCTTATCTCCGCGTGGCTGACTGCGGTGTTTGTGACATATCTTTTCTCCCCGCAGGAAAAAATACTTACAAAGGATTTTCCGCTGTCGGTAAACTTTCTGCTGCTGATATTGGGCTTTGTTTCTGCGTTTATTCTGCTGACCTTTACAGCGTCATTGTTTGATAATAAATATAAGACAGACAGCGGCTGGCTGCTGTTTATCACCGTGGCGATTACCGTGCTGCTGGCGGCGGGCAGGCTGGACAGCTACAGCTGCTTTGCGGTGCTGCCGTTTATTTTGGCGGCGGTGTACTTTACGCTCGGTAAAGACAGCCTGCGGCTGCCCGCGTGGAGCAAAAAGCTGTGGGTCGCCGTTATCGTCATCGGCGGTCTTATCATGCTGTTTTTCGCGGGTGTGCTGATTGCCGCACGGTATTACGGAATGGTTGCTCCGGCGTTCGACTTCGGCATTTTCACCCAGATGTTTGAGAATATGAAGGACAGCTTTCAGCCGATAACGACTGTCGAGCGCGGGTACGAGCTGTCGCACTTTGCGGTGCATTTTTCGCCCGCGTATTATCTGCTTCTGCCGTTTTATATGCTGTGTCCGCATCCTGTCACTCTGGAGATATTACAGGGGCTGGCGATAACCAGCGGGGTTATCCCGACTTTTCTTATCGCGCGCAAATATGGGCTGTCAAAGCCAACCTGCGCGGTGATAGGCTTTATCTTCTGCCTTTATCCCGCTTTGGTCGGCGGCTGCCGCTATGATATACACGAAAACTGTCTGCTGGTTCCGCTGTTGATGTGGCTGTTTTGGGCGATAGAGCGGGAAAAATTCCCGCTTATCGGGATATTCGCCGCGCTGACCCTCACCGTAAAAGAAGACGCGGCGGTATACGTCAGCGTTGTCGCGCTGTACCTGCTGTTTTCCGACCGCGGCAAGAAAATGAAGATAGCGGGCGGCATAATGCTCGGCGGCGCGGTGCTGTATTTTCTTGCGGTTTGTGCGTATCTTGACAGTCAAGGGCTGGGCGTTATGTCCTGGCGGTACGATAACTATATCTATGACGGCGGCGGACTGTTCAGCGTGATAAAGTCAGTGCTGATAAACCCCGCCTATGCGGTCAGCAATCTGGTCACTGAGGAAAAAATACTGTTTATCCTGCAAATGCTGCTGCCGCTGGGATGTATACCGCTCGCCTGCAAAAAGTTCAGCCGTGTTATACTGCTTATCCCGTTTATCTTGATAAATCTAATGACAAGCTATGTTTATCAGTACAGCATAAATTTCCAGTACGTTTTCGGCAGCTCGGCGATAATGATATGGCTCTTTATCATGAACGGCGCGGATATGAAGTACAACACCCGCCGCGTTGCGGTGGCGTTCAGCGCGCTGGCGTGTGTGGCGGTGTTCGGCGCCTGCCATTGGGGGCTGACTAACAACCTGTCGGTGTTCGGTGATGACGACAAGGCAGCCGCGATAAGCTATCTTGAAAGCCTTGACACAGACGGCAGCATAACCGCTGATACCTTCCTTGTACCCGCGCTGTACAGCCAAAAGGAGTTATATTCTATATCCTCCTCCGGTGAGCCGAACGAGAAAAGTGCGCCCGTCGCGGATGTTGTCTTACTGGATAAGCGGTGGGGCAGATATACCGAGTTTAAGAATTATTATCTCGGGCAGGGAATGACCGAGGTCGAGGTTTCCGGCGCGGCAGGGAATATTATCTGTCGGTTGGAGAAGAAATGACAACTTCTAACACATATTATGACATATAAAGCCGAAAAATTATAAAAAATAAAAAATCCCCCTGCGTCAGGGCTTGCTTGTGACGCTGCGTCATGAGTTATACTTGACATAAAGGAGGTGAAAGCTATGTCAAAATACACGACAGGAGAGGTCGCAAAGCTATGCGGTGTAACTGTTAGGACAGTGCAGTATTATGATACACGAGGTATTCTTGTCCCGACAGATCTTACGGAAGGCGGCAGACGCCTGTACTCGGAAGATGACCTAAAGCGTATGAAGATCATCTGTTTTCTCAGGGATCTTGGTCTTTCAATCGACTCTATTTCCCGTATTCTTGTTGAGGAATATCCAAGCGGTGTTATCTCGATGCTTTTGGAACAGCAGGAACAGCTGCTGAAAGAGGAGATTTCGGAGTGTCAGGAAAAGCTTGACAAGCTGGAGACGCTGAAACGTGAGCTGAAAAGTGTAAAGACGGTCTCTGTCGAATCTATTGGTGACATAGCGTACACGATGTCAAGCAGGGAGAAATTGAAAAAACTCCGAATGACTTTACTGTTTACCGGCGTTCCGGTCGGTATACTTCAGTGGTTATCCATTATACTGTGGATAACGAATGGTTTTTGGTGGCTGTTTGTTATATGGGCAGTCATTGCCATCCCCTATGCAATTTGGGCCTCGCGGTATTATTTTAAGAGCGTAGCCTATATCTGTCCGCAATGTCATGCGGTTTTCCGCCCCACGTTCAAAGAGACGTTTTTTGCGGTACATACACCTGTTGCCCGTAAGCTGACCTGTACCGGCTGCGGTCATCGTGGCTATTGCGTGGAGACTGCGAGAGAGGGGGATGCTCGTGAATAATACGGTTTTTGATAAAAAAGCAATAATAAAATATCTTATCTCGACTTTTTTGATCGCATGGATCTTACAGATCGTTGTGGCGGTTTTTAATTGGAACGGACTTGCTTTGGTCAGTCAGCTTATAACGGCGTTGATGATGTTTACGCCGCTGCTGGGTGTGATTCTTTCCGGACAGTCGCTTTCGGGTATGGGATGGAAACCCTTGCTGAAAGGAAAAGCCAAAATATTGCTTATAGCATGGTTTCTCCCTGCGGTATTGACTGCGGTGGGTGCTGTTTTGTATTTTATCGTATTTCCGTCACACTTTGATTTAAGCGGCGAATATCTTGCGGCAACTGCCGGTAATGAAGTTCTGGAGCAGATGGAAGAACAGGGATTGACTTATCCGCTGCTTATTTTGGCAAGCGTTGTAAGCTGCGTGACATACGGTCCGCTGTTCAATATGTTTATGGCTATGGGTGAAGAGGTTGGCTGGCGAGGATTTCTTTATCCTCAGCTGAAAGCAAAATTCGGAAAAAGAAAAGGCTTGATTTTCGGCGGCGTCATCTGGGGAATATGGCACTGGCCGTTAATGTGGCTTATCGGATACGAATACGGTAAGGATTATGTAGGATTTCCCGTTGTCGGTATGCTTATCTTCTGCGTCTTTACGATAGCCACGGGTATTCTGTGTGATTGGTTATATGAGAAAAGCGGCTGTATATGGATCCCGTCGCTTTTTCACGGGGCAATCAACGCGATAGCGGGGATTACTCTTGCTCTTTGCATAACAAATACAGGTTCGGCGATACTGCTTGGACCTGCACCGATAGGAATCATTGCAGGGCTGCCGAATATCGTGATTGCGGCGATATTATTTTTCAAATCGGGTAAACAAAAAGAATAGACAGAACGTAAAGCCGACGGGAAATAACAAAGGTTATTCCGCTACCGTGGCGATGCGCCTGCAAGCATCGGTTTAATAAATTACCGTCTAAGCAAAAACACAACCCCAAAGCGGCTGACAACAACCGCTTTGGGGTAAACTTCTATATAACCCAAGAAATCCCGACCATTAGGTCGGGATTTCTCGGTTGGGGAAATATATATGAAAAATCGAAGATAGTAGTCGGAGCGTAAACCGCGTTAAGCCATCGCGACTCAGACTCCTGTAAGCCGAACAAGTGTCGGCGCAGCCGACTTTTCACCGACCGCACTATTCAGTATAATTCAGTTAAGTGAAAAAGTTTAAATGAGAATGTGTTGATTGTGTGAAAATTATTACAAAAATAGTAAATTATTCGACAATATTAAGAAACTTAACTAAATTATCGGCATGGTACAGGAGTATCATAATAACCTGATATATCTTAACAAACTTTCAGTACGCCGTCGCTCGAGGTTGTCCTCATATATAAAGTGATAAAAAGGCGCAAAAGGGTGCGGCGGCACGCCGCTTACTTTTCGGCAAACTGCGAGGGGTGTCTGGTGAAGAAATCCACCCTCGGCTCGAGGAACTTCAGCGGGTGCTCGGTCTCGCCCTTACAGAAATATTCCATACCCTCGAAGATGTTATCCCAGCTCCAAAAATCCTCGCCGAATCCGAGATATTCTCTCACCATCTCGGTGCCGACCGGCGCCAGCGGGTGCAGCAGCACCGCCGCGGTACGCACATAATGGAACACGTTTATCAACGTCTGACGGCGCAGCTCGGCATTGTCGGTCTTGTCCGCCTCGGTCATGTTCTTCGCCCATATCTTGTTGGACTTTCTGATATAAGAATCCAGCACATAGGTGACCTGATGAAACTCGAACTTATACATAAATCGCTCGTATTCAAGTATTGCCTTTTCGCTGTCGGCGATGACCTCCGCGTCCGGCTCGCCCACAGGCATTTTACCGTCGAAGTATTTCTGCGCGCAGTAGAAGCAGGAGCGAATAACGCGGTTGTACACGTTGGACAGCAGAAAACCCTCTTTAACGACGGGGTCGTTGTCCTCCGGCTTTGCGGCGGGGTTATAGGGCTTGGGCTGAAAGCTTACGCTGCCCCTGCCGAGGCCGAGGCTCAGCCAGTGCATGCGCAGCTGCTCGGCGGTGTAGTAGTTCAGCAGGTCGGCTGCCATAGGCGGCTTGATATCGCCGCTGCTGCTTGCTTTCTTATCAAGGAAAAGTATGTGGTGGTTTGCCACCAGCGTGGACTGCTGCAATTCTCCGTCGGGGATGTCGCAGGTTATCTCGCCGCTCTGCAGTGCCGCGAACATCGCGGTCTGCGCCACGCCGTAGAAATAAATGTTGTCCGAGCCGATGAACTGGTATACCCGCGCGTTCTTGCTGCACCAGTAGTCCTTCCATTCTTCAATGCTTTTGCCCTGTGATTCGAGATACGCCACGGTGAAGGAGATAGGCGCCCACAGCGACTCCGGCCATACCCATACCGTGAGGTCCTTCAGGTCCTCGATGTTGGGTGCCTTTACGCCCCATTCGATATTTCCTGTCAGGCGGAACGGCACCAGTGTCTTGCCTGTTCTGAACCGTATGCCGCCCTGCGCCAGTACCTCGCACGCCTTATCGCGCGCGTCCAGCGTCTCAAAACAGATGGTAAAGGACGGCTTTTTCTCCTCATTTTCGATTGTATGGGGCGCAAGCTTGTCCTTTATCTGCTCATAGTCCTCCATAAGCTCTTTTTTGATGTGTATCACCGGCGGCTCGAGAAACTCGCCGATAGTTTTGGATACCAGCTGGCGCACATTCGGCTGACGCTTTATTTCTTCCACATATTCGGTCAGCAGCTTTGTGTAGTCTGTCAGACGGAAGTACCAGTTGACAACGTCTTTCATAACGGGCGTTTCGCCGGTCAGCGTGCTTTTCGGGTCTATAAGGGAAGAGGGCATATACTGATGTCCCAGCGAACATTCGTCCGCGTACGCTTTGTCCGACTGACAGCCGTCTACCGGGCATTTGCCGACAACCTGTCTGCCGTTGAGGAACACACCCGCCTTTTCATCAAAAAACTGCGAGGTGGTTATCTTTTCAAGCTGTCCGTTGTCGTACAGCCGCTTTATCAGCTCCTCGCTGACCTTGGCGTGGTGCTTTGCGGCGTCGCCCAGCGCGCTCGCCCCGAACAGGTTCAGGCTGATGTTATAGTCGTCCAGCGTCTTTTTCTGGCTTTCGTGGTTTTTGCGCACAAAATCCTCTATACTGCCGTCAAACTCTCCCGCGGCGACCTTCGCGCGATAGCTTTCCGCTATCGGCGAGCCGTAGCAGTCGGTGCCGGAAACGAAAATGACATTATCCTTTCCTATCCTGTCCCGCAAAAACCGCGCGTAGGTGTCCGCGAACACGAACACACCGCCGACATGGCCGAAGTGCAGCTCTTTATTGCCGTAGGGCATACCGCCGGTTATTACCGCCTTTGCGGGGAATTCGGGACGGTTGTCCTTTGAGGGCTTTTTATTTTTGTAGTCGTTGTTCTCCATAAATATAACACTCCTCTTTTTATCTTTACTTTTGTTCAATAATATGCCCTTATTTTACCACAAAAAAACAGTAATGTCAACGGGAGAGAAGGCAGGCGGGGTACAGGTCGGTCAGAAAAAATAAAAAATTTTCAAAAAGGGGTTGAAATCCTGAGAAAAATAATGTAAAATAATAAAGATAGGGACAACGAGTAATCCCGGATGAAAATACGGAGGTAGTTTTTATATGGTAACAGCAGGAGATTTCAGAAACGGAATGACATTTGAAGAGGACGGCAACGTAATGCAGGTCATCGAGTTCCAGCACGTTAAGCCGGGCAAGGGTGCTGCGTTCGTAAGAACTAAGGTAAGAAACGTTCTTACCGGTTCGGTAGTAGAAAAGTCCTACAATCCTTCCGCTAAATTCCCCACCGCGTTCGTTGAAAGAAAGGATATGGAGTATACCTACAACGACGGCGAGTTATATTATTTTATGGACAGCGAGACCTACGAGCAGGTTCCGATAAACGCAAGCGAGCTGGACGACAACTTCAAGTTCGTTAAGGAAAATATGGTATGCAAGGTGCTTTCCTACAAGGGCAAGGTATTCGGCGTAGAGCCCCCCAACTTTGTAGAGCTGGAAGTAACCGAGACCGACCCCGGCTTTAAGGGCGACACCGCTACCAACGCGACCAAGCCCGCTACACTGGAGACCGGCGCAGAGATACGCGTACCGCTGTTTATCGACATAGGCGAAGTTATCCGTATCGACACCAGAACAGGTGAGTACATGGAGCGTGTAAACAAGTAATGCTCCTTCAGACAGAAAGGAAGATATAATATGAACGTGACTGAAAAGGTTTCTTACATCAAGGGACTTGCAGAGGGCCTCGGCATTGATGACTCCACCAAGGAGGGCAAGGTGCTTGCCGCGATCATTGATGTACTGGACGATATAGCGCATGACCTTGAGGATATCGACGACGAGCTGAACGATGTCGCAGATGTAATGACCGACGTTGAGGAAAGCCTGTGTATGCTTGAGGATGACATCTACGGCGACGAGGATGATTGCTGCTGTGACGACTGCGAGGATATGTATGAGATTACCTGCCCCGCATGCGACAACTCCATAACTGTTGATTATGACGTGATCAGCAGCGGTAGCATAACCTGCCCCAACTGCGGCGCAAACCTC
Source organism: Eubacterium sp. (assembly GCA_022511265.1). Classification (GTDB taxonomy): domain Bacteria; phylum Bacillota; class Clostridia; order Oscillospirales; family Ruminococcaceae; genus Ruminiclostridium_E. The sequence continues at coordinate 13,177 of JAFLRX010000024.1, read as the reverse complement.
GAGCCCGACCTCAGCGGACTTGACGATGAGGTCGAAGAGCCCGAACAGGAATAATCAGGAATAATTACCGCTGATTGCGGAATATATCAAAGGCTGTGAAAAGAAACAGTAGGCGTTAGTGCTTTTTCAGAGAGAGGGCGGACGGTGCAAGCCCTTAAAGGTACTCGCCCAACCCGTCTTAGAGCCGCTGCCGACAAGGCAGAACGGGTGCTCCCGTTACAGAGCGAATGAGTGCGGTTTTACCGAAAACAGGTGGTACCGCGGACGTTAATCGTTCGCCCTGAGCAAATCTAATTTGCTCAGGGCTTTATTTTTTACAAAAATATTGGAAAGGACAACAACAATGAAACTGGAAAAACTGGTAGGCGACCGCTTTAAGGAAAGACCCTCCGACTGTCAGATAGACAGCCACGCAATAATGGTGAGGGGCGGTTATATCAAATATGTGGCAAACGGTATTTTCTCGTCATATATGCCGCTGCGCCGCATAACAAGAAAGATCGAGCAGATAATCCGCGATGAGATGGACAAGATAGACGGGCAGGAGGTACAGTTCCCGGTTGCTATGCCCGCGTCGCTGTGGGATGAGTCCGGCAGATACACCTCTGTCGGCAGCGAGCTGCTGCGCTTTACCGACCGCAACGGCGCACCGATGGTGCTGGGTATGACGCATGAAGAGGCCGCAGTGCAGCTGGTGCGTGAGTACGGTCAGAGCTATACAAAATATCCGTTTATGATATATCAGATACAAACCAAGTTCCGTGACGAGGCACGTCCGAGGGGCGGTCTCATCCGCGTGCGCGAGTTCACCATGAAGGACGCGTATTCGTTCCATACCTCGCAGGAGGATCTGGAAGAATATTACGCAAAGTGCCACCAGGCATACGAGAACGTATTCCGCCGCGCAGGCGTGCCGGAGGTTATCTCGGTTGCGTCGGATTCCGGTATGATGGGCGGCAGCGTATCACATGAGTTTATGCTGCTCACCCCCGTGGGCGAGGACAGCATTGCAATCTGTGAAGAGTGCGGCTACAGCGCCAATATGGAGGCGGCAGAGTGCATTTATGACAACATATCCACCCTTGAAAATACAGTACTTGAAAAGGTATACACCCCCGACAAGCACACCATCGAGGACGTTTGCGAATTTTTGGGTGCAGACCCGAAAAAGAGCGTCAAGGCGGTGGTATATCAGAAAAACGAAGACGACGCGTATGTGGTGGTTTTCATCCGCGGCGACCTTGACGTAAACGAGACCAAGGTAAGAAACTATCTCGGCTGCGAGTTCCACCCCGCGGTTATCACCGAGGACAGCGGACTGCATGCCGGATTTATCGGGCCTGTCGGCATAACCGATAAATGCACCGTGCTGTACGATAAGTCGCTGCAGGGCGGGACAAGCCTTGTCTGCGGCGCTAACGAGCCTGATTATCATTATAGGGGCTTTATGCCTTCACGCGATGTTGATATAAAGGAATACGGCGACTTTGCCAAGATAACCGACGGCGGCATCTGCCCGCACTGCGGCAAGCATAGCATAAAGGTGTCCCGCGGTATCGAGGTGGGCAACATCTTCCAGCTCGGCGTTAAGTACACAAAGACCATGGGCATGACATTCCTTGACGCAAACGGCGAATCTCACAACCCGATAATGGGCTGCTACGGCATAGGCGTGGGCCGTCTTGCGGCGTCTGTCTGCGAGGCGCACCACGATGATTACGGTCCGATATGGCCGATGCCTATCGCTCCGTGGCAGGTGCATATCTGCGCGGTACGCTCGGATGACGAAGAAGTAAAGACCGCCGCCGATACCCTGTACGAAACACTTGAAAGCAAAGGCGCTGAGGTAATGTACGACGACCGTAAGGTCAGCGCGGGCGTTATGTTCTCTGATGCCGACCTGCTGGGAATACCGCTGAGGGCGGTGATAAGCCCCCGCAACCTTAAAGAGGGCTGCGTTGAGATAACCGCGCGTGATAAGAGCTTCAGCGTAAAAGTACCCGTTGCCGACGCGGTAGATGAGATACTTAAGCTGATAGATCAGATGCTGGAAAAGTACAGATAATTATGTTAGGTGCGGACAAAATTTACCTTTGTCCGCACTTGACATTTTCGGTGTATTGAATTATAATTTAACATATACTGTTTAACATACACTGTTTTCACAGCATAAAAATCTATTGTTACGGAGAAATGAAGTTGAAAAAAATTATCATATCTGCGGCTGCTGCCGCAATGGCTGCGGTAATGCTGGGCGGCTGCTCGCTTTTCGGCGGACAGAGCACCAATGCGATGGGCAGCTATAACTTTGAAGAAATGAAGCTTGTACAGCTGGAAAAGCCTGCTGAGGGTATGGACGTCGCTGTCTTTGAGACCAGCGAGGGTACAATGACCGCCGTGCTGTATACCGAGTATGCGCCCCAGACCATTGCTAACTTTAAGGCGCGCGCTGAAGAGGGCTTTTATGACGGCAAGCCTTTCTTTGCGATACAAGAGGGCATATACGGAATAACCGGCTCGTCCAGCGAGGACGGCACCGAGGGCATCACCGAGGACGGCAACTTTATACCGAACGAATGCTCGGTGGACCTGTGGCCGTTTAAGGGTGCGCTGATGGGCTATTCCACCAACGGGACAAACGCCAACCTCGGCTACAGCGACAGCAGATTTTTCTTCTGCGGCGCGGTGGAGATGACCGATGAAAATATGGAAGAGCTTAGAGGCTACACCGATACCGAGACCAGCCGACAGGTTATCCCGGAGGACCTTATCGGCGCGCTGAGAGACCGCGGCAGCGTTGCGGCGCTGGCGGGCAACTATACCGTTTTCGGACAGGTGATAAGCGGCTTTGACGTGCTGGATAAAATACTCTGGCGCGAGACCGACCCCAAAACCATGAAGCCGCTGGATGAGGTGAAGATAATATCCGTTACTCTGGACACCTATTCCGCGGACAAATATCATCTTGAAGAACCCACCGCTGACAAATATGTCACCGTTGAGGAGCTTGAGGCTACGGAAAGTGCCGCTGAAAGCAGCGCAAGCGAATAAAACTATGATCCGCCTTCGGGCGGATTTTTAGCAATCAGATACGATGAAAAAAAGAGATTTGAGAGAAAATGACCCTTTTTTGGAAGAAAAATAAAAAAAATTCATAATTTTTTTGCATTTTGTCTAAAAAACTCTTGATTTTTTTCTGTTTTTCTAGTAAAATATAGTTGGTATATTATTTTCACGGTTAATTTTTCGTGAAAAAGACGGCGTCTGTTTTCCGTGACGCTGCCGAAAAATAATAAGACAAGCAAAGTAGAGGTACGAAAATGTCAAACAGATTATTTCAGGGCATTGTGCATCAGATGAGGGATACCATCGGACGCGTTATCGGCGTCATCGACGAAAACGCCACAATAGTTGCGTGCAGCGAGCTTTCCAGGATAGGCACAAACAGTGATTTCTTCACCATAGAGCTGGGCGATTCACATGATGTGTTTATCCGTGACGGATATACCTACAAGCCTTTCGGCGTACATGTAAAGCCTGACTACGCGGTGTTTATCGAAGGCACCGACGACCAGGCGGCAAAATACGCATCGCTGCTTGCGGTATCGCTGTCCAGTATAAAGCAGTATTATGACGAGAAATATGACAGAAACAATTTTGTCAAGAACATAATCCTCGACAATGTGCTGCCGGGCGATATCACCATCAAGGCGCGCGAGCTTCACTTCAACGCGGAGATCAGCCGTGTGGTATTTCTGATAAGCATACTCACCTCAAATGATGTATCCGCTTATGACGTTATACAGAACCTGTTCCCGGACAAGAACAAGGACTTTGTATTCAACATAACCGAGACTGAAATAGTTCTGGTAAAAGAGATAAAGAGCAACATAGATAACAAGGATCTTGAAAAGCTGGCACGTTCTATTTCCGATACGCTGTCGGGCGAGTTCTTCACCCGCGTTACCGTCGGAATAGGCACACCCGTTACCGGCATCAAGGACCTCGCGCGCTCATTCAAAGAGGCGCAGATAGCTATAGAGGTAGGCAAGGTGTTCGACACCGATAAGACGATAGTAAGCTATGACAACCTCGGCATAGCAAGACTTATCTACCACCTGCCCACAACACTTTGCGAGACATTCCTCAGAGAGGTGTTCAAGAAGGGCTCGATAGAGTCGCTGGATCATGAGACACTGTTTACTATTCAGCGTTTCTTTGAAAACAACCTGAACGTCTCCGAGACCTCAAGAAAGCTTTTCGTACACAGAAACACGCTTGTTTACAGATTAGATAAGATAAAAAAGCTTACCGGACTGGATTTAAGACAGTTCGACCACGCGATAATCTTCAAGATCGCGCTTATGGTAAGAAAGTATCTTTCTGCCGATCCGGTTAAGTTCTGATATAATAGGGAGAGATATAACAATACGGCGACATAGTAAAGCGGCAGAGTTTTACTATGTCCTCGTTTGTGTTATGCGGTCAAAATCTATACCGCTGTACGCGGGTGATAATTGTTAAGTTCCGCCGATTTGGCTTTTGGCAGCTCCGCTTTGCGGACATGATCAGGAAGGAAGAACAACAATATATGGTAGAACTGAAAAACGTTGACGTCCACTTTAAGGACGGCGGCGGTGTTGACGCGCTGAACGGCGTCAACCTGAGAATAGAGGACGGAGAATTTGTGTTTATAGTCGGTGACAGCGGCGCGGGCAAGTCCACGCTGTTAAAGCTGCTGACCCGTGAGATTGTCCCCACCTCGGGACGTGTATTCGTAAACGGCTATAATCTCTCCAAGATAAAGAATAAAAAGATACCGTATTTCAGACGCTCGCTGGGTATGATATTCCAGGATTTCCGTCTGATACCGGACTTGAATGTATATGAAAATGTCGCGTTCGTGCTGAGGGTCACCAACCGCCCTAAGCGTGAGATACGCCACAGGGTGCCGTATGTGCTTAATCTTGTAAAGCTTGCCGACAGGGCAAAGATGTACCCTGACAAGCTGTCCGGCGGTGAGATGCAGAGAGTTGCCATCGCGCGTGCGTTTGCCAGCAATCCGGGGCTTATTATCGCGGACGAGCCTACCGCCAACATCGACCCCGCGCTTTCCTACGACATAGTAAATCTGCTGAAGGAGATAAACAAGTGCGGCACTACCGTAATAATGGTTACGCACGAGCATAGCCTGGTCGAATATTTCGGCGGCAGGGTGATCAGCCTTCAGTCGGGAGACGTAATCTTCGACGATTATATCAGAGGTACTGCGGAAGATGAATAATTTCAGTTATCTTATAAAGCAGGGAATAAAGTCGGTATGGAGAAACCGTTTTATGTCCTTTGCGGGATTTTGTGTACTTACGGTCAGCATGCTGCTGGTGGGACTTTCCGCGTTGGTGATGCTGGACTGCGAGATAATACTGGGCAATGTGTCCGAGCAGAATGAAATAAGCGTTTACCTTAATGATGACGCTGACATAGAGGGGATAGGCAAAAAGATAGAAAACGATCCGCTGACCGCCTCGGTGCGTTACATCTCGCCCGAAGAGGGACTTCAGCAGATGATAGAAAACTATGAGGATCAGCGCACGCTGTTTGAAAACCTCCCCTATAACCCCGTACCGCCGACATATATGGTCACCGTCAAGGACATCGACCGTATCAGAGAGGCCACCGCAATGCTGACAACGCTGGATGGGGTGTACAGAGTAAACGCGCCGATGGACTTTGCGAAGTTCATCCGTGACCTGCGCACCGCCTTTACGATAGTGGGCTTGGTGCTTATCGCGGCACTGGGTACCGTCAGCGTAATAATAATAGCAAATACCACGCGGCTCAGCGTTTTCGCCCGCCGCAAGGAGATAGCCATAATGCGTGCCGTCGGTGCCACCAACGGATTTATCAAGACGCCGTTCTTTGTTGAGGGTATGTTCATCGGACTGCTGTCCGGCGTGGCGTCTTGGTTGGTGACAAGGGTGATATACGAGCGGCTGTATGAGATGATATACGAAAACTTCCAGATGTGGAACGCACTGGGGATAAACCGTATACTTACCTTTGACACGGTAAACTGGTATCTGCTCGCCGCATACTGTGCGGCAGGTGCGCTGCTCGGCGCGATAGGTACGGTGGTCAGCACCGGAAAATACCTTAAAGGCTAAGGTCGTGCGAGGTGTCGTTATGAAGTATAAAACAGCAGGAAAGATAAGAAAAGCTATCAGCATGATAACCGTCACTGCGACGGTGCTGTGCGTTTCGGCGTCCTACGGCGGAGTATCTGCCGATGATAATGTCACCGTTGACGACATACAGCAGCAGATAGCCCAGATAGAACAGGAAAACGAACAGCGCCGCGATGAGATAAATTCCATCGAGGGCGAGATAAGCGAAAACGAGGAAAACCTTGAAAAGGTGGCCCAGCTGCTGAGCAATCAGAAAGAGCTGGTAGACTACTACAACAACCTTGTATATTATAAAGAGCTGGATATCGAAGAGACCGAGGCGAAGATAGCCGAACTGGAGACGGAGATATCCGATGTAGAGGCGCAGATAGCCGAGGCAGAGCAGCAGGTCGCCGAGCTGGAGGCGGAAAACGCCGAAAACCTTGAAAAATTCGCCGAAATAGTCCGCGCAATGTATATGCAGAGCGACGCCGACCTTTTCGGCATACTGGCAGGCTCGAACAATTTCTATGAGATGTCGGTCGGCACAGAGGTGCTGAACAACATTACTGAAAAGAATCTCGAGTTTATGAATCAGCTGACCGCGGATATTGAGCAGCTGGCTGAATACAAATCACAGCTTGAGACGCAAAAGCAGCAGCTTGCCGATACAAAAGAAGATTACATAGCGCAGCAGCAAAAGCTGGAAGACGAGAGAGACGAGCTTATCTCTTTGCAGGATGACAGTCAGGCCGCGGTAAACAGCTATCAGAACGATTACAATAACTATCAGGCGGCTATTAAAGAGCTGGAAAGCCAGCAAAGCCACCTCAGCTATCTTATCAGCGTAAGCAATGAGGAGATAGAGGCGCTTGAATATGAGATTAAGCAGCTTATCCTTGCACAGCAAAAGCCTGCGGATTCGTCCGAGCTTCAGGACGGCGCGGAGTGGATGTGGCCGCTCAGCACCGGGTTTACCATGATAACCTGCCATTACGGCTGGGATGCCGACTGGGGCAGATGGCACAACGGTACCGACATCGCCGGCGGCGGAATATACGGCGCCAACATCTATGCCACCAAGGGCGGCACGGTAATAGTTGCCAACGCCTCTTACGGCTATAACGGCGGATACGGTATGTATGTCGTTGTGGACCACGGCGGCGGATATACCTCTCTGTATGCGCACATGAGCGGAGTAGCGGTATACGAGGGTCAGGAAGTATCACAGGGCGATGTACTCGGTTATGTAGGTGATACCGGCTGGGCAAGCGGTCCTCATCTCCACTTTGAGATAAGAATAAACGGAGACGCCACCGACGCGCTCGGATATGTGTCTGTACCGTATTGATTAAAGACGTAAAGGACATTTTATGAATAAAAAAGTAAGTCTAGGCGTTACCATCAGCCTTATCGCGGTTGCGTGCGCGATAACCTTCGTGCTGACGATGACGGTCTCGCTTAATATGTACAATTCGATGGTTTCCGGCATACAAGAGCGGGAAAACATCTATAATAAGATAAGGGAGATAGACTCCTTTGTGCGTGCGTCGTCGATATATGATATTGAAGAAGAAACACTGATAAACGGTATCATGAACGGTTATATTGCCGGCACATCGGACGAGTACGCCCGCTATTATACCGCGGAAGAATATTACCGCCTACAGCAGGAGGAAAGCGGTGTGATCATCGGTACGGGTATGGAGACGCAGATAAGCGGACAGTACCTTGAGGTGACGTATGTTTACGAGGGCTCTCCCGCTGAGATAGAGGGAATACAGGTCGGCGACAGGATAGTGGCGGTAAACGGTCAGAGCCTGTTGGAATATGACACCGAAACAGCGCAGAATATGCTGCTGGGCGAGGATGGTACAAGAGTATCGGTAACGATGCAGGACCCCGACGGCACACAGCGCAGCGCGGTGCTGATACGCCAGCAGATAGAAATACAGTCGGTACATTCCGACCTGATAAACGGGTACGCTTATATAAGTATAAGCACCTTTAACGAGCTTACCGCGGCGCAGTTTATCGAGGAGATAGAAAAATACGAGGCGCAGTCGGTATTAGGCTATGTATTTGATGTCAGGGGCTGCTCGCGCGGCATAATAACACCGCTGGAGCAGATGCTTAACAAGCTGCTGCCCGCGGGGATAATCGCCACCGATATCGAGGCGGACGGAACAGAGACCAACCTTGTGGAGACAGACGGCAGCTCTGCGATAGAAAAGCCTATGGCGGTGCTGGTGGATAACGGCACAGCCTGCGTTGCTGAGCTGTTCGCGGCATCTTTGAGAGATTTCGCGGGCGCGTCGCTGGTGGGTCAGTTCACCGCAGGAAAGTCCGAGCTGCAAACCACCCAGAGCTTTAAGGACGGCAGTGCGGTATCGGTATCTACCTCTCGGGTAAAGCCCGCGCGCTCGGATATCTTTACCGACACGGGGCTAATCCCCGATTATGATGTAGAGGCGCCCCCGGAACAGGTCGTACAGATAGGCAACCCCGACAATGACTTCCAGCTGCAAAGAGCGCTTGAGGTAGTCGCGGCACAGTAAATTATTCGCATCATCAGATGCGCACAGATAAACTATAAATCTTTATACGGAGGAAAAGAACAATGGCAGGAAAGCAGACAGTAATGACTCGTGAGGGTCTGGAGGACCTTGAAAGAGAGCTTGAACAGTTAAAGACCGTCACCAGACGTGAGATAGCGGATAAGATAAAGGTAGCTCTTTCTTTCGGTGACCTTTCGGAAAACTCCGAATACGACGAGGCAAAAAACGAACAGGGTATAGTTGAGGCACGTATCGCCGAGATAGAGGCTACTCTGAAAAATGTTAAGGTGCTGGATGTAGACGAGCTGTCCACCGAGCATGTCAGCCTCGGCAACAAGGTAGTGTTAAAACCTCTCGACGGCGGCAAAAATTTAAGCCTTTACCTTGTAGGCTCTAAAGAGGTAGATATGAAAAACGGCAAGATATCCGACGAGTCCCCGATAGGCAAGGCATGCATAGGCAAAAAGCTCGGCGAGACGGTCGAGGTAGAAGCACCCGCGGGAATAAAGAAATACGAAATACTCGAAATAGATAAGTAATCTACGGCATATTCGGAAATGTTCCGCGTGTTGGGAGACGTGTGATACGGAAGTATCGGACGTTTCGAGCGACCACCTTTGACATTGTTCCGCGTTGGGACGAATTGCCAAAGGCGGTTCGCCTAAGTAGGGGTGCGATGTAGGAGTATCGTACCATCGAGCATCGACCTTTGGGATTGTTCAAAGTTTGAAACGAAATGTCAAAGGCGACACGCCTTGGAACATTTTTGTTTAACAGAAGGGAAATAAAAAATGGCAGAAAACGAAAACATCGAACAGGAGCTGACCGAGGAAGAGCTGCTTTTGCAGCTGGACGAGCAGCACCGTATAAGAATAGAAAAGCTGAACGATTTGAAGGCGGGCGGCTATGACCCCTATACCGTGACAAAGTATGATGTCACCCACTCCTCCGAGGAGATAAGAAACAACTTTGACGAGCTTGAGGGCAAGGACGTTTGCATCGCGGGCAGAATAACCAGCAAGCGCGACATGGGTAAGGCAAACTTCATTGATATCCGTGACGGCAGCGGCAGGATGCAGGTGTACGTCCGCATCGACGACGTCGGCGAGGATGTGTTCAAGGGCTTTAAGAAGTGGGATCTCGGAGATATAGCGGGTATAAAGGGCTTTGTGTTCAGGACAAAGCGCGGCGAGATCTCCGTACACGCAAAGGAGATACAGCTGCTGGCAAAGTCGCTGCTGCCGTTGCCCGAAAAGTGGCACGGTCTGCGCGACAAGGAAGAACGCTATCGCAAGCGTTATCTTGACCTGATAGCCAACCCCGAGATAAAGGACACCTTTGTTATGCGCTCTCGCATAATCCGCGAGATACGCAACTTTATGGACAGCAAGGGCTTTATCGAGGTGGACACCCCCGTGCTGCATACGTTGGAGATAGGCGCGGCGGCAAGACCGTTCAAGACCCACCACAACGCGCTGGACATTGATATGTATCTGCGCATCGAGACCGAGCTGTATCTGAAGCGGCTTATCGTAGGCGGCTTTGACAAGGTATACGAGGTAGGCAGAATATTCCGCAACGAGGGTATGGATTCCACCCACAACCCCGAGTTTACCTCAATAGAGATGTATCAGGCATACACCGACTATCTCGGTATGATGGACTTGATAGAAGAGCTTTACCGTACCGTTACGGTAAACATCTGCGGCACCGACACAGTGACCTATCAGGGCAAAGAAATAGCCGTGGGCAAGCCGTGGGCGCGCGTCACCATGAAGGACGCTGTCAAGCAGTACGCGGGTGAAGATTATGACGCGTGGGCGGACGACGCAGCCGCAAGAGACGCGGCAAAGCGCAAGAATGTCGAAGTACCCGCTACCGCTACCAAGGGCGAGGTACTGACCGCGCTGTTTGAGGAATTCGCCGAGGACAAGCTTATACAGCCGACTATCATATATGATTATCCTGTTGAGGGCTCGCCCCTTGCAAAGCGCAAGCCGAGCGACCCTGCGTTTACCGAGCGTTTTGAATATTTCATCAACGGCTGTGAGTTCGGCAACGCGTTCTCCGAGCTGAACGACCCGATGGATCAGCGCGAGCGCTTTACCAAGCAGGCAGCGGAAAAGAGAAAGCAGGGCGCCAACGCAGAGGTTGACGAGGACTTCCTCACCGCGCTGGAATACGGTCTGCCGCCCACAGGCGGTCTCGGCCTCGGTCTTGACAGATTTATCATGCTGCTGACCGATAGCGCGTCGATAAGGGATGTATTGTTGTTCCCGACTATGCGTCCTACAAACTAAAGTGTAGAAAGCTCATAACCGAACAGTCAGAGCAACGATTCTGAATGTTTTAGGTGCGGTTAAGTCGGTCGGGGACCGACAAGGGAGACGAATATATGGATATATTCTCATTTATAACTTTATTTGGTGGTTTGGCTTTCTTCCTTTACGGTATGAAAGTTATGTCCGACGGACTTGAAAAATCCGCCAACGGCAAGCTTAGTAAAAGCTTTAAGAAATTTACGGACAACCGTATTTTAGCCATGCTGTTCGGCGCGGGCATAACCTTTGCCGTTCAATCTTCATCCGCGGTCACGGTCATGCTGGTCGGTCTTGTAAATTCGGGTATAATCGAATTTAATCAGACCATCGGTATGCTGATGGGCGCAAACATCGGTAAGACGTTTACCTCGTGGATATCCAGTCTTGCCGGTATCGACAGCGATGTTGTATGGATAAATATGCTGAAGCCGGCATATATCTCATTGATATTCGCGGTCGCAGGCATCATCATGGTAATGATGAAAAAGCCGAAATTACAGGGCATAGGCAATGCGTTTATCGGCTTTGCGATACTTATGTTCGGAATGCACCTTATGTCCAGCGCGATGGAACCGCTTTCCGAAATGCCGGAATTTACCGAGCTGCTCACCGCCTTTGAAAACCCGCTGCTGGCGGTTTTGGTCGGTGCGATATTTACAGGTATCATTCAAAGCTCCGCCGCCTCTGTCGGTATTTTGCAGGCTATGTCAATGACCGGCGGCGTCACATACGGTATGGCTATCCCTATCATTATGGGACAAAATATCGGTACATGTATAACCGCGCTTATTTCCAGCATAGGTGTAAACCGCAAGGCGAAAAAGGTAGCTGTAATGCACCTTGCCATCAACATTTTAGGCACGCTGATATTCATGATACCGTTTTATATCTGCACTGCGGTATTCGATATGCCGTTCATGCGTGAGACCATTTCACCGTTTATGATTGCGGTGGTACACAGTATCTTTAATATTCTGACGACGCTGGTTCTGCTGCCGTTTTGCAAGCAGCTGGAGCAGTTGGCAAACAAAATTATCCCCGACAGCAAGGACAGCGATCAGCCGACGGTCATATTGGACGACCGCCTGTTAACCGTCCCCTCTATGGCTGTAAAAAAATCCCTCGACGTGGCATTATATATGTGTTCCAGGGCTAAAAAAGCTTTTCTCGGCGCGATAGAGCAGATCAATGATTTTGATGCGGAAAAAGCCAACGAGATCACGGATATAGAGGTTGAGCTGGACAGGTACAAGGACCAGCTTGCCACCTATATGACCAAGCTGTACAAGATCAGTATAGCTGAGGAAGATCTGAAAACCGTTACCAAGATCCTGCATACTATAGACGATTTTGAGCGTATCGGAGACCACGCTCTGTATATCACAAATGTCGGACGTCAGTTGTATGATAAGGAAATGACATTCTCGGATGACGCATTTAAAGAGCTGGAAAAGCTGACCTCTGCGGCACAGGAAATACTGACCATGACGTCAACAGCCTTTAAGACGAATGATTTCGAGCTTGCGTCATCGGTAGAGCCGCTGCGTCGCGTTATATCCAAGCTCATCCGAAAGATCAAAAATAATCACGTACAGCGGTTACAAACAGGCGACTGCACGACAGATCTGGGCTTTATGCTGAGCGATATTTTGACCAGCTGCGAGCGTGTCGCCGGACATTGCTCTAACATCGCGGTCGCAGTAATCGAGATAAATTACAGCTCTTTTGCCGCCCACGAATATCTGGAGGAAGTTAAAACCGAGGACGACTACACCCGCAAATACAAAGAGTACAGCGCACAGTTCTCGCTGGAGCAGTGAAATGCTTTGGGTAAGGCTAAAGCGGTGTGAATAAGAAGAATTAGTTTCTTACGTTATCGGATATGAGATTGCAAACAAAAAATCTCTGTCCCAAATATAATCCAACCCCTATGGTAAAATATAACCATAGGGGTAATCATTTTACTCACTGCCTAATTCTTCCGTCCTCTTGAATTGCCCATCAAAATGTGCTAAAATAATAACAGAAAAACCTTGGGCAACACCGCACAAAGACCGCCTGGCGGCTTTGCGCAAAATCTGCTTGCATATTTTCCGCCATCTTGCACCAAAATTTCTTGACATACGACAGTATG
>JAFLRX010000023.1 GCA_022511265.1 Eubacterium sp. | reverse complement strand
GCTATGAAGGCTGCTGCTTCCGAGTCCTTCGGCTACAACGAGGATCAGATCGTTTCTTCCGATGTTATCGGTATGAGATACGGTTCTCTGTTCGATGCTACTCAGACTATGGTAGCTAAGATCGCTGACGATCTGTACGAAGTTCAGGTTGTTTCTTGGTATGACAACGAGAACTCCTACACCTCTCAGATGGTAAGAACTATCAAGTACTTCGCAGAGCTGTAAGAACAACTTTAATAATAATGATATCTCCCGTCTTGTACGGGAGATATTTTTTTGTTTATTTCGTCATTTTCTTTTAATTTTTGTAAAAATTTTTTCCTTGCTTTGAATTATCATACAAATAATGCAAAAAATGAGAAAGGACACGCTTTCGCTGTCCGGATTTCAAATAGGAAGTAAGGTAAAAATGAACTGGAACGGTTTCACTGAAAAAGCAAACGAAGCACTTAACGAGGCGCTGAACTTAAGTCAGCAGCTGGGTCACACATATATCGGCAGTGAGCATATATTGTACGGGCTTTCCAAAACTACGGCGAGTGCCGCGTATTCCGTATTAAAGCTAAGCGGTATTTCCGAGGAAAAAATAGTAAAACGACTGGAGACGATAATGGGTCGCGGTAAGCCCACCTCGCTTTCCGCAGCGGACCTTACTCCGAGGAGCAAGCGAATACTGGAAAACGCGATAATCCTATCAAAAACAGCAGGAAAAAGGCTGGCGGGGACAGAGCATCTGTTAAAAGCGATAATTGCCGATACTGATTGCTATGCCTGCATTTTCCTGAAAGAATCTGGGATGGACCTTTACTCGGTGTATATTGATAAGCGTCACGTTGATAAAGGCGGAAAGCCACGCCGCAGTCAACTGTCACAGCTACTGCAAAAGTACGGCAAAGACCTTACCGACAGTGCGCGTAAGCTGGATCCGTGCCTCTGCCGTGATAGTGAGACCGAAAGGGTAATCGAAATACTGCTGCGCCGTCTTAAAAACAACCCCTGCCTTGTCGGCGAGCCGGGGGTCGGCAAGACCGCCGTGGTAGAGGGCTTGGCGCAGCGGATAGTGAGCGGAGATGTACCGCCCGAACTTAAAAATAAGAATATTTATATGTTGGATCTCAGTCTGCTGTTGGCAGGCGCAAAATACCGCGGAGATTTTGAAGAACGGCTGAGCAATGTGCTGACTGAAATATCCGCCGCCGAGGATATAATCCTGTTTATAGACGAGATACACAACATTATCGGTGCGGGCGCGGCAGAGGGAGCGATAGATGCGGCAAATATTATGAAGCCTATGCTGGCGCGCGGTGAGATACACCTGATAGGCGCCACAACCTCGGCGGAATACAAAAAATTTATCGAAAAGGACAGCGCATTGGAAAGGCGATTACAGCCTGTTATAATTAACGAGCCGAGCGAAAATGACGCACTGCGGATACTGCATGGACTGAAAGACAGATACGAGCAGCACCACAAGCTTACTATCTCCGACGAGGCGATAACTGCCGCGGTGCAGCTGTCAAAAAGATATATCCATGACCGTTTTCTGCCGGATAAAGCACTGGATCTTATCGACGAGGCGGCGTCGGCAATGAGATTAAGACAGGAAAGCGGCGTATTATCGTCGGAAGAAATATGCCGTACAGTCTCAATGATAACCGGCATCCCTCTTGGTAAAATAGAGCAGGGACAGGCAAAAAAGCTGTCTGGACTTGAAAACGAGTTGAAAGAAACGGTGATAGGACAAGACAGTGCGGTAAAGACTGTTGCGGCGGCGGTCAGACGCAACCGCGCCGGGCTGTGCGACAGCGCGCGCCCGATAGGGTCTTTTATTTTCTTGGGTGAAGGCGGTGTAGGCAAAAGCCATTGCTGTAAGGCGGTGGCGCGCTGTGTGTTCGGCAATGAAAAGGCAATGATAAAGCTGGATATGTCTGAATATTCCGAGCCGCATTCGGTATCAAAGCTTATCGGTGCGCCGATAGGGTACGCGGGGCATGACGAGGGCGGACTGCTGACCGAAAAGGTGAGGAAAAAGCCGTACAGCGTTGTTGTGTTTGACGAGATAGAAAAAGCACACCCGGATATATTCAATCTTCTGCTGCAAATACTTGAGGACGGAACACTGACCGACTCCGGCGGGAGGGTAACTGATTTTTCAAACACAGTTATAATCCTTACCGGAAATATCGCCGCCGATGTTATTTCTCGTAAAAAAGCACCTATGGGGTTTTACAGGAATGATGATGACGGAATGACAGCGATAAACGATGAATTAAAAAAATACTTCCGCTCAGAGCTGCTGAGCAGAATAGATGAGATAGTACCGTTCAATTCCCTCGGAAACGATGATATATATAAGATCAGCCGCGTTATGCTGTCCGAGCTGGGAGCAAGGTGCGAAAAACAGGGGATAACATTTTTGTGGACAGAACGGCTGGCGCGGCATATTTGTGAATGTACAAACAAAATGAACGGGGGAGCAAGACCGCTGAGGAAAATCATTGCGTCAAAGATAGAAGACGTGGTGTCTCTCGGTATAATTGACGGCAGCTTCAATCCGTCCGATACCATAACGGCGGATTATTCCGACGAACAGGGAGAAATAACGGTATACCGTACCGCTGATTCTCTTATGCTCACTCCCTCGCTTACCCAACCGTCATCAGCGGGATAAAAATATCGCCTTTGGCAATGCCAAGGGCGATTTGTTCATATATTTAAAACAAGCTGAAATTGTTAAAGTCAATGCCGTTTAAGAAGAACAGTGCAACTACGCCGATAATTGTTATTATTACGGCAATTATCCAAACGGTGCGCTTGTCGTTTTTGGTCCATTTGCGCTCGGGCGCGGGCGCTTCGCTCACCTTAAACGAGATATGTTCTTCGTTTCCTGCTGACTCGGCAACCATATCGTCGTTGTTGTCAAGGTCGGTCAACTCTTCATTTATGTTATCTTCCATCTTAACCATCCTTTGCTTGGTTGTTTATGCTTGCTTAGGCGGGGAACAGCTCTGACGCTTTTTGCATTATAAGCAGCTCACGTTTAAGCATAAAGTTTATCTGATACTCTTTGCTGCCGTCCGAAAGCGTGCTGTACATACCCATCGCATCGTTAAAGTTAAGCCACTCCAGCTTAAAGCCAAGACGTCTTTGCGCTTCTTGCAGTACATCTGTATTGCAGTTGTCGCTGATGATACGCGCCGCAAAGCAGTGAGAAACGGTGCATAGCTTGCGCTTTGCCTTATGCTCTTCTATCCAGCCGAGATATCCTATCATCTCCGCCTGATATCCTGTCTGCTCGTTTATCTCTCTGATAAATGCCTGTTCAGGCGTTTCGGTTATTTCTATCCTTCCGCCGGGCAGCTTGTAATATTCCGAGTTCTCTATTTTCATGAATGCGGCATTTCCGCTGTTATCGTATAGAACTCCTCTGACGTTATAGCTTGTGTTACTGTCGATGTATTGAGGCTCTCCCCCGTAAAAATAGCTGTCTGTTATTTTTGCAATAAGCAAAATGATCCCTCCAGAGACTTCTTATTTTTTCATTCATATAATAACATAAACCAAGTGGTATTTCAACATCTATTTCCTTATTTATTTAGAGAAAATGACTATATAACAAGCTGTAAAATTGTTGAATTTGCATAATGCATCTTTTTTCCTTTTCATATATAATAATATAAGTGTTTATTTTTATGCTTTTTATTCGGAGAGATTGCTTATGAATGATGCAAAAGTGCTGGACAATCCGTCGCCGCGTTTTCGCCGTGCCGGCTTTATGGACGAGGTACGGGGATTTTGTATATTATGTATGGTGTTTTATCATGCAATGTTTGATCTGAATTATACCTACGGCATCCATATACCGCTGATGTTTGACGGTTGGTTCGGCATTATACGGGATATCTTTGCCGGGATGTTTATTTTCATCTCCGGTATGGCGTGCCGCTATTCCCGCAACAACGCCAAAAGGGGAATACAGTGCTTTTTCATCGGTATGGTGATAACCTTTATATTTGCCTTTTTTGCGCCGGAGGCGCCGATATTGTTCGGTATACTTCATTTTATGGGCGTATCTATGATGATATACGCGATATCCGAAAAGCAGCTTTCAAAGATACCTGACAAAATAGCCATACCCGCCTGTGTGATATTGTTTGTGCTTACAAGAGGGATATCCGCGGGCTATCTCGGCATCGGAAATGGAATGGGCATAGAATTGCCGAGGGTTATATATGACGCAGGTTTACTGTTTCCGCTGGGATTTATCAAAAGCGGATTTACCTCTATGGATTATTTCCCGCTGCTGCCGTGGCTGTTTGTGTTCCTCGCTGGCACCTATCTTGGAAAATACGCGGTCGAGGATCGTATGCCGGAATTCTTTTACAAAACCCATTTCAAACCGCTGGCTGTCTGCGGGAGATATACTCTGTGGATATATGTATTGCACCAGCCGCTATTGATAGGGATATTTTTGCTGATATTCGGACATATTTGATTTTTATCGGTGTTTTTTCGGAAAAACTCTTGACAAAAATCGGATAGTCTGTTATAATAATTAGGCTTGGGCAGTATGCCCAAATAATCCTTGCTCGTACCATAGTGCGGGCGTAATCCAAAAGGAGGTGCAACTAATGGCAAAGCTCAGCGAGAAGTACGAGGCTGTAGTAGTTCTCTCTCTCAAGAACGGTGAGGAGGCTGTAAAGGCTCTCGTGGAAAAATTCTCCGATTTGATCAAAGAGCACGGAACATTGGTTAATGTTGACGAATGGGGCAACCGTAAGCTTGCTTACGAGATAAACTACGAGCCCGACGGTTACTATGTAGTTTACAGCTTTGATTCAAAGCCTGATTTCCCGATGGAATTCGAGCGTGTTATCAACATTACCGATGGCGTTCTTCGTTCATTGGTAACGGTTCGCAAGTAATGGCTTTTTCAAGGAGGCAGAGAAGTAAATGTATAACAGAGTAATAATGATGGGTCGTATAGCAAACGATCTGGAGCTTAAAACCACAACAAACGGCGCGTCTGTTTTGTCTTTCCGTATCGCGGTAGACCGCAGATACCAGACAAAGGGCGAGGAAAGAAAGACCGATTTCTTCAATGTAGTTGCCTGGCGTAATGAGGCGGAATTTATCTCAAGATATTTTTCCAAGGGCAATATGATACACATCGAGGGAGAGCTTCAGACCAGATCCTATAACGATAAAAACGGAAATACCGTTTATGTTACCGAGATAATTACAGATCGTGCCTGCTTCACAGGAGAAAAAGCAAACGGCGGTCAACAGTCGCCGTATCAGAATTATTCGGCTCCCGCACATCCTGCGGAGAACACCAATAATACCGCTCCCGCGGTAAGTCAGGGTGCTCCGGCAGATTTTACAGAGTCGGACGATGATGACGATTATCCGTTTTAATTAGATCAAATAAGGAGGATTAGACATGCCTGAGAAGGAAAAGAACGAAAGACCCGCAGCTCGCCCTGTTAAGCGTGCGAGAAAAAAGGTTTGCGCATTCTGTGCAGACAGAGCGGAGTTTATTGATTATAAGGACGTGGCAAAGCTGAAGAAGTGCATGACCGAGCGTTATAAGATCCTGCCCCGCAGGGTTACCGGCTGCTGCGCTTATCACCAGAGAGAGCTTACCACAGCGATCAAGAAGGCTAGACAGATCGCGCTTATTCCTTATGTTTCCGACTGATTATCGGTATTTAGAAAATTCGGTGCATATATTATGCGCCGAATTTTTGTTTATACAGCATTTATATTTTTGAAATATTCCATAAGGTGTAAAAAAGTATTGATTTTTTTGTCAAAATGAAGTATAATAAACAAAGCGAAAGAGAGGTGTTCTTCCATGGAACCTCAGGAAAAGAACAAAAAGGAAACCCAAGGTAAAAAAGAAAATAAATTTTCCATACGTGTATCCACGATATTTCTAAATCTTATTGTGGTGATGGCGGTATGTATCGCGGTTTATTTTACTTACAGTGTTATCTCCGGCAATGCGCCGGAGGTGTCGTCAGATCCGCCGTTCACTCCCGTGACCGAGCCGAGCGACAGCGTACCGCCTGAGTCGGTAACCGATTCGTCTCAGATAACAACAAGCAGCGGCACATCAGGAGAAACAGTAAGCGGAGACGCTTCTGAAAGTGATGAAGGCAGTACATCCTCAGATGAAGTAACTTTTATCGGCGAGTATGACAGAAGCTTTTTTGACAATACGCTGTTTATCGGAGATTCGATAAGCACGGGTCTCAGCCTGTACGGATTTTTGGACGCTGATAATGTCTTCGCGTTACAGGGACTTGCACCCTCTACGCTGTTTTCCACCGAGATTGACGGTGACACCTGTGAAAGCAGGATAGCCTCGGTAAAGCCGGAGAGAATAGTGGTAATGCTGGGCTCTAACGCCATAGGCTACGGATCATCGGAAGATCTCGCTGCACAGATGACAACAAGCCTGCTTAACCTTAAAGAGCTGTTTAACGGACAGCTGGCCGTTATCTCTGTTTCGCCTATTACTATGGAGGCAGAGGCAAGCAGCGACAATATGCTTACCCTTTCCGGTATAAACGAATATAACGAGCTTGTGAAAAAGAGCGCCGAGAAAAACGGAATAGTATATATTGACCTTTACAGCGCGCTTGTAGACGAAAGCGGATATTTCAATACCGATTACGCTGAATATGACGGTATACATTTTATGGGCGAGGCATACAAAATAATGCTTTCCGTTACACAGAAGGCGTTGGAATAAAATCGAAAGGACGTTGAATATTATGAAAAGAACAATAAAGTATCTTGCGGCTGTACTGGCTGCCGTGTCGATGCTATCTGTTACCGCGTGCGGCGGTGATAACGCGCAAAATGATAACTCTTCCTCCGCAGGGACTGTATCACAGGACAGCGCATCTCAAAACACCGACAACACTGTGGCATCACCCTCGGATATAACCGCTAAGATTAAAGAGGATATAGAGTTTCCGTCAATGGCGGATGTATCCGCAAGAACTGCCGATTATTACGATATCGACGCGGATAAGATTGAAAGCGTCAGCGCGTTTATCTGCGGCTCAGGTGCTGCGCCCGATGAGATAGCGGTGTTCAAGCTGGCTTCTTCCGATGATGTTGCAGCTGCGAAGGAAGCGCTTGAAGCCCGTGCAGCAAAGCAAAAAGCTTCTTTTGAGGATTATAAACCCGATGAAGTATATAAGTTTGGCGAAAATGTAGTGTCTAAGGGTCAGTATGTCGCGCTTATCATCTGCGCCGACAACAGCGCGGCGATATCTGTTTTCAACAGTATGGCTCAGTAAATTAGATAAAAAGGAAAGAGAGGAAAACTTGTTATGGCAATGGAATGTTTTGTAATAACACTTATTTTTGCTGCAATAGTGTTTTCCTTTGCTCATGCGAACAGGATAAGATGGGTTATCGCCACAGTTCCTTTGGGGTTGCTCCCGCTTGCAAACAGTGTGGCAAACCTGTTGTGCGACAACTTACTGCATATCGAAATGTCGGACGCGGTGGCGCTTGCCGTCATCCTGATATCTGCAATGACATCCTGTATCTGGATAGGCATAGCGTCAACTATGCTAAACACAAAACGTATGAAGATACCGTATATTGTGGTAGGATTTCTGTTCAATATAATTTTGGGCATAATACTTATAAATCATTATCTTCAAACAGCATAACACATTTTGCGGCAAGGGCAAGTACCTTGCCGCTTTTTTAGCGCATTTGCGGATTTGTCAATAGGAAACGGCAAAAAAAGTCTTGGCACTTTTACTAAAATTTTGCCGGGTTTTTATACAATAATAACGAATGAAAATCTATTGACAAAAGTCTTATAACACTATATAATATTAAATGTATCTTGAATATACACAACATATTGTGGTTTGCTTTAATAAGGAAAGGGAAGACCAAATGCTTACAAGGATTCAAAAGAGAGACGGACGCACAGTTCCGTTCAATATCGAAAAGATTGCCGACGCTATCTATAAGGCTGCCCGTGCGGTAGGCGGTAACGACTATAACGAGGCGAGCGCGCTTGCTGAAAAGGTATGTGAATACCTTGAACAGAGCGTACCGCAGGGAGAGTTTCCCACCGTCGAGGTAGTTCAGGACGCGGTGGAAAAAACACTGGTGGAAAACGGTCACGCAAAGACCGCTAAGGCTTACATACTTTACAGGGCGGACAGGACCCGTGTCAGAGAGATGAACACGGGACTTATGAAAATATATGAGGACCTGACCTTTAAGGCAGCAAGAGACTGCGATATCAAGAGAGAAAACGCAAACATCGACGGCGACACCGCGATGGGTACGATGCTGAAATACGGCTCTGAGGGTGCAAAGCAGTTCAATGAAATGTATGTACTCGCGCCGGAACATTCTAAGGCTCATTCAGAGGGCGATATACATATCCATGACCTTGACTTTCTGACCCTTACCACCACATGCTGTCAGATAGACCTTATCAAGCTGTTTAAGAACGGTTTTTCTACCGGTCACGGCATACTCAGAGAGCCGAACGAGATAGGCAGCTATTCCGCACTTGCCTGCATTGCGATACAGTCAAATCAGAACGATCAGCACGGCGGTCAGTCTATCCCTAACTTTGACTATGCTATGGCGGGCGGCGTTAAAAAGACCTATAAGCACAGATATACTCAGAATATCGCGCGCGGCATCGAGCTTCTCGCCGGTATTGAGGAAATAGGCACGGTAGAGCCTAAGGTAAAGGCTTATATGAAAAAGCTGGAAGAAGAACAGCAGCTTTCTCCGATAATCGCCAACGACAACGGCTTTGCCGAGGCTGAAAAGCCCATGATAAAGGAGATATGCCCCGATATATCCGATGAGGTTATCGAGCGTATCCAGAAGTTTGCGCTAAAGCACGCTTACAGCGAGACGGACAGAGCAACCTATCAGGCTATGGAGGCACTGGTACACAACCTCAACACCATGAACAGCCGTGCGGGCGCGCAGACCCCGTTCTCCTCCATAAATTACGGTACAGATACCTCACGCGAGGGCAGAATGGTAATAAGAAACATACTGCTCGCGAACGAGGCGGGACTCGGCAACGGCGAGACGCCTATTTTCCCGATACATATTTTCAAGGTAAAGGACGGCATAAACTATAACGAGGGCGACCCGAACTACGACCTGTTCAAGCTGGCATGCAGGGTGTCCGCAAAGCGGCTTTTCCCGAATTTCTCGTTTATTGACGCGCCTTACAATCTGCAATATTATAAGCCCGGTGACTATAACACCGAGATAGCGTATATGGGCTGCCGTACCCGTGTAATAGGCAATGTGCACGACCGTTCAAGAGAGATAGTTACCGGCAGAGGAAACCTTTCCTTTACATCTGTAAACCTTCCGAGACTCGGTATATTGGCGGGCGGCGATATCGTAAAATTCTTTGAACTGCTGGAAGACAAGATGAATCTTGTTATTGACCAGCTGCTGTACAGATTTAAGATACAGTCGCAGAAAAAGGTTAAAAACTTCCCGTTCCTTATGGGGCAGGGAATATGGATAGATTCCGACCGTCTCAGTCCCAACGACACCGTAGGCGAGATATTAAAGCACGGTACGCTGTCTATGGGCTTTATCGGACTGGCGGAGTGTCTTAAATGCCTTATCGGCGTACACCACGGTGAGAGTGAAGAGGCGCAAAAGCTCGGTCTGCGCATAATCAACCGTATGAGAGCGAGAATGGACGAGGAGAGCAAGAAAACCGGGCTTAACTTCTCGCTGCTGGCTACTCCGGCTGAGGGACTTTCAGGACGCTTTGTCCGTATCGACCGCAAGAGATTCGGTAAGATAGAGGGCGTTACTGACAGGGATTATTACACCAACTCGTTCCATGTTCCGGTATACTTCCCGATAAACGCGTTCAAGAAGATAAAGCTGGAGGCACCCTATCACGCGCTGACCAACGCGGGACATATCAGCTATGTAGAGCTTGACGGCGACCCGCTGGAGAATCTCGAAGCATTCGAGCAGGTGATAAGATGCATGAAAGAGTCCGGCATAGGCTACGGCTCGATAAACCATCCTGTTGACCGCGACCCGTGCTGCGGCTTCACCGGCATAATCGGCGACGTCTGCCCTAAGTGCGGCAGAAGCGACCACGGCGACAACACCCGCTGCGAGCGTATCCCGAGAATTAAAGTTGAATAAGATAAGATTAGGGGGACTTTTTCATAAAGTCTCCCTAAATTCTCTCAAAATCTTGTTTTTTATATTGGTGGGAGGTTTATTGTATGTATGAAGAAATATCATTCCCTGAACATGAATATAAGTCAATTCAAAATTACTTGAACAAACTGGGGTATTGCTATACCACGAGGGTATATAAAGAAGTCGGGAAATATAAAGTGGGAGAATTATATGCTGCCCCATGGGGCGATATATTGAAAATAGACGAAGTTAAAATATACTGGAAAGTATCAGATCGTCCTTTCTATGAAGAAATGAATGATGACGAAAAAACGGAAATCCGTAGATATTCTGAAGATATGGGATTGCCGTATGAATTTATAAAATTTTCTAAAACTACAGTATGATTATATTTCAACAGCTATATTTTGATTTATCATATTAAAAATTCGGAAAACAGATTATATTCTTATACTGAATGTATTGCTTGACAAACTAGAGCAGATATGATAAAATGTAATATATTTAAGAGGAAGAGGTGAAAAGATGATTTACGTTTCCTGCTAAAACATATTTGGCATGATAATGGTTTTGGGCGGCTAAAGCCGTTTATTTGTCATGCCGTTTCGCGGGAAAGTAAATTTATCCTTTTCACTGATTATACAGCTTAGTATGCCCTTTTTGGGATAAGTATGCCTTATTTCGGTCGCAAGGAAATTCTTTCCTTGCGACCGATTTTTTTGTAGAGGACGTGGTTGCGATGATCAATTTACATTTTATAAACTAAACAATAAAGTATTTGAATATAAGGAGAAAAAATAATGAAAAAACATAACAATGAAAAAAATCAGATAAAACACCTGTTATTTGCGCACAGCAAGCGGTGGCTTATTATCGCAATCATGTCTATGGTTATACTCAGCGTGTATAACCTGGTTATCTCTTGGTTACTACAGAAAATAATTGACATAGCGGCAGGGAGTGATCCGACCTCGCTTTCTTTTATAGTCATAGTTGCCGTTATCACCTTTATTATTTTTATGGCTGCATATTTTGTTTTTCGGACAGCAAGACCTAAGTTTATTCAAACGGCAATGGAACCGTACAAAGCAGGCATTTTCAGTAAAATACTCGGCAAGAAAATCGGCTCGCTGTCCAATGAAAACACCGGCAAGCTGATATCCGCCCTGACAAACGATATGCGCTCGGTAGAGGACTATTACCTTGACAGTATTCTTACTGTCGTGGATATAGGTGTCAGCTTTATCGGCGCGCTCATCTTAATGATATGGTACAGCCCTGTTTTAACGCTTGCGGCAGTACTGCTTTCGGTTTTGCCTATTATCGTATCTCTGCCGCCCGCAAAAAAGCTGGCGGAGGCGGAGAAAAAAGTCTCGGACGGAAATGCCGGATATGTAGAAATAATAAAGGATATCCTTTCGGGATTTCCTGTAATAAAGAGTTTTCGTGCGGAAAAAGAGATACAAAAGCGGTTTGAAATAGATAACAGCAAAATCGAAGGCGTTAAGTATGCTAGAAGATACACGGAGGAAAATGTTAATCTGCTCAGTACCGCTGCCAGCGTGATTATGCGGCTTGGTGTTTTTGTTATCGGTGCGTGGATGGCCGTATCGGGGACCGGTGTTACACCCGGAATTGTATTAGTTTTCTTGCAGTTGGTCACATTTGTTATTTCTCCGATAGAAAGAATGCCTGCGCTGCTTGCAAATCGAAAGGCGGCAATAACGATAATGGACAAATTATCGGATTTCTTATTTGAGCATGAAGAGGCAAGCGGTAAAGAGATACCTCATACCTTGGCGCACGGCATTGTTATTCGTGATTTATCGTTTAGATACGAAGATGATAAAGAGACTCTGCACGGCATTAATCTTGATTTTATGCCCGGAAAGAAATACGCGATTGTCGGCGGCTCGGGTTCGGGAAAAACTACATTACTTAATCTTATCATGCAGACATATGACAATTATGAAGGCAGTATAATGTTCGATAGTACTGAACTGCGGCATATCCATCCCGACTCGCTTTTTCAGACAGTATCTCTGGTGGGACAAAGCGTATTTGTATTTAACGATACAGTATATAACAATGTTACACTTTACAAGAATTTTCCCGACAGCGACGTACAGTCCGCAATTAACAAGGCGGGGCTTTCTGAGTTTATAACCGCCCACGGCAATGATTATATTTGCGGCGAAAACGGAAATGCTTTATCAGGCGGTGAAAAACAAAGGATATCCATTGCGAGAGCGCTGTTGCGAAACACATCGGTTTTGCTTATGGATGAAGCTACTGCCGCATTGGACGGGATAACGGCGAACAGTATAATGAACTCCGTTTTGGCAATGGAGGACATCACACGCATTATCGTGACCCATAGGCTGGATGAAAGCGTGTTAAGAGAATATGACGAAATCATTGTTTTGCGCCGCGGAGAAGTAGCAGAGCAGGGCACTTTTGATGATTTAATAGAAAAACATGGATTGTTTTATTCTTTATTTACTGTTTCACAATAACTAAAGCCGCGGCTTTTACATATTCTCATCCATTATCAGCAATAATATCATCAGTGAGCTTTCACAAATACCGATAAAGGAAGAAAAGTTATGAGCTATTACACGGATGATATTGATTTTTTACAGGCGGATATTGACGTCAGAGATTATATAATCAAAAACTATACACCTTATGACGGAAACGGGGATTTTCTCGCAAAGCCGACCGAGGCAACCTTAAAGCTGTGGGATAAGGTAAAAGCGCTTATGCAGACCGAGCACGAGCGCGGCGGTGTGTATGACATCGACACAGATACCATATCGGGGATCAACGCATATAAAGCGGGATATATAGATAAAGAGCTGGAAAAAATAGTTGGATTGCAAACTGACCAGCCGCTGAAACGTGCGATAATGCCGTTCGGCGGGATAAGGATGGTGCACGGCTCGCTGAAAGCGTATGACCGTGAAATAAATAAAGATATCGGCAATGTTTTTAAGTATCGCAAAACCCATAATGACGGTGTTTTTGACGTATATACCAAGCAGATGAAGAAAGCGCGGCACTCCGGCGTCATTACCGGACTGCCCGATGCATATGGCAGAGGACGTATAATAGGCGACTATCGCAGGGTCGCGCTGTACGGTGTGGATTTTCTGATAAATCAAAAGCTTAGACACAAGGAACAGCTTGAGGGACAGACCTATGATGAAGAGCTGATAAAACATTCCGAAGAGCTGAGCGAGCAGATAAAGGCACTGAACGAGCTTAAAGAAATGGCGGCATCCTACGGCTTTGATATCTCACTGGGCGCAAAGGATACCAAAGAGGCATTTCAGTGGGTGTATTTTGCTTACCTTGCCGCTGTCAAAGAGCAAAACGGCGCGGCGATGTCTATCGGCAGAATATCTACCTTTTTGGATATCTACGCCCACCGCGACCTTGAAAACAAGCGATATACCGAAGAAGAGATACAGGAATTTGTAGACCACTTTATAATGAAGCTGAGAATGGTGCGGTTTTTGCGCACACCATCCTATGATGAGCTGTTCTCAGGCGACCCAACATGGGTGACTGAAGCGATAGGCGGTATGGCGCTGGACGGCAGACCGTTGGTGACAAAGATGAGCTTTCGCTTTCTGCATACGCTGGTCAATCTCGGTCCTGCGCCGGAGCCGAATTTAACGGTGTTGTACAGCAAAAATCTGCCGCAAAATTTCAAAGAGTTTTGTGCGGATATCTCTATAAAGACATCCTCTATACAGTATGAAAACGATGACATTATGCGGGATATGCACGGTGATGATTATTCGATAGCCTGCTGTGTCTCCGCGATGCGGACAGGTAAGCAGATGCAGTTTTTTGGTGCGCGGGCTAACCTTGCCAAAGCACTGTTATATGCGATAAACGGCGGTAAGGACGAAAAGAGCGGAGAACAGATAGCCCCGCAGATAGCACCTATAGTCGATGAGATACTTGATTACGAAAAGGTTATGTACAACTTTGACTTTATCCTTGAATGGCTGGCAAAGCTGTATATCAACACGCTGAACATTATTCACTATATGCATGACAAATACTGCTATGAGCGGTTGGAGATGGCTCTGCACGACGATAAGGTAAAGCGCACCATGGCGTGCGGTATAGCTGGTCTTTCGGTGGTGACCGACAGCCTTAGCGCGATACGCTATGCAAAGGTAAAGCCGATACGCAATGAACAGGGTATAGCAGTAGATTTTGAGATAGAAGGAGACTTTCCGAAATTCGGCAACGACGACCGCCGCTCGGACGCTATAGCGGTGATGGTGATAAAGGCATTTTTACAAAAGCTGGAAAAGCATAAGACCTATCGCAACGCAAAGCCTACGCTGTCGGTGCTTACAATAACCTCTAACGTAGTGTACGGTAAAAAGACAGGCTCTACACCGGACGGCAGAAAGGCGGGCGAGCCGTTTGCCCCGGGCGCCAACCCTATGCACGGACGGGATATAAAGGGTTGCGTGGCATCAATGAAATCCGTCGCCAAGCTGCCGTATAAATACTCCAGCGACGGAATATCCTATACCTTTTCCATTATCCCCGACGCGTTGGGTAAAGAAGAGGAAACTCGTAAAGATAATCTTGTATCGCTGTTGGACGGATATTTTGCGGAAGAAGGACATCATATAAACGTCAATGTAATGCACCGTGAAACGCTGCTGGACGCGATGGACCACCCCGAGAAGTATCCACAGCTGACGATAAGGGTGTCCGGCTATGCGGTTAACTTTATCAAACTTTCGAGAGAGCAGCAGCTTGACGTAATCAACAGGACATTCCATGAAAAGCTATGACAGCGGTGTAACAGGGTATATCCACTCGGTAGAGACCTTCGGTGCAGTGGACGGACCCGGGATACGTTATATCGTGTTTGTCCAAGGCTGTCCGCTGAGGTGTGTGTACTGTCACAACCCCGACAGCTGGAAAATGGGAGAGGGGAAAAAGACCGACTCTAAAACGGTGGCAGATGATATAAAAGACTACCTTTCCTTTATATGCAGGGGCGGGGTGACTGTCTCTGGAGGCGAGCCGCTGCTGCAGCCGGAATTTGTTGCAGACATACTCCGCCGCTGTAAGGAAATGGGGCTGCACACAGCGTTGGATACATCGGGCTATGCCGACTATTCCGACGCTTTGAAGGTGTTAAAGTATACCGACCTTGTACTGCTTGATATAAAGGCGTATGACGCAGAGCTGTACACCAAAGTCACGGGTGCTGATACCGACAAGGCAAAGCTGTTGCTGTCGCTGTGCGAAACGCTGGCGATAAAAGTATGGGTACGACATGTTATTGTACCGCAGTATACCGCCGATATCGGACAAATAAGCAGGCTGGCGGACTATCTTTCGGCTTTTTCCTGCATCGAAAAGGTAGAGCCGATAGCCTTTCACAAAATGGGGGAATATAAATGGGAAAAAAGCGAACGGCAGTATCAGCTGTCGGATATCCAGCCCCCTGACAGCGAAACAATGGAGAAAATAAAGGAAATTTTCAGCTCAAGGGGCTTGCAATTATAAGTGTTTTGTTATATACTAATAGATAAGAATATCATTACGGGGACGTTACGGTATGAGCGAGCGCGGAGAAAAAGCAAAACAGATGTTTTTAAGCGGGTATAACTGTGCGCAGTCGGTACTGATAGCCTTCTCGGATATGACCGGACTGGATGAAAAGACCTCGGCGCTTATCGCATCAGGGTTCGGCGGCGGTATCGGTAGGATGAGAGAGGTATGCGGTACGCTGTGCGGCGCATTTATGGCGGCAGGGATAATAAACGGCTATGATATGCCCGCGGACTTTGACAACAAAGCGCGCACCTATAAAATGATACAGGAGCTTGCCGCAAGGTTTAAAGAGAAGAACGGCAGCATTATCTGTAAAGAGCTGTTAGGCTTGTCGCAGCCGGAGCACAGCTATATTCCCGAAAAACGGACGGATGAGTATTATAAAAAGCGTCCTTGCCCCGAGCTTGCTAAGCAGGCGGCGAAAATACTCGAAGAATATCTTAAAAATCTGGCGGCTGATGATTCAGCCGTACATATAAGGAAAGGATAACGATATGATCGCACTTATCACAGGTGCAAGCTCCGGAATAGGAAAAGAGCTTGCGAAAAACATGGCGTCAAGAGGAGTACACCTCATACTTGTCGCAAGACGTACCGAAAGGCTGTTAAAGCTAAAGCAGGAGATACAGTTCAACTGCCCGAATGTCAGGGTAAAGACCATAACTGCTGACCTGTCAAGAGAGAGCCAATGTATAGAGCTGTATGAAAAGACAAAGGGATATAATATAGATTTCCTTTTCAACAATGCTGGCTTTGGACTTTACGGAGATTTTCTGCATACCGAGCTTGTGGACGAGCTGAATATGATAAACGTAAACATAAAAGCCGTACACATACTGACAAAGCTGTTCCTTGCGGACTTTTCCAAGCGTAATTTCGGATATATTATGAACACCGCGTCGGTTGCAGGATTTATGGCCGGACCGCTGCTGGCCACCTATTACGCGACGAAGAACTATGTGTTACAGCTTACCAAGGCGATATATGAAGAGCTGCGCAGCGTAGGCAGCAATGTCGTTATCAGCGCGCTTTGTCCCGGACCGGTAAATACCGAGTTTAATGAGGTGGCAGGAGTTAAGAAGTTTGGTATGCCGACGGTATCTGACGCATTTGTGGCGGATTATGCGATAGAAAGACTGCTGTACGGCGATCTTGTTATCATACCCGGTGTTACCACCAAAGCTGCGGTAGCGGGCTCGCGCTTTGCGCCGACCAAGCTGCTGCTTAAAACAGTAAGGACTATTCAGGAGCAAAAGAAACCGGCGGAATAATGGAATATATTACGGATTTTGAGCGTCTTTTCAGCCAGCTTGATTATAAACCTGATCCTGATAGATTGGTTTCGCGCAATTCAAGCGAAAACACAATTAAGCTGTTTGAATATTTAAAAAGCATATACGGTAATAAGTTTTTGTCCGGACAGCAGTATCTTCAGCCGAATGAGCTTGAAGATGTGGTATATTACAGGCTGACAGGCAAGCTGCCTGCGGTGCGCGGTTATGATTTTATGGGTGTCAGCACCTGCCGTAAGCCTGACGACCAAGTAGAACGCGCCATCAAATGGGCGACCGAATGCGGCGGCATAGTAACAATGTGCTGGCATTGGTACGCACCCGATGATATGAATGATTATTCCAAAGGCTCGGCGTTTTACTACAAAACCACAAATTATGACAACAAGACAAGCTTTGACATACTCCGCGCGGTAGAGTACGGAACAGCCGAATATGAATTTATTATCCGTGAGATAGACGGAGTGGCGGCTCAGCTTAAGAGAATGGCTGACCTTGATATTCCAGTGCTGTGGAGACCGCTGCATGAGGCCAACGGAGACTGGTTCTGGTGGGGCGACCACGGCGGTGAAAAGTATATCGAAGCCTATAAAAAGCTGTGGTACATAATGTTTGACCGTATGGAAAATTATCACAAGCTAAATAACCTTATCTGGGTATGGAACGGTCAGGACAAGCGCATGCAGGTAAACCCCAACACATACGATATATACGGGGATGATGTTTATTCGGAGAAACCGAACGACCATTCCTCGCTGCGCGGACGCTTTGAGTACGCGCAGGAGTACAATCACGGCAAGCTGACGGCACTGTCAGAGTGCGGATATATCCCGCATCCCGACGAAATGAAAAAGGACAATGTAAAATGGCTGTGGTGGCTGCCGTGGTGGGGCGGATTTGTATATAAAAGGGAAGAGTGGCGTCCGATAATCAAGGACGGCTTTCCTGTGATAAACGACGAGAGAATGAGCGAGGAATTCTTGAAAGAGGTCTTTGCTCATGAGGATGTTGTCTCATTGCAGGAGCTTACTTGGTGGGACGATAAAAAGTATAAGATCCCAGATATGCTGACCGAAAATCTGAAAGGTATAAAGGAACCGATATGGAAAAAGTAAAAGCTGTTATTTTGATCTCGGCGTTGCTGGCAGTTATGGTGTCGGGTTGTTCTGATACAGGAGAAAATGAACAGAGCTCAGACACACCGTCTGTTTCGGCATCGACAGTAGAGTCGTCAGATATATCTGAAAATACGGAAAGCTCGGATACATCAAACGAAAGCGTTACACATAGTCAATACTGTGCAGGACTTGCTGATAAGATACTTGGCTTTGCGGAGTTTTCCGCTATGGAGGAAGTAACCGACGCCGCAATGCTGAGCAGTATAATTGACGTAAAGACATCCGATATCGAGGAATACTGCATATATCACAATCTTATCAGTGTAAATCTGGAAGAGGTCATTGTTATCCGCTCTAACAACACCGACGCAACATTAAAGGCGTTAGAAAACAGAAAGACCACACTTATCGAACAATTGGCGTTTTATCCCGAGCAGAAAGCCTCGGCAGAGGCTACAGTTGTTGGCAGCAAGGGGGATATCTGCTATCTTATCACACATTCAGACGCAAAGAATATAGAAAAGCAGTTTTTGAACATTCTTTGATAATTGTTCATAAAAATTATGTGATATGAAAGTCCGATGTATGTCGGACTTTTTTATTTTTCCGCAGAAAATCAAAGCTCTTGACAGAATTTTATATTAGTGCTATAATTACTTTTGTATATTAAACCGCTCTCGTAAGGCGGCAAGGAGGTAACATTATGGTAAATTTAACACTGAAGGACGGCAGCGTAAAGCAGGTAGATGCAGGGCTGTCGGTAATCGAAATCGCGGCACAGATAAGCAGGGGACTGGCAAAGGCTGCGTGCGCCGCGCGCATTGACGGCGAGGTAAAGGATCTGCGCACCGTGATAAACAATGACTGCGCGCTGGAGATACTTACATTCGACGATGAAGACGGACGCAAAGCATTCCGCCATACCGCGTCGCATATTTTAGCGCAGGCGGTAAAAAGACTTTACCCTGACGTAAAGCTGGCGATAGGTCCCGCTATTGATAACGGGTTCTATTATGACTTTGATAGGGAAACTCCTTTTACCAATGAGGAGCTTGCTAAAATCGAAGAAGAGATGAAGAAGATAGTCAAGGAGGACATCAAGCTGGAGCAGTTTGAGATGTCTCCGGCTGACGCAATAGCATATCTCAAAGAGCAGGACGAGCCTTATAAGGTAGAGCTGTGCCAAGAGCATGCAGATAAAAACGAGCCTATCTCTTTTTACAGACAGGGCGACTTTACCGATTTATGCGCAGGTCCGCATCTTATGTCTACCGCGCCGGTAAAGGCGTTTAAGCTGACCAGCTGCACAGGCGCATATTGGAGAGGCGACGAAAAGAACAAGATGCTTTCCAGAATATACGCTACTGCTTTTCCGAAGGCTTCGGAGCTGGATTTGTACCTTGAGCGTATAGAAGAGGCTAAAAAGCGTGACCACAGAAAGCTTGGCAGAGAGCTTGAGCTGTTTACGATAATTGATGAAGGTCCGGGATTCCCGTTTTTCATGCCTAAGGGTATGATACTGAAGAACACGCTTATAGATTACTGGAGACAGATACACACCCGTGAGGGATATGTTGAGATATCCACACCGTTGATGCTTAACCGTACGCTTTGGGAGACCTCCGGTCACTGGTATCATTATAAGGATAATATGTACACTACCGTTATCGATGATACGGATTTTGCGATTAAGCCGATGAACTGCCCGGGTGGATTGCTGGTATACAAGAGCAAGCCGCGCTCATACCGCGAGCTGCCTATAAGAATGGGCGAGCTTGGACTTGTACACCGTCACGAAAAATCCGGTGCGCTGCACGGACTTATGAGAGTACGCTGCTTTACTCAGGACGATGCTCATATCTTTATGACGCAGGAACAGATAACCGACGAGATAAAGGGCGTTGTTCGTCTTATTGACGAGGTTTATACGCTGTTCGGCTTTAAGTATCATGTAGAGCTTTCTACTCAGCCTGAGGACAGTATGGGCAGCAAAGAGGATTGGGATACCGCTACCGACGGTCTCAAGAGAGCATTAGAAGAACTTGGGATGGACTATGTTATAAACGAGGGCGACGGCGCGTTCTACGGACCGAAGATAGACTTCCATCTTGAAGATTCACTTGGCAGAACTTGGCAGTGTGGTACCATACAGCTTGACTTCCAGCTGCCGCTGCGCTTTGATATTGAATATACCGGCGCTGACGGCGAAAAGCACAAGCCGATAATGATACATCGCGTGGTGTTCGGTTCTATAGAGCGCTTTATAGGTATTCTTACCGAGCATTTTGCTGGTGCGTTCCCGATATGGCTTGCACCTGTACAGGTAGTGCTTATGCCGATAGCGGACAGACATCATGAGTTTACCATGAAGGCTGCCGAGCAGCTGAGAAAGCTCGGAATACGTGTTGAGACGGATCTGCGCAATGAGAAGATAGGCTTTAAGATCCGCGAGGCACAGGTACAGAAAATTCCTTACATGGCTGTTATCGGTGATAAAGAGGTCGAAGCCGGCAATCTTTCAGTCCGTTGCCGTAAAAGAGGAGATATCGGTACTATGAGTGTGGACGATTTCTGCTCAATGGCGAAAAAAGAAATTGAAGAAAAAACAATAATATAAAAAAAAGACGTGTGCTTGTAAAGGCACACGTCTTTTTTAACCAACTAAAAACAATGGGCTGTTTTACACAGCCCATTTATTTTGTTTATTATGCGTTGCTGTCAGTTATCAATTCATTATACAGATCAATCTGTGCCTGAATAGCGGGCTGGTTTGCCTCTCTCATCTGAGTCCAGCTCTGATCCTCACCGTCATCATTGGGGAAGGATACGTCGTGCAGCATCTTCTGAATTACGGTTGCGGTAGTTTCGTCAAGACCGAAAGGCTCGTCAACTACAGCGTGGAAGTTTTCAACCTCCTGGAAGCTGATAAGGAAGTCATACTGCTCTTCGGTATAGCCCTTATCCTTCATGGTGCTTTCCATAGTTGTCTTCTTGAGTGCCGGATCGGTCTTGCTCAGACGGCAGCAGTTGATGAACACAGCAGCCTGCTCAGCATGCTTTGAACCCGCGGGAACAAGATATCCGAAGGTGCTCATGCCCATATAGTACTCGTCAGCCTCGGGATCTCTGGGGAAGGGAACAAAGTAAACGTCAAGCGATTCGTCTTTTTCCATTTTATGAGCATAGTTGGTGATTATCCATTCCTGCATTCCCTGGAATGCCGAAAGACCGTTAACTATCGGCTCTTCCGAAACGTCAATATATCCGCCTTCAGCATATTTGCAAAGCTCTTCTCTCTTAAGGTCCTGATAGAAGCTTGCAGCTCTTTCAATGTTGGCGTCTACAAAGTTAGACTGAAGAGTGCCGTCTTCCGAAATGGAGATAAGCGGGGTTCCTGTGGTGTCAAACAAACCGGTTCCGAGCTGTCCGTACAAGCCTGTTCTGCCTTCGCCGGAATCTACGAATTTCTGCATACACTTTTTGAATGCGTTCCAATCCCATTCACCTGCATCGTAAAGCTCCTTGGGATCTTCGATGTTAAGGCTTTCAAAAAGTCCGCGGTTGTAGATGAGCCACTGAGTAGATACATTATAGGACCACGGATAATAGTAATTGTGGCCGCCCCACTTATACTTGTTGATATAGCTCTCCAGTCCCGACCACTGCGGTGCGCTCATATCCATATAGTCCTCAAGAGGAGTATACATATTTTTGGACATCATCAGCGGGAAGGTGTTGGTCTGATAATCCACCAGGTCAGGCGAGTCGCCGCTGGATATCATATTTGTAAGTCTCTCGCCAATCGCGCTGGAGCTTACTATGGTAACCTTGATAGAGCAATCATAGGTCTCTTGGAAATACTTATATGCGGGCTTTACGTCTCCTGCTACGGTAAGATTGTAGTTGCCGAGATATAAAAGCTCAGCGGGCTCGATATCATCGTTAACGGTAACATCCGCAAGGCTGATATCGCTTACATCGACAGGGTTTCTGATATCATCGTCTACCGATGACTCGCTTGACTCTGCCTGTGAATCAGATGTAGAGTTTTCACCGCCGGTGCTGCTGTTGCACGCGGTAAGAGATATAAGCGTGCTTGCTGCCAGCATTGCGGCGATAATTCTTTTAAGTTTCATTAAATCATCCTCCGTTAAGTTTAATGTAATTTAGTATAACTTTAACTACATTATTATATTTATTATAACATAAATAAAGTGGTTGTTCAATTATCATATTTGTCAAAAAAACTTATCACTATTTATCTATAACGCACAAAAAGAGGGAAGTGTTAAACTTCCCTCAAATCTGTTGTTTTTACGCTTACGACGCTACACCGTTGCTGTTGGTGATAAGGTCGTTATAATATGCGACCTGTGCGTCGATCGCGTTTCTGTTTTCCTCTCTCATCTGAGTCCAGCTCTTGGAGTTGAGAGTTTCGTCATCACCCTGGAATATAACGTTATCTATCATCTGTCTGATAATTGTTGCAGTGGTATCGTCCATTCCGTAAGGCTCGTCAATGACAGGATTAAAGTTTTGCACCTGCTGGAAGCCGAGTATGAATTCATACTGCTCTTCGTTATACCCCTTATCCTTCATTATACTATCCTTAGTTGTTTCGACAAGTGCTTCATCAGTCTTGCTCAGACGGCAGCAGTTGATAAATACAGCGGCCTGCTGAACATGCTCTGCACCGGCGGGGACCATATATCCGAAGGTGCTCATGCCGATATAATACTCATCGGCGCTGGGATCCTTAGGCCAGGGAACAAGGAAGTAGTTCTGTGAGGGGTCATCCTGCATACGCTGAGCGTATCCCGCGAACTTCCATTCGCCCATTGCCTGGAACGCGGAAAGACCTTCAACGAGGGGAGCCTCGTCAACGTTTTGATAGCCGCCCTCGGGATAAAGCGCAAGGCCCTCTCTCTTAAGGTCCTGAAGGAAGTTAGCAGCTCTCTCTATATTAGGATCAACAAGGTTAGACTGAAGCATACCGTCCTCGTTGATTTCTATCAGCGGAACACCGGTAGAGTCAAACGGTGCGGTAGCGGTATAGCCGTAAATACCCTCTCTGCCTTCCTGACTGTCCTTAAATTGCTGTAAACATCTTTTAAGAGCGTCCCAATCCCATTTGCCTTCATCATAAAGCTCTTTGGGGTCGTCTATATGAAGCTCTTCAAACAGACCGCGGTTGTACATAAGGAATATAGGCGAAACATTGTAAGACCACGGATAGTAGTAATTATGACCGCCCCAAACGTACTTGTTGATATAGCTTTCAAGTCCGGCCCACTGCGGAGCGCTCATATCCATATAATCCTCAAGAGGGGTGAGCATTGCCTTAGACATCATCAGCGGGAAAACATTTTCCGCATAGTCTATAAGGTCGGGAGACTCACCGCTGGAAATCATTGTAGTAAGTCTTTCGGAAATAGCGCTTGAACTTACTATCTTGCATTTAATAGTACAGCCGTAGTTTTCTTCAAAATACTTGTAAGCGGGCTTTACGTCACCGGCAGTGGTGATATTATAGTTTCCGAGGTAGGTAAGCTCCGCAGGCTCGATATCTTCAGCCTCTACCAGTCCGCTTAACTCCAAGTCGTTTACATCAACAGGGTTGCGGATATCATCGTCAATAGACGACTCGCTTGACTCCTCCTGAGAAGAAGTATTCTGCGTTGTTGATGTGGTGCCGGAAGAACATGCGGAAAGGGAAATAACCGAACTAACAGCAAGGATGGCTGCTAAAGTTCTTTTAAGTTTCATTTTATAACACCTCCAAAAAATATCTGTGCAAAGTTGTAAACGTTTACACATTATTACATTCTTATTTTATCATAAAAAATTATTCATTGCAATAGACATTTTATTCAAACATTATAATTATTTTAGGTTATTATGCACAAAACAGGGAGACATATTGTCTCCCTGTCATTTCTGTAATTAAGTTTTAATTAAGACTCAATCAGCTACTCCGTTGCTGTTCTTAATAAGGTTGTTATAATACTCAACCTGAGAATCTATAGCCGAGCCGTTTTCTTCTCTCATCTGTGTCCATGACTTGTTGTTAAGCTCTTCATCACTCTGAGTAAAGATAACGTTGTCTATCATTTGTCTGATGAGGGTAGCGGTGGTATCATCCATTCCGTACGGCTCATCTATAACGCCTACAAAGCCTTCAGCCTCGTTAAGAGCAGTCATAAAGTCATACTGTTCTTCGGTGTATGCCTTATCCTTCATTTCGCTCTTCTTGGTTTCTTCCTTGAGGGCCTCATCAAGCTTGCTCAGACGGCAGCAGTTGATGAATACGGTTGCTTGTTCAACATGCTTTGCGTTAGCGGGAACCAGATAACCAAACGTACTCATAGTCATATAATACTCATCAGCACTGGGATCTCTGGGGAAGGGAACGAAGAAGATATCAAGAGCCTCATCATCCTCCATAATATGGCAATAGTTTGCGATTATCCATCCGCCCATTGCCTGGAATGCAGATATTCCGCTTACGATAGGATCGGTATCTACGTTTATATATCCCTCAGGGAATATAGCAAGATCTTCTCTCTTAAGATCCTGCATAAAGTTAGCTGCTCTTTCAATGTTCGGGTCAACAAGATTAGCCTTCAGCATTCCGTCATCGCCTATAGATATCAGCGGAACACCGGTTGAATCGAACATTGCTGTAGCGGTATAGCCGTACAGACCGTATCTGTTCTCTCCGGAATCAACAAAGCTCTGTAAACAGCTCTTAAATGCGTTCCAATCCCACTTTCCTTCATCATAAAGCTCCTTAGGATCGGAAATACCGAGCTGCTGATAAAGTCCGCGGTTGTAAATCAGATAATACGGGCATCCGGAATAGCTCCACGGATAATAGTAGTTGTGTCCTGCCCATGTATACTTGTTGATATAGCTGTCAAGACCCTCCCACTGGGGTGCGCTCATATCAATATAATCCTCAAGAGGAGTAAGCATGGACTTAGACATCATAAGAGGGAATACGTTATCTGCATAGTCCATAAGATCGGGAGACTCGTCAGACGCGATCATAGTCGACAGTCTTTCCTGTATAGCACTTGAGCTTACTATTTTACATTTAATAGTACAGCCGTAAGTTTCCTCAAAATACTTATATGCCGGTTTAATATCACCGGCTGTGGTGATGTTGTAGTTACCGAGATAAGTGAGCTCCGCAGGCTCAATTTCATTTTCGGTAATTTCCAGGCTGACATTACTTACATCAACCGGATTTCTGATATCATCGTCTATAGATGATTCTTCTTCAGAGCTTGTCTCAGTGGTCTGCGACGATGTGCCGCCGCTTGATGACGAGCACGCAGCAAGTGAAACAAGTGTGCAGCCGGCCATAACCGCTGCTAAAATTCGTTTGAATTGCATTTATATACCTCCGTTTAATTATTCGTGTAATCCTTTACACGTTATTACATTATCTATTTTATCAAATTATTTTGTCAATATCAATTGACATTATAATCAAAAAAAGTAACCGCAATTATACTTTTTGCATAAAAAGCCGAGAGAACATTCTCTCGACTTTATAAACAGGGAAGTGATTAATCATTTTTCTTATCACCGTTCAGCTCTTTAACTTCGACCGCTTCTGAAATAGGATTTTTATTTATGGCGTCACGCATCTGCTGATTGACAACGTGAGTATATATCTGAGTGGTATTGAGATTTTCATGTCCCAGTACCTCTTTAAGCACGCGGACGTCTACGCCGTTCTGATACATTAATGTAGCGGCGGTGTGCCTTAGCTTATGCACGGATAT
This sequence comes from Eubacterium sp., assembly GCA_022511265.1. Taxonomy (GTDB): domain Bacteria; phylum Bacillota; class Clostridia; order Oscillospirales; family Ruminococcaceae; genus Ruminiclostridium_E. Next base: position 13,482 of record JAFLRX010000023.1, on the reverse strand, counting down.
TCCTTTGCCGGAAAGACCGCAAAGCTTTAGCCGTGCCTCGATTATCTGCTCTACACGGCGGTTTGATATACGCTTACCGAATTTGCTTACAAATAAAGCGTTTTCTCCCTTTATATCGGGTCGTAATTGCGTATAATTTTTTAGTGCGCCTACACATTGATCATTTAAGTATACAATACGCTCTTTCTTTCCTTTACCCAGCACTTTAAGAGAGTAGTATACGGTTTGTTCGCCGGTTTGCTCGTCAAAATCGGTATTTTGTATTATATCCTTACAATCTATCGATACCAGCTCGCTGAGACGCATACCGCAGTTAAGGAAAAACACAGTCATGCAGAAATCTCTGTAATCCTGCCAATCCTTCATATCCGCGAAGCCTTGCTTTAACAGCTGTTCGCTTTCGTTCAGCGATAAATGCTTTGGCAAAGCGTTCTTCGGCGACGGCAGCTCTAAATTAAGCATAGGACTTGCCTTAAACCAATTTTTCTTATTAGTAAGATATTTGTAAAACTGACGCAGCGCTACAGCTTTTCTTGCGCGTGCCTTATCCTGATTAGAACGTTCATTGATAGTGAAATACAAAAAACCAAGAGCGTCATTTAACGTGGCGTTTTTTATAAGCGATTCATCAATAACTGAAATATCAATATCATCAAAATCCGCATCATCAGAAACAGCATCGTAGGTTATCATAAGATAACGAAAGAAAAGCTTTAGGTCGCTGTAATAATTTATAATGGTAAGCTGCGAACGGTTTTTTATCGCGCTTAAATAGTTGAGATACTCTTTAAGACATTCCGGCGCATCTGATATGCTCCTTAGCTTATTGGTGCCTGATGACATATATTTCCTTTCTCCGCTTCCCTTAATTTCGCAAAATAATAATTTTACGCAATTATCTGTATTTTTATTTCTGCTGCCCTATTATAATTTATCCCCAGAGGTCCGGACATATCTTGTTTTCCGCCATAGAATATATTCCGTCCATTCCTACAATAACATGGTCCGCAAGATACACACCCGACTTATCAAGCACGTTAAAGAGATTGCGTGTGATCTGTCTGTCCTCTTGTGACGGGATTTCGGTGCCACGCGGATGATTATGTGTAATTATAACTATCGTACAACGCTTTTCTGCGATTTTATTTATAAGCGCGAAGGTATCCATAAACACCGCATTTGTTGTGCCGACGCCCAACAGGTCTTGACTGACAAATCTGAACTCGTTATCAAGAAAGATAACTCTTACTTCCTCTCTGTCAACGGTTTTGAATAAACCTGCGCAGTACTCTTTAATTTTATCTGTCTCTTTTAGTTTTTCGCCGATCTTAATATTTTCTTTCAGCATTCTGTCAACAGTAGCACGCACTGAAAGAATAAGCTGTACGGTGGCGTTGCCTACACCTTTTACGCTCAGCAGCTCGCTTTCGCTTGCCTTTATAACTTCGCTTATCGACCCGAATTTATTGATAAGATCATGCGCCAAAGGGTTGGTATTTGACCGTTTATTGGCGTTAAACAGCAATATTTCCAATATTTCGTGGGACTCCATAACATCTATGCCGTTGGTTTTCAGCTTTTTGAACATTCTGCTCCTGTGTCCCGAATGAACGTTGTCATCAGACGCGGATGATTTTTTCCCCTTGCTCTTTTTGCTTTCTTCGTCAGCCACAGTTAATCCCCCTCATATTATGGTAAATTTATATTACCATAAATATACAACGATGTCAAGTTGTATCCCGCCCCGCCGCATAAGAAAAGCACGGACAATTGACAAGCTGCCCGTGCGTGTTTTTATCAAAAATCAATCTTGACCGTAGGTCTTAATAGTTACAGAGCTGATTATTACATCCTCAACCGGCTCACATACGCTGCCCATAAGCTCGCTGTACTGAAGCTCTACCGAGGATATTTTATCAATTACATCAAATCCGTCTACCGTCTGACCGAATACCGTGTAGTTACCGTCCAGTGACGGAGCGCCGCCTACTTCTTTATATTTTTCCCACTCTTCATCGGTCATCTTTTCGTAATAGGTCTTTACATTTCTGTAATAATCTGCTTGGAACATCAGATAATCATATTCATAAGACCCTTTTTCATAAGAGGCTGCCAGTGCTTCATAGTAAGAAATGTTATTTTCAATGGTCGGCACGCTCAGCTCAGACGCGGATTTAGAGTTTACTATATAAAACTGAGTTGTGTTCTTTCCCATTGCGTTTGCGCAGCATAACGCTCCGTAATAATGACGCATGGAATAATTCGGCTCTATATCAAATTCTTCATATTTCGAGTCGTTGGTTGCCATACCGCCCTGGATAACAAAGTTCTGGACTACGCGGTGAAAGTTCTTTCCCTCGTAAAAACCGTCATTTGCAAGGTTTACAAATACATCTACCGCTTTAGGCGCAGCATCCGGATAAAGCTTTACAGTTATATCTCCGAAATCCTTTACCGAGATAATAGCGTAAAGATCTCCGTCTTTAAGTGTCACATCACCTGAGTTGCCCTCTACCTCAGCGGAAGGATCGGTTGCTAACTGTACTCCCCCGCCCGATGTGCCGGAACCGCTCTCCTGTGATTCTTCGGTTGAACATCCCGCGATGCTTACTAACATAAATGCCGATAATACACCGGCTAAAACACGTTTTAACATAGTTTCTCCTTTTTGTATCCTTTTTGATAGTATGCTTAAAAATTGTACACAGATTATTTTAACAGAAAAGCGTTCTGCTGTCAAGATATAAGTAGCAGAATTTTATGTGCCGGCATATTATGTACTGTGAGCGGTAATAAAACGCTCAACTAAAAATTTAACGGAGGTTTACTCTAATGCTTTATTCAAACAACTCTTGGTGGATCATCATCCTTATTCTTCTTCTGTTCGGCTTCGGCAACAACAATAACGGCTGTGGCTGCGGATGCAATAACAACAACGACGGTTGCGGTTGCGGCTGCAACTGATTCCACCTGCCCCGGGTCTCCCCGGGGCTTTTTTCTGAATTTTTAACGGAGGTATATCATTATGTATAATTCTTGCAACTCCTGGTGGATAATCATCCTCATTTTGCTTCTGTTCGGATTTGGCAACAACAATAACGACTGTGGCTGCGGATGCAATAACAACAACGACGGCTGCGGTTGCGGCCGCAACTGATTCCACCTGCCCCGGGGAGACCCGGGGCTTTTTCATTCAGATAAAGGTACAAGCTGTTTGTGAAATATCTACAATAAACCGCCCGGCTGTTTAGATAGAATTATTAAAAAATAATCTGTAAATTTGAGGAAAAAAGTAGTATAATAAGTACTGTTTATAAATATATTTGAGGAGAATGAGCTTGAAAAGAGAAGATTTAAGAAATATTGCTATTATAGCGCACGTTGACCACGGGAAAACAACTCTGGTTGACGAAATGTTAAAGCAAGGCGGAGCGTTCAGAGAAAATCAAGAAGTCGCTGACCGTGTGATGGACAATAACGAGTTAGAGCGTGAACGTGGAATAACCATCCTTGCCAAAAACGCAGCCGTAAAATACAAGGACATAAAGATAAATATAGTTGACACCCCCGGACATGCGGATTTTTCCGGCGAGGTAGAGCGCATACTTAAAATGGTTAACGGCGTACTGTTGCTTGTGGACAGCTTTGAGGGCACAATGCCGCAGACGAGATTTGTGCTGCAAAAGGCGTTAGAGCTTAAACTGCCGATAATCACCGTGGTGAACAAGACCGACCGTCCCGACGCGAGAAATCACGAGGTCGTGGATGAAGTGCTGGAGCTGCTGCTGGACCTTGACGCAACGGAAGAACAGCTGGAAAGTCCGGTTATCTTCTGCTCCGGCAGAAACGGTGTTGCGTCCTACTCACCCGACTCTATGGGCGAGGATTTCCGCCCGCTGTTTGACTCTATAGTAGAGCACATACCATGCCCTGAGGGCGACCCTGACGGCGAGCTTCAGGTGCTGGTATCATCCATAGATTATAATGATTATGTGGGAAGAATTGCGATAGGCAGGATAGAACGCGGTGTTATCAGACAAAACCAGGATGTGACAGTGTGTGACTATAACGGCAGCATTAAACCGTTTAAGTCTAAGATAGTCAGCCTGTACACCTTTGACGGTATGAACAGACAGCCGGTGACCGAGGCATCTATCGGTGATATTGTGTGTTTTTCGGGTATTGAGGGCGTCACCATAGGACAGACAATATGCGCCGTGGACAAGCCCGAGCCTCTCCCCTTTGTAAAGATAAGTGAGCCGACGGTAGAAATGACATTTTCCGTAAACGACAGTCCATTTGCGGGGCGCGACGGAAAATTCGTTACCTCGCGTCAGATACGCGAAAGACTTTATAAAGAGCTTTTGAAGGACGTTTCGCTTAAAGTCAGCGACAGCGAAGAAATGGACGCGTACAATGTCGCGGGACGCGGTGAGATGCACCTGTCTATATTGATAGAGACCATGCGTCGAGAGGGCTATGAACTATCTGTCAGCACACCGAGAGTGCTGTTTAAGGAAATTGACGGTGTAAAATGCGAGCCTGTAGAACGGCTGGTAATAGACGTGCCGGAAAGCTGCGTCGGCTCGGTAATGGAAAAAATGGGCGTCCGCAAGGCAGAGCTGGTAAAAATGAACCCGGGCGGCAGCAGAACGCGTCTGGAATTTCTTATCCCGTCAAGAGGACTGTTCGGCTACAGAAGCGAATTTTTGACCGACACTAAGGGCGAGGGCGTAATGAACTCGGTATTTGACAGTTATAAGCCGTATATAGGAGAAATACCGTCACGCGCAGAGGGCGCGCTTATAGCCTTTGAATCCGGAACTGCTGTTACCTACGGACTGTTTAACGCGCAAGAACGCGGAACACTGTTCATTGACGCGGGTGTGGATGTGTACGAGGGCATGATAGTCGGTGTATCGCCGAAGGTCGGAGATATATGCGTAAATGTCTGCAAGAAAAAGCATCTTACAAATACCCGTGCCTCCGGAAGCGACGACGCCTTAAAACTTATCCCCTACCGCAGAATGAGCCTTGAGGAAAGCCTAGAGTTTATTAACGATGATGAACTTGTTGAAGTAACTCCGAAAAATATAAGGATAAGAAAAAAGATACTTAATAACGAGCTAAGAGCCAAGGACGAGGCAAGAAGAAAAAAGAGTTAAACAGCAAACGGGCCGATGTTATTAACATCAGCCCGTTATTTTTATATATATTCACCGTTGGCAGCTCTTACCCTTACCTCTCCGGCGTTTACGGTAAATTCGCCGTTTTCGTTTTCACAGATAAGCGCGCCGTTTATATTTATTGATTTTGCGAACGCTTTTATTGTCTCACCGCTGCGGATAAGGGTAACTTCCCTGCCAAGCGTGACGCAGCGTCGACGGTATTCTTCAAGCACAGTCTCTTTATCGGTGTCAAGCAGCTCATCCAAATATTTCAGGACATATTCCGCTAAAGCAAGCTTATCGTTTTTTTCGCCGCTCAGCGAATACAATGACGCCGCATGATAAAGATCCGCCTGCTCGAAAAACTCCGCCGTTTGATTAACATTCAGCCCCATGCCGCAGATGACGAAGGGCTGATTTTTATTTTGGGAACATTTTATTGCGCTCTCGCATAAAATACCACAGACCTTGCGCTCGTCGCAGATTATATCATTGGTCCACTTTATGCCGAATGACAGCTTGCTGACTTCTTCAAACGCGCGGCAGACAGCCACGGCGCTGATAACAGTCATAAATATCGGATCGTCGAGACCCTTATACAGCACCGACAGCGCAAGCATACCGCGGTCGGCAGCCCAAGAATTTCCCCGTCTGCCTCGCCCTGCGGTTTGCAGGTCAGCGATAACGGCAGTTCTGTCAGACAGCTCATTCAGATGTTCTTTTATATATGTATTTGTTGACGGCAGCTCGTCAAAGTGCAGCAATGTATGACGTGATACGTTAAGCGGTTGCATTAAATTCCAGCGCAACTATATTCATGGTTATTTGCTTGTCATCCGATATAGTAATAACGCCGTAGGAAGGCGGACGCTTGTCTCTGGGAGAGTCGATACTGCCGGGGTTCATCACATATATTCCGCCGATATTCTCGGTACGGTACAGGTGGGTGTGACCGTATAACGCGATCTGACAGCCGTTTTGTCTCGCGACATCCAACAGTGTTTCCAGTCCGCGATGAACGTCCTGCTCATGTCCGTGTACGCAAAGTATCTTTATACCGTTGGCGTTGGCAATGCGTATCGTTTTATTATCGGCATAGTCACAGTTGCCCTTGACAAACAGAAAGCTCTTTTCAGGGTGAAGATTTCTTACGTCATTAAACTCATGCTCTCCGTCGCCGAGATGTATAAACGCATCGGCGTCAAGGTTATGTTCTACAACGTACTTAAGCTTATGATAATCTCTGTGGGAGTCAGAAAAAACAACAATTTTCATAAAGTGAAAATTCCCTTCGTGTAAAATTTAGTATAGTATAACATATTTTTTACCACTCTGTCAAGTTATCAAAAGCTGACATTTGTTTTTATTACAACGTAAAATCCCAACGGATCATTCATAAATGTGAATTTTTACAATATAATTTAAGGAGGAAACTATGAGCAATATCAATTCTTTACTCGAGGCAGTCAGCCAAAAGCTCGGCACTACTCCCGACAAGCTGAGAGAGGCGCTTAATTCCGGCGACTTATCCAAGGCAATCGGGAATATGTCGGAAAAGGACGCGCAAAAGCTAAACTCGGTGCTTAAAAATCCCGAGCTTGTAAAAAAAGTGATGAACTCAAAGCAGGCACAGGAGATAAGAAAATCCTTGGAAAAATAGTTTATTGGCGGAGGTCGGAATGAGCAATATTGAAGATGTACTGAATATTCTGATGTCCGGCGATAACAACGGAGAAAAAAGCACCGAAAACGTCGAAAGCAACACGGACGGCGGCGATATGTTCGGCAATATTGATATAGAATCTGTTCTGAAAATAGGCGAAATAATGTCAAAGCTGAACGAGCCGGATAAAAATACCGAGCTGCTGATTGCGCTGAAGCCCCACCTCAGAGAGGAAAACAGAGCAAAGATAGATACTGCCGTCAAACTATTCAGGCTTATCTCTCTGCTACCGTATTTGAGAGACAGCGGACTGTTTGAAAAATTATTTTAGATTAAGGAGTAGGTCATGGAGTGGAAAAGCACAAATATTTCAAAGAATGATTTTGAGAAAAAGCAAAAGGAGTATATGCGCGAGGCAATGGATATGCTGAAACGAGCAAAGCCCGCCGACACGTCTGCAACTGTACCCGAGGAGACGGCAGCCGTTGCCGAAGAAATCAAAGAGGCGGTTACGGAAACAAGCGCATCTGTAGAAGAAATCCCGGTAGACGCTGAAAGAGAGAATGCGCAGCCTGTAGCCGAAGAAACCGCGGAAGAATCTGTTCAGGCGGCTGAGCCGGCACAGGAAGAGGATATCCCCGTATCGGCAGAAAAAACCGAGGAAGTAAGCGCTGAAGTCTCCGTGGAGCTGACTGATACTGTTGAGGTATCAGCTGATACGGAAATGAACGCTGATAGTAATGAGGAATTTAACGCCGAGGATTACAAGCAGATATTCCAAGAGGACAGCAACGAGGTATCAGCTGATGATAAATCATCGGAAAGCTGCGAGCATAAGGTACCGGACTTTAATACATACATCAAAAATCACAACAGCTCTGCCGACTGCGCCTGTGAAAGCTGCCGCGAAAGCCGTCAGCACGACGAGGGCGGCTGAGAGCAAAAAGAAGGCAGCATGGACATAATCAATAAAATAGCAAACGATGACGACCTGTTGATGATCGCCGCTGTCGCGTTTATATTGTGGCGGGAAAAGTCGGATATGAAACTTATCTTAGCGCTGGCATATGTATTTTTACTTAAATAAATCATTGCATTTTTCACCAAGCGGGTGTATAATAAAAGCAACAAATCCAAAAGGAGCTTTTATTATGGCTGACTGGCTGAAAAATGCAATTTTTTATGAGATATATCCTCAATCTTTTATGGACACCAACTGTGACGGTATAGGAGATTTTGAGGGGATAATACAAAAGCTTGATTATATCAAGGATATGGGGTTTAACGCTATATGGATGAACCCCTGCTTTGACTCTCCGTTCGGAGACGCGGGATATGATGTGCGCGATTACAGAAAAGCCGCGCCGCGCTACGGTACAAACGATAAGCTTAAAGAGCTTTTTAATGAGTGTCATAAGCGCGATATGCACATACTTCTCGACCTTGTGCCGGGACACACCTCTGTCGAGCACGAATGGTTCAAAGAGTCAATGAAAGCGGAGAAAAACGAATACAGCGACCGCTATATATGGACAAACAGCATATGGGAAGAGCCGGACGGGCTGAACTGCATACGCGGCATCTCCGACAGAGACGGCAGCGCGGCGGTAAATTTCTTCTCTATGCAGCCTGCGCTTAACTACGGCTACGCCAACCCGACCAAGCCGTATCAGCAAAAACCGACCGACCCTGCGCCGATGGCGACAAGACAGGCAATAAAGGATATTATGAAATTTTGGCTGGATATGGGCTGTGACGGCTTTAGAGTGGATATGGCGGGCTCGCTGGTAAAATGCGACCCTGAGTATAAAGAGACCATCAAGCTGTGGCAGGATATAACGGGATATTTACGGCAGTATTACCCCGAGGCGGCAATGGTATCAGAATGGGGCGAGCCGCAATATTCGCTTGCGGGCGGATTTGATATGGATTTTCTGCTGCACTTCGGTCCTGAGGGGTACACTTCCCTGTTCAGAAGTGAAAAGCCGTATTTCTCAAAAAACGCCGAGGGAACGCCGACAAAATTCTCCGAGCTGTTTGATATTTCCTATGCCAGTGCCAAAAAGCACGGAGGTCTTGTCTGCATACCGTCCGGAAACCACGATATGGACAGACTTGCCCGTTTCAGAGATCATGATGAGCTGAAATGCTGCTTTGCGTTCCTGCTCACCATGCCGGGCGCGCCGTTTATATATTACGGTGACGAGATAGGTATGGAATATGTCGAAAACCTTGTATCAAAAGAGGGCGGCTACAGCCGCACCGGCTCGCGCACTCCGATGCAGTGGGACGATACCGAAAACAACGGATTTTCGTCATCGGACAAATCGCTGCTGTATACACCGCAAAGCACCAATCCCGACCGCCCGACAGTCAAAAAACAGCAGAATGACGAGAACTCTCTCCTAAATGAAATAAAAAAGCTAACATCATTGAGACTGAATAACTCCGCACTGCAAAACTATTCCGAATTTGAGTTTTTATACTGCAAAGACAATGATTATCCTCTTATCTACAGACGTTGGGATGATAAGCAAAATATACTTGTTTGTATCAATCCAGCAGGACAAGCAAAGTCGGCGGAGCTTTCATTTGAGATAAAAGGAAAGGTTATATATTCGCTCGGCGGTTTACCCGAAATAAATGGAAAATCCGTCATTATCCCGCCAAGCGGCGCATGCTGTATCGAGCTTGATAATTAAGAGTATAATTTCCGATATATTGTAAATAATAACCTCAGATAGCTAAAACTATCAATACATCGGAAAGGATGAGCGAACAATGTCTAAGCAGAAAGCTAAAAATCAGAACAATCAGAATAATCAGGGCAGCAACAAGAATAACAATAACCAGGGTCAGAATAATCAGGAAAACAGATCTTCCAAGAACAACAAATCTGAAAACAACTAAAAATACGGCAGGGATAATACCCTGCCGTTTATTTTATATCTATCAGCCGTTCATTCGTTGAGAAAATGATGAACGAAGTGACTTTGCAAACCGTCTGACCTTGTCAACGGTGACTTGATTTGCAAATTCCAGCTTTTGCGTATAGCCGTCATTCTCGCTTATCAGCACCCCGCAGACATTGTATTTGTCATTGCCTGCCACGGTAAATTCAATATACGACTCTCCCCCGTTCGCTTCGTTGAGTCTTGCCTTGCCCAGCAGCTCTCCGTCGGAAAGATTATCCGCAAACATTGTGACTTCATCGGTATTGAGGTTTATCGGCATAGAAGCAGTCAACCCTCCGCAGATAACCGACATCCTCACACGGCTGTAATCGGAAATATGGTTTGCTCCACGATTGATAAATTCAAGAGCAAAGCCCTCTTTGCTTAATGACGACACTCTCTCAATACGCGGCTTTACAGTGTATTTTGTTCTCGGAGCGGTTCTGCGCTTTATCGCTCTGTATCTCTTCTTTACTATTCTGCGGTTTTTGCCGCGTTTCAGTGCGTAATTCTTCTGTGCGTCACGGTATACCTCAAGCAGATCGTTTGCCAAACGAACCGCACCTGAGGTCTTGATAGAATCTCTTGTGCGCTCTCCGAAATCCGAAAGCTCAGCATCAGACATATCTCTGATTTTCTTCATAAGCTCGTACATCTCGGTACTGTTTTTGAAGTTATATCCGTTAACGCCGTCTATTACCTGACCTTCGTTAAGACGATCAGCAAGACTGAGTACCGGCAGATGCATAGCCATGCCCTCCAGCATAGATATCGAGCAGGTATCTGACAGCGACGCGGTGATATACGCGTCACAACAGGCATAATGCATAAGCAGATCATCATGCTCTACCCTGCCCGCAAACTTGACAGTGTCGGAAATACCGAACTGCTGAGCCTCTTCGACATGCTGCTCGTAAAGCGGTCCTTCGCCCAAAATATATAGCTTTAGTTTATCTGTCGGCTTAACGTGTTCAGCCCAATATTTCAGCAGCAGAGTCACATTTTTTTCCTTACCGAGTCTGCCGCAGAAACAAAATACCGTATCGTCATCCGCAAAACCTAACGAACGTCTAAACTCAACCGCCTCCTGACGGTCAATGTTATCGGGATCAAATTTATCCAGCTCAACGGAGTTGGGTATAACATATATTTTTTTCTTAACGCCGCACTTTTTGAAATACTCAGATACCTTAAGCGACGGTCCGGTTATCGCGCTGGCAGTCGCGGCAAGCATTTTCGCGTAAAAATGGGTGGCAGAGGTCACAAGCTTGCCCAGAGCCGCTTTTTTGGCAACATAATAAACATAATCGTCATACATTGTGTGCAAAGTATAGACAAGCGGAACGTTAAGCTGCCTTGCTATCAGGATACCTGATATACCCACGCCGAATTCGTTGTGGATATGGATGATATCAGGCGCAAAGTTTTTTATCTTCTCCAATCTTTCTATACTTATCGGCGGCGCAACATCATAGTTATATATCTTTTTTACTCTCACCGCAGGACAATACATTACGTCCTCGGCAACAACATGATTGTTAAAGCGGGAATCCGCAGTAACAACAAGTACTGTATGTCCGAGTGCCTCAAGCCCGTCTTTAAGCGTTTTTACGTGTGTCACTACACCGTTTATGGTAGGTAAATATGTTTCGGTAAATAAAGCTACTCTCATGTGTTTTTTCCTTCCCTGCAAAAAATTAGATAATTACTTCAAACCGAATATATACACATATATAATTTTACACGATTTTGTTAAAAATAGCAAGTATTTGAAATAAAAAATTTTAATTTATTATTTCAAAATTTTACTTGACATTTGTCCGTAATTAGTGTATAATATATTTCGTCACATCACAGGCCGCTGTGGTGGAACAGGCAGACACAAGGGACTTAAAATCCCTCGGTAGCGATACCGTATCGGTTCAAGTCCGATCAGCGGCACCAAGTTAATATTTTTTAATTCGCCATGCAGAAATACCCAAGTGGTGAAGGGGCTCCCCTGCTAAGGGAGTAGGTCGGGAAACCGGCGCGAGGGTTCAAATCCCTCTTTCTGCGCCAGCGGCGCACAGCCGCACCAATAAAAGCTCAACATAATGTTGGGCTTTTTCTGTTATGTAAGTATAACTACGCATCTTTTATTTTATTAAAGAAATTTATAAAAAACACTTGACTTATTTCAAAAACTGTGATAAAATATTAAAGTCGTGGAAAGATGGCTGAGCTGGTCGAAGGCGCACGATTGGAAATCGTGTAACGGCTAATACCCGTTCGAGGGTTCGAATCCCTCTCTTTCCGCCAAAAATCCGAATGCCGTAAGGCGTTCGGATTTTGCATATGCGGGTGTGGTGAAATTGGCAGACACGTTAGATTTAGGTTCTAATGCCGAACGGTGTGCAGGTTCAAGTCCTGTCACCCGCACCAAACAGTACAAATCCGAACCCTAAGCCGATTGGCGAAGGGTTCGGATTTGTCATTTATTTCGACCAATCTGAATTTGACCTCAAGCAAATTATAAATCGGAGGTCAAGAAAATGAATTTGAACATCGGAAACATTGGAATTTGGGGTCATCGCCATTACGACTACCTGAAAAAGAATCGACCTATAACCGTTAGCATCATGCGCATAAATGGTACACTGGAAGGTTATCTCAAACAAGTCAATAAACACGCTTCTGAAATGCTTGACACGCTCATCCGGCAATACGCAAAGGACGATGGCATCACAGAAGCGCTCAAAGCATTTAATCAGCTTGAATGGGTGCAAAGGATGAACAATATCCGAAACCGCGCTGAAGAGGTTATTTTGAGCGAAATTATCTATCAATAGTAACACACGAGGCGGGGAGATTAACTCCTCGCCTCGCTATCTTATTCATTTGCAAGGTGTACGGCAGTAGATAAGCAAAAATGTGTGTTTCCTGAGATGGGTCAATTAAACATTAGATGCATGGTTGACTTATATCATAATTTAATTGCAAATATTTTGCGAACATTTCATAAAGCATATTGACTTTAGTTATTAATGAGTTTGTACCCTTTTCAAATCTTCCAAAACCTTTCCTATGTCGCTATCAATGCAAATCGACTGCTCTTTGATTTCGGTGGGGCAAACTGCTTCTCCGTAGTTGATACACGCATAGGTCGCCGCTTTATTCTGCGCAGTCATACGCCAAAACGGATATTTGATAATGACCGGGGTATTGTAGCCAACCCCCAACTCTAAAAACAGGATGCGCAGATTTCCTCTTGTCCGCAAGAAGTTTTCATAGCGCTCTGCGGCGACCTGCCAACCTTCGTCCTCCACAAAGCGATTGTCGGAGCGCAGATTCGGGGTCATCGGTTTGCCGCAATGGGGGCAGACGGGCAGCAGTTCCGCAGGAATACGCATATCCTTTTGCTGCTCCATCATTTGCCGGATGATATCTTCGTTATCGAAGGTTTCCTGGCAGCACGGCTGACTGCATTGAAACAATCCGTAGTCACCCTGCGTGTAAAACAGCCGCTTTTTATCAAATCCGGCTTTTTGAAAACAGTGATCCACATTTGTGGTAATGACAAAATAGTCTTTGTCTTTCACAAGTTCAAAAATCTCCTGATAGACAGGCTTGGGTGCGTCCATATAGCGATTGACCGTAATAAAGCGGCTCCAATACGCCCAATGTTCTTCCGGTGTGTCGTAGCGGCAAAACGCCCCCG
>JAFLRX010000022.1:8605-40869 GCA_022511265.1 Eubacterium sp. | reverse complement strand
AACCTATGACCCTCTGCTTGTAAGGCAGATGCTCTCCCAGCTGAGCTAAACTTCCATGTCAAATCAACTCTCGTCCGACCTGACAGTATTATATTTTACACGAATAACCCTGATTTGTCAACTGTTTTTTTATCTTTTTTTGAATTTTTTGATTGTTTTGTAAAATACGCTTTTATATTTCAACATTTAACAATAATTTTGTGCAATTTATCCAACTGAATAAATGATAAATTTCTGTCCACAATATATAGGGATAGTTTATCACAACGGCTGTCCAAACATCCTGCTACGGAAGGAAGGTATATGACTATGATGGATAAGATTGCACTTTTTATTCTGCTTATAGGCGGTATAAACTGGGGTCTTGTGGGACTTTTCCAGTTTGATCTTATCGCATGGGCATTCGGCGGAACCGACAATGTAATAAGCAGAATCCTCTATATACTTGTCGCGCTTTCCGCGATCTGGTGCATTTCGCTGTTTTTCAAGCGAAACGAGCTGGTGGAGACATCACGCGAAGGTCACGAGATCAGAGACTAGCAAAAATTCGCTGCCGCATATGCGGCGGCGAATTTTTATGCGTTATTAACCCTCTTTTATGCTCAAAACAGGATAATTTTCGATATACGGCTTGATTATATAAGGATTTTCTTTGGCGTAGGCAAACATCTTGTCCGCCAGTCCGTCGCCCAGCAAAAATTCGCTCAGCCTTGCCAGAGGCATCGCGGAGACTGTCTCACATACGGGCGACACAGTTATCCCCAACAGCTTGTCGTCCAGACGCATAATACGAAACGGCCATACACGGCAGTCGAACGGCTTGTTATCACCCAGCATGCAGCCCCGTTCGGTAAGCATCGGGCAGTTAGATAGTTCCTCACCGTCGGTAAAGGTCATATGAAATGTGCGCTTGCCGTCCTTCTCGTCAAACACTGCGGCACTGTCTATGTTGTTTAATATATATTCTTTAAGCTCGTCCGACACTGTGGGTATCTCCCAGACGTCTTCCCTGTCAAATACGCAGCAGACCCTGCACTGCGCACAAGAGGACGGGGAAAGAATTTTTTTAAGCATACTTTTCCCTCCAAATTTATCTGATAATATTGTACCACATTATCGGCGGCATTGCAAGTCAAGGCATCGTAAAAATGTAAACATTTTTGTGAATTTTTTAGTAAATCCGGGTTGATTTTTTCCGGGTAATTTGGTATAATAAATACGTATGCTGATTTCAGCAAAAATTCAAAATTTAAGGATACAAAAAATGGAAAACAACAACATCGAAAGACAATATGAAATGATCGGCAGACTTTGCTCAGAGGTCGAAAAAGTCATCGTGGGCAAAACCAACGTAATCAAGCTGCTTATTATGGCACTTATCTCAGGAGGTCACGTGCTTATCGAGGACGTGCCCGGCACCGGTAAGACCACGCTGGCGACCGCCCTGTCAAAGGCGACCTCGCTGAAATGCAAGCGTGTACAGTTCACCCCGGACGTAATGGCGTCGGATATAACGGGATTTACCATGTACAGCAAGCAGGCAGAGCGGTTTGAATATCGGTCGGGTCTTATAATGACCAACATATTCATCGCGGACGAGATAAACCGCACCTCGCCGAAAACTCAGTCAGCACTGCTGGAGGCGATGGAAGAGCACCGCGTAACCGTTGACGGTTCGGAACACAAGCTGCCCCAGCCGTTTATGGTAATAGCCACCGAGAATGAGTTCGGCTATGTCGGTACATATCCCCTGCCGGAGGCGCAGCTGGACCGTTTCCTGATAAAAATATCCGTCGGCTATCCGTCTGCAAAGGACGAGATGCTGATACTCTATAACAGAAAAGAAAGTAACCCGCTGGACAATGTAGAGCCGGTATGCAGCGCGGAGGATATCACGGAGTGCATAGAGACGGTAAAATCAACTCATATCGACCCCGCGATATATAAATATATGGTGGATATCGTATCCTCTACCAGAAAGCATCCGTTCTGTGCGCTGGGCGCCAGCCCGCGTGCCTCGCTGGCGCTGATGAGAGCGAGCCAGAGCTGCGCGTTTATGAACGGCAGAAACTATGTCACACCCGAGGATGTAGGCAATATGGCATATTATGTACTGCCGCACCGGATACATCTCACCCAAGAGGCAAAGGTAAAGCGCATAGATGTGAATTATGTCATAGGCGAGATAATGAAATCGGTAAAGCCCCCGTTCAAGGGTGACGTCAAGGAATAATAAATGAAAAAGTACAGGATAATTTATCTTATAATCTTTATTATCTGCACGGTCCTGCTGTTTGCTTATAAAAGCAAGCTGACAACGGTCTTGTTCTTGTTTACGCTGTTTCTGCCGGCGCTTTCGTTTATACTGGCGTTTATCACAAAGCTGCTGCTGAAGGTAAGCGTGATATATAAAACCAACACGGTAAAGAAAAACGAACCGACATTGATAACGGTAAAGCTTACCAACCGTTTCATTATGCCTGTATCCCCCGGCGGGATGCTTTGCACCATGCCGTTTAAACCGAAAAACACATTTGAGTATCTTAATATACTTATGACCGTCCCGCCCTGCTCGTCGGTTACGGTGAATTTCACCTCCCCGATAAAGCTGAGGGGCGTTTATCCGGCAGGCGTCGAAAAGATGATAATATACGACTTCTTAAAAATCTTCGCACTGAAAAAGAAAGTAAACCGTATAGAGGACTTTACAGTACTGCCGCGCAAGCTGCTGATAGAGCCCATACTGTCCGACGATGAAAACGACAGCGAGACCGCGTCGGTCAACCGCTTTGCCCTTATCAAGAACACTTTCGTCAATGTCAGGGATTATCAGCCGGAGGACTCGGTAAAGCACATACACTGGAAGATGTCGGCAAAGCTGGACAAGCTGATGGTAAAACAGTATGAGCGCAGCGCGGGCGGCACCTCGATAATACTCGCGGATATGAACGGATATTTCCCGTTTGAAGAGGACAACGCGGAGGCAGCCGACTGCATTATGGAAATAATGCTGGCGCTTAACTTCTCGCTTATCGGGGAAAAGCGTTCTTGCCTGAATTTATGGTATTCCTCGGTGAATAAATCCTGCGACAGCCTGATGGTAGACGATGAAGAGGGGTATTTGTCCCTTTACGATATTATGAGCGCATTGCCGCGACAGACTGAGATATTCCTGCCGGAGGACACCGCGCAAAGCTGCACGGAGATACCGTCCGACGCTGGTGACGTGTACTTTATCACCTCTCAGATACGGACTGATTTTATAAAGAAAATGGGCGAGATAGAGCTGTTTTACAATAAACGGATAAAGATACTGCTTATCAACTCATCAATGCAGTCCGAGCAGCAGGAAGAGCTGGCCGAGACGATATCGGGACTCAGCCGCACCGAGCTGTGGAAGATAGACAAAGAAGACATCGAGGCATCATTAAATCAAGAAATAGCACAATACAGCAAATAAATCAAATATAACAAACGAAGAAAGCATGGTCATACATTGAAGAAAAAAGAGAAGAAGGTCAAGGCAGAGGCGGTCAAGCCTACGATACTTATCGGCAACACCGGCAAAAAAGATGAAAACCCTCTGCTGATACTTGCAGTAAAGCTGATATTTACATATTTGTTCACATTCGGAATCCTGATGAATTTTACAACGATTTACAGGATTCCTTATGGGGTCAGCACCGCCGTGGAGCAAACTCTGCTGTTTGTCACAGTGTTTTTCACCCTGCTTACTCTTATACGAAAAAGATACGTTATCCCCGCAATAGTTCTGATAGTGGGAAATCTCTTTTTGCTGGGGCGCGACCGGGTGGGAGAGGCACTCTGCGTGCTGAGGGATCACCTGCTTATCCAGCTGGACAGCCGTCTGATGTCCACATTACAGTATGTGCCGTCGGACAGCTATGCGTTTCTTACCCAGACGCAGGACTATATCGCGGGCAAAAACCTTGCTATGCTGATAGTCGCGGGATTTATCGCGTTGATAGTGACGCTGTGCTGTTATAAAAAGTTCAGCGTGCCTGTACTGCTCGCCTTTATATCGGCGCTGTACGCGCCTGCCTTTGTTGCGGAGCATGCCGATTATACCCCCTATCTGCTGGTGATACTGACGGCATTTGTGGGGATGTATTCAATCGCATCCTCAAACACGATAATGGCAGGACACGAAAAGCTGTTCGGCAAAAGGCGCGAAAAAATCTCGGAAGAGGATAGGCAAAGCGTTATAGAAAAAGCCTATCGCAACATAACCCAGCATGGGCGCAACTGTCTGACAGGCGTGCTTTCGGCGGTGCTTGCGCTCGCGGTGGCGCTGGGCGTACAGCATCCTTTCCCCGACGGTACATATCTTGACGTTAAAGATGTTATAAATTATGTTGTAGAGCTTGCCAACGATGTGGGAGAGTTCTTCTCGCTCTCCTTCGGCGGCGACGTGAACGGAATATTCAGCGGATATTTCGCGTCCGACAACTTCTTTATAAACAATCGTATCGAGCTAAACGCCCCGCCGAACGGCGGTACCGAGCAGATACTGAAGGTGTATACCAACAGCCCGAAACCCCTGTATCTTACGGGTGATATCGGTGTCAACTTTAACGGCTCAAGCTGGGAAAGCATACAGCGGCTGACAGCCCGCAATACATATATATCCGGCAATACAGAGATCAGCGAAAGCTTCAGCAATGATGATATAATGCCTATCTTTGCAATGGCGTTAAGGGTGAACGACTACTTCGACCCCGAATTTCTGAAAGATGATGAATACGCGTACACCATGGCTGTGTCATATAATCCGTTCTATGATTACAGCTCTTACGATCTTTCAAAGTCTTTGCTGGATTACCGTTATTCAAGGGTGACCTATCTTAAAAATACCAATATTGTTTTCAAGCCTTATATGCCCGCTAACGGCAATTATCTGCAAAACAACGAGGACAAGTTCTCTTTTTACGGAGACAGTGTGCTGCGTATAGCCGACAGTAAAAACTGGATGGATCGCTATGAAAGCGATTTCATTGTTCCCGCCGGCGGCGGTCTTATGGCGTTGGCGTATTCCTACACCCCCGACAGCTACAGCCTTCGTACCGCTATGCGCAGCATGGGATATACCGACCGAGAAATCGAGCAATATCTGAAAGATAAAAAGGCTTATGACGAGTACGTCAAGCAGTTCTATATGGATGTACCCGCTAACGAGTTGGAAAATATCCGCAGACTGAACAGCGAATTTCAGGATGATATACATTTCGAGCTTTCGGATTACGCATACGCTGACAAGCTGTGTGAATATCTGAAAAACAACTACACATATTCGCTGACCGTTGACAACAAAGACGGCGGCAATACGATGCTGGGCAATTTCCTGTTTGAGACGCGGCAGGGACACTGCGCGATGTACGCCAGCGCGATGGTGCTTGCACTGAGAGAACACGGCATACCCGCAAGATATATCACAGGCTTTTCAGTGCCTGCGGGAGAATATGACAGAGACAGCGGCGCGTATGAAAGCATCGTACTTGAAAACAACCTGCACGCGTGGGTAGAGGCATACTTCCCCAACATCGGCTGGATGATGTTCGACCCAACCGGCAGCGGCTATAACGGAGGCGGCGGAGACATACTGACGCCCCCGACCACGACTCCCCCGCCTGTCACCACCACAACCACCACTACCGTGAGGACGACACCTCCGCGTACCACCGCGCCGACCACCACGACCACCGCAGCCACCACCCCCGGACAGGAAAGCACCCCGCCCGAGAGCGGACCTAACAGCGGTGGAAACGGCGGAAACGGCGGAGGCACGGAGGACGAACAGGGCGGCTGGATATGGTTCAACCCCACGCTGATACTTATGCTGCTTGTATTGCTGGCGGGCGCGCTTACGATAATCGGGGTGCATATATTCTTCCTGCATCTGGATAAGAAAGAAAAGCGGCGCTTTATCCGCTACGGAAAAGCAGCGCCCGCCGCAGCGGTAAAGGAAATGTACGGCTTTATCATGAAGCTGTTCAGCATTACCGACCTTGCCCCGCAGGGCAGCGAACTGCCTATGGAATATGCCGTGCGCATTGACGAACTTATGAAAGTAAGCGGTATGCAGGATAACCTTTATCAGATAATGGAGATAATTGAAAAATCCGAGTTTTCCGAAAACCTGGTGACAGAAGAGGACAGAGAGCATATTCTGAAATACACCGAAATGCTGTACCGACTGGTAATGGACTCTGCGGGCAGATTTAAGAAGTTCTATCTGAAGTTAACACTGTAACCGTATAATATAAAGTCAAAGGAGAGCAAAATGACCGTACAGGAATATGCAGGCAAGCTGCGCAATAACATCTCAAAGGTAATAAAGGGTAAGGATGAGGTGATAGACCTTGTGCTGATGGCAGTCCTCGCAGGCGGCAACGTGCTGCTGGAGGACGTACCCGGCACCGGTAAGACGGTGCTGGCAAAGGCATTCGCCAAAAGTGTGAACGGAAAGTTCAGCCGCATACAGTTCACCCCCGACCTTTTACCGTCGGACATTACCGGCATACACTTTTTCGATATGAAAAAGCAGGAATTTGTTTTCCGTGCGGGACCTATATTTGCTAACATTCTGCTTGCAGACGAGATAAACCGTGCCACACCGAGGACGCAGTCCGCACTGCTTGAATGTATGGAGGAAAAACAGACCACCGTGGACGGCAGACGGTATATATTGCCAAAGCCGTTCACCGTAATAGCGACCCAGAATCCTATAGAGACGCAGGGCACCTATCCCCTGCCTGAGGCGCAGCTGGACAGATTTCTGATAAAGCTAAGTCTCGGCTATGCTGAAAAGCAGGCAGAGGTAGACGTACTTGACAACGTAAAGGCGGCGCACCCCGTAAATGATTTACAGCCGGTGACCGACACTGCCGAACTTATCGAGATGTCCGCCGCGGTTGACGGCATCACCGTCAACAAGGCGGTGAGAGAATATATCACCGAGATAGGCATTGCGTCAAGAAATTCGTCGGATATAAAGCTGGGTCTCAGCACAAGAGGTCTTATCGCGATAAAGAAAACGGCGCAGGCGCGCGCCGCGATGAGGGGACGCAATCACGTCACACCCGACGATGTAAAATACGTGCTGCCGTATACGGCAACCCACCGTATAATCTGCCGCTCGGCGGTTATGCGTGACAGCGCGTCGTCAAAGGAAGAGATAATACGCAGGCTTTCAGAACAGGTGCCGGTACCCACGGAAGACATTGTATAAATGGAACTTATTGCTATTGTACTGATAATCGGGGCGGTAATTGCCGCAGAGGCGATAGTTTTCTCAAAATACGCCTCGGGCGGTATATACTATGCCGCCACGGTAGATAAAACCACGGTATACGAGGGAGATATAATCGAGCTGTCTGAGATAATCGAAAACAGACGGCTTGTTGCCCTGCCCTGGATAAAGACCGAGCTTTCGGCGTCAAAGTGGCTGGCGTTTTTCAAGAAAGATTCCGCCGCCCAGACAATAAGCAATGAAAACACCTTTATCCCCGGAGTTTTCTCTTTGTCACCCAAAAGCCGCTGCACCAGAGTAAGGCGGATAAAATGTCTAAAGCGCGGGGTGTTCTCATTCGACAACACCGTGATAACCGCCACAGATATACTGGGGCTGATAACAAAGACCTTTCATATAGATGTAAATATCACCGTAACGGTGCTGCCCACTGCATCCGACGGAGAGGACGCCGTGCTTTCCTTTACCGAGCCTATCGGCGAGACCACGGTAAAACGTTTTATCAATGAGGACCCGTTTCTTATCGCGGGCGCAAAGGAATACACGGGACGCGAGCCGCTGAGCCGCATACATTGGAAGCATACCGCATCAAAGGGCGCGCTGTACGTATACAGCAACGAATATTCCACCGCCAACAACACACTGGTGCTGATGAATATGCAAAGAAGAAATGTCTATCCCATAACCTGCGTGGATTTTTGGGACTTAGAGGCGTTTATAAAGCTGTCAGTCAAGCTGGTAGAAGATTCGATACACAGCGGCGGCAGCGCGGCATTCGCCGCCAGCGGCGGAAATGGCAGCTGCTGCTCGGACATACTACACAGCGAGGAAGAGACACTGCCGCTGCTGAAAAGCCTGGCGGAGCTGTCAGACACCTGCACGACGGAATTTTCGGATTTTCTTGGCACCGTAAACTGCGGTGTATTCACCGATATAATTATAATTTCCTCTTACATAGACGACGCTATGAAAGAATTTGCGGACAGGCTGACCGCAGGCGGGAAGAACGTCGCGTTCTTTACCAGCGGCAGCACTGAGGACGCCGAGGGATATAACTATCTTACGGTGTCGCGCTTTGCGTTTCGCACCAACCTGGAAGGGGGTGCGGTATGAGAAACAAGATTTTGAAGGTCGTATCCATAATCGCTATGCTGGCAGTTCCGCTGCCGCTGATGTCAATGTTTGACGTGCTGGGCACCGAGCAATTTCTCCCGCTTAAATATCTGATATATTTCTGTTTTTGCTGGATACCGATGCTCGGCGGATATTTTCTCGAACTGTTCAAGAGAAAACAGACCAAGCCGAAAAAGATAGCCCTGTCTAAGGTACTGCTATTTATCGGTGCTGTAATGGCAGAGGTGCTTGCGCTGGTCGGGCTGTCTGTTGCGGACAGGCTGACAAAGGCGAATACGTTTACCTTTATGGCGGTGCTGTCGTTTTTACCCTCGGTGCTGATGTGGTATCTGGCGGGCAGAAAGCTGACCGAAAAAAGCTTTACCGATACGTTCACCTTTCAGTGGCTGGCTGTTTATGCGGTGGAGAGCTTTTTATGCTATATCTTCGCCTCTATGCAGCAGGCGATGATGGATTATAACCAAACATTTTCCGACGCGTTGTCGGCATGCCGCTCGCTTATCGCCTTTATGCTGATAATAATGGCGATGATAACCGTGCTGCTGATAAACCAGTCTAACATAGAGACACAGATAAACCGCCGCAAAAACATCAACCTGATAGTGCCGCGGGGCTTGCGCTCGCACAACGCGCGTATGATAATAATTGTCTGCTCGGTTATTCTTCTACTTATGCTGTGCAAGGATATAATCGTGGATTTTCTGAACTGGATAGCAACGACCACGTTAAAGATAATTGACGCGCTGCTGATGAACATTGAAATGTACAGCGCACCGATACCTGACGATGAGACGCCCGACGGGCTGGGAGAGCTGCTATCTGTCGGTGGCAGCGGCTTTGACGTCACGCTGTATCTCGCGCTTATCGTTGCGGTGGTGCTTATCATCGTGTTCAGAAAAAAGATAGCGGAATTTTTCAGATATATGGCAGGCAGGCTGTTCAAGCGGCTGTCCGCACAGGACGAAAAGACATACGAGGACGAGGGATATACCGATTATTATGAGACTATCTCGATACGTAAAGAGCGTATCGAACAGACCACGCCGACCGAGCTGTTGAAAAGCTACAAAAAAGAACAGAACCCGACAGAGAAATACCGAATAGGCTATCGGTTGTTTTTGATGTGGATGGCAAAGCGCAGCAAAAAGCTTTCCCCCGCCTACACTGTCGAACAGCAGACCGACGAAGCCTCACGGCTGTATATGGGTAAATGTGATATCGAAAAAATTTCCGAGACCTATTCAGATATACGCTATAACGACAAGACCGCCGACAACGGCGGAGAAATGGACCGGCTGATAGAAGAGCTGTATAAGTAATATGCTGATTGAGGGAGACCCTTTTCAAAAGGGTCTCCCTCAATCTATGAAACATATTAAAAGTCTTTGGAAATGGGTATGCGGTAAAACCTTTCTGCAGAAAGGTTTTACCCGACAAAAAATATAAGTCTGTCCGCCAATCATAAAGTTATCCTGTTGGGCATATAATCAACCAACGGATAAAGACAACACCGAACAAAGTGCCACAGCCTTGTACGGTGCTGCCTTCACCTCCGAAGAAAGGGGCGATTTTGTGAAAGGCAAATCATATTCAGTGCCGGATGCCAAACAGGAAAGATGTGTCATATTAGGAGAATATATAATAGATAACGGGGCGACTGTGAGAAGCACCGCCAAAGAATTCGGGATAAGCAAAAGCACCGTCCATCAGGATGTAACGGTAAGACTGTCCAAAATCAATCCTGAGCTGTACGGAAAAGTAAAGGAGATACTGCAAAAAAACAAGGACGAACGTCATATCCGCGGAGGAATGGCAACAAAAATGAAGTATCAAAACCAAAGTATATAGGAAAAAGCACCCTTGCGGGTGCTTTTTTTATGAATAACTGTTGTGTGCCGCACTGCGGCACGGATCAAAATATTGCGCCGCCCTTTGGGCGGCGCTTATTTATTATGCATTATGAATTGATATGCACATCCAACTGATTATACGGTATTTCGATACCGTTTTCTTCAAACATCTTTTTCGCCTGCTCGGTCAGGTCAAAGTAAACGTCCCAGTAATTCTCCGGCTTTACCCACGGGCGGCAGGCAATGTCCACCGAGCTGTTGCCGAGGGTAAGCACCCTTATTACCGCCTCAGGCTCGTCAAGTATCTTATCGTGCGCCTTTACAAGTTCGGCAAGCAGTTGCTTCGCTTTTTCGACATCCGACCTGTAGGAAATAGAAAAAGTAAGATCCAACCTGCGCGTCGGGTTATATGTGTAGTTGATAATGTTTGACTTTACCAGCTCGCCGTTGGGCATAAACACCGATCTGTTATCATGGGTATGCAGGTGTGTGTACCATATGCTTATAGCCTCTACCGTACCCTCTACCCCGTCAGAGGCGATATAATCGCCTATCTTGAACGGCTTTGAGATAAGTATATAAAATCCGCCGGCGATATTGGACAGGCTGTCCTTCAACGCAAGACCGATAGCAACGCCCGCCGTGCCTATCACCGCAATGATAGAAGTCATCGGCACACCCAGCACCGCCAATACTATCGTAATTAGTAGCACATAAATAACTATCTTTACCAGCGAGTATGTAAACTTTGTTACGGTGACGTCCACCACCGAACGCTTCATACCCTTTTTCATCAGCTTTAGTATCAGCTTTGAAATAAGGTAGCCCACGATAAGTATAACTATCGCGAATATAAGCGTCGGCAGATATGCCAAAAATCCGTCCCACAGCGCCTGGGCAAACTGATGCGCCTTGTGCAGCTGTTCTCCGGCGTTTTCAATTATTCCTTCATCTAATAAAACCATAATAAATATCCTTTGTTACTGCTGGGCAGGCTCAGGCAGCTCTTCCTCAGGCTTTTCGCTGACCTGCAGCGAAACGGTATATTCACCTGTCACCCAGCATTTGGTGTTGATGCGGCGCACCTCTACCTCGGCGTTCATATCTATCAGACCGGGTGAAAGCGTCGTACCCATAAGGTCAACGGTGACATAAATGTTCCTTGCGGTTAGCGCGGCAATATCGGTACTCGGTCCGGTCACGTTGACGGACAGCTCGTTGGTAAGAACGGTCACGTCATAGTTATCCGGCGCGTTGGTGACTATTACGTTCTCCTTAGGCACCGTATAGGTAAGGAAGGTATAGTCGTCCGCACCCTCAAAGGTTATCCGTGCCGAGGTGTTGCCGCTGACGTTGTTATAGCCCTCCGGCAATGTTATCGGCAGCATCATCTGCTGTAGATAGCGCGTGGTCAGTGTGCTGAGGTCAATTACGCCGACCTCAAAGGTCTCCTGCAGATCTATCGACGCATCCGGCGAGGAAATGGTAAGCTCCTCGGGATAGATGCTGTATTTAAGGCTGCTGAGATCAAAGTACTCCGGCACATTGGTGAACTGCACCGTCAGCGGCAGCGTCTTTTGGGTATGCAGCGAAACGTTTACCCTGAAATCCGTGCTGTCGGCTGTGATGTTGGGGTTTTCAACTATCGCGCCGTTGTCGCCGATATAAACCGCCTTGCCGCCGGAGCTGATCGACTCATCGGTCCTGCCCTCGAAGTCAGAGCGTATCTCGACACTCTTTATCGCATTAATATCGGTAGAGTTACCGGTAAGCGTCACGGTGTCCGGTTCGACAGTGATGCTGTTTATTTTAAGATTATCTCCGTTGGGGATAAGCTTGTCGGCGGTCACTGTCATTGTTCCGTCCGCTATGCTGAAGGTCCTGCTGATAATTTCCTTTATTTCAACATTTACCAAAAGGTTGGTGTCGTCTATCTTGCAGTTTACGTCATTTACCGGCTCTACGGTTACACCGACCTTATATTCGCCCGGGCCGTTGACCTCCGACAGGTCAAGCGTTGCGGTGAAATCCTCCGCACCGAGATTGCCTATGTCGTATCTCTTGCCGCTTATCTGTACCGAGACGCTCTGCTGATAGCCGTCGGCAATGCTGAGGTTGTGTGATTTCATATACTCGGTGGGCGACGCGGCAACGGGTATATCGTTGACGTGGGTAACAATATCAGGGAATATCTGAATGGAAATGGCGAACCATATAATCACCGCTGCAACCAGCGCAATGATGATATTTTTAAGTTCTTTTACAAACGAGCGTAGAAGCTTTTTCAGAAAATGTGTCATTTATTTGCCGCCTCCTTTTCCTTTTCCGAACGGGCGGACTTCTTTTTATGTTTTGCCTTTTTAGGCTCGACTTTTTCGGGTAATATCTTTTCCTCCAGCAGCTTGCGCAGCGAGTCCTTGTTGTAAAAACGGGTAAGGTTGCCGTTTTCGGACACCGAAATAGTTCCCGTCTCCTCGGATACCACCACGGTCACCGCGTCGGACACCTCGCTGATGCCTATTGCCGCACGGTGACGGGAACCGAGAGCCTTGGAGATAAGCTCTTCCTTCTGCGGCTTTGGCAAAAAGCAGCCCGCCGCGTATATTTTGCTGTCACGGATTATCACCGCGCCGTCGTGCAGCGGCGTGTTAGGGAAGAATATATTGCCGAACATCTCCGCGCTGGGCGTTGCGTTGAGCAATGTACCGGTGTCTATCTGCTCGCCCAGCTTGGTCTCCCGCTCGAATACGATAAGCGCGCCGGTCGCGGTCAGCGACAGCTGCTCGCAGGCATCGCATACCGCGTTTATACAGTTTTCAGCCTCGATACGCGCAGCCTCGGCAGCTTCAAAGTTGCGGGCGATGGTCTTTACCTTGGTATGGCCCAGCTTTTCCAGCACACGCCGCAGCTCCGGCTGGAACACGATAAGAATGGCGACGATACCGACATTCAAGAATGTGTCGATAATAACGCGCATCGCCTTCAGCTCGAACTGATTAACAAGGAAAAACAGCACGGCAATAAGGAGAATACCCTTCACAAGCTGCATTGCGCGGGTTTCTCTGATTATTTTTATTCCTTTGTAGATGAGCCATGCCAGCAGAAGAATGTCGATATAATCTATCGGCTCCATCAGCCGAAAGACGCTGAGCAGGTTTTCCCATATGTCGGTCAAATAATCCAACACTGTTTTTCCCTCATTCCGGTTTTTTACATACTTATTTATATTATATTTTAACACCTTTTTTTGTCAATTTCAATATGCCTGACGAAAATTTTTATAAATTTTTGGGGATTTTTTCTGCAAAACGAAAGATTTTTTCATTCAGCGGTAGTTTTTGTTGATAAAGCTGATAAATTTTACCGCGTCTGACATTGTGTTGAACACCGACGGCGCAAGCCGCACTGTACCGTATTTTATCGTACCCAGCTTTTTATGGGCGAGAAAATTGCAATGCAGCCCCGCCCGCAGATAAAAGCCGTTATCGGATAATATCTGCGCAACCTCGGCGGACGATATGCCGTTTACATTGAAAGAGACCACAGGCAGATAACGCGCGGTGTTTGCGCTGCGGTACACGGTTATCCTCGGATTGCCGCTCAATCCTTCTATTATCCTCTCACATATCGCCGTCTCATGCTGAGATATGCGGTGTATACCCTTTGATTTTACAAACGCAACACCGCTGCCGAGGGCTATCGCGCCGGGGGTGTTTATCGTGCCGCTTTCCAGCATGTCAGGCAGAAAGTCCGGCTGGTTCACGTCCTCGCTGTTGCTGCCTGTGCCGCCCTCGATAATGCTGCTCAACGGGTATTTTCCGTCGGTCAGCAGCAGCCCTGTCCCCATAGGTCCGTACAAGCCCTTATGCCCGGGGGCGCAGATGACGTTTATCCCGTCGGACAGGCTTATCGGGATAACACCCGCCGCCTGCGCGCAGTCGGCGATAAGGCATATGCCGCGGGCATGGCATATCTCGGCAAGACGGGCTAAAGGCGTTATCCGCCCGTCCACGTTACAGCCCGCCGTCACAACCATTATCCGTGTTTCGCGGCGGATGAGCCGCTTTACGCTGCGGATAAGGTCGTCGTCCGTCTCACCGCTGTCGGCGATGCTGTAGGTAGCCATCCCCTGCTTTGCCAGCGAATGTATCGGTCTTATCACCGCGTTATGCTCTAAGTCGGTGGTGATTATGTGCGGACGCTTGTACAATGCGCAGACGCCCTTTATCGCAAAGTTTAATGCGTGGGTGCAGTTGAGGGTGAACACCGTGTTTTCGGTCTCCGCGCCGAAAAACTCCGCGCAGCGTTCTCGCGCATAGAACACCTGCTCGGAGGTAAGCACGGACAGCCTGTGCCCCGACCGACCGGGATTAGCCCCGTAATCGTACAGCGCCCGCTCGGCGCTTTTTATCACGCAGGCGGGCTTTGGGTATGTGGTGGCGGCATTGTCGAAATATATCATCTCAGCTCGCCCTCCCCTTTTATTTCAAGGCAGACTATGCCGTTAACCTGTAAAATGCGGCAGATATTTTCCAGGTCGCCGTTTACCCATATGCCGAAGCGGCAGCCTTTTTTAGTAGTTATTTTGGCGTGCCTGGCGGATATCTTCGCCTTTTTCAGCACCGTAACGGCGCGCATAGCGGCAGTGGATGATTTTAATATAATAAAGCTTTTCAAAGCGTATCAGTCCTTTCGGGAAAATGTGTTATTCTTCATTTAATGTGTGATACTTCAATTTATGTTTGTATTGCGGTTTTGTGAAAAAAGAGGTAGATTTTAAGGTAATTTGTTATATTTGCACGAAAAAGAAAAATAATAAAAACAAATGTGAAAGGAGAAAAAATATGAAAGCTATAATTATGGCGGGCGGCTGCGGGACGCGGCTGCTGCCCCTTACCGAAAGCATACCCAAGCCGCTGGCAAAGTTATGCGGCAAGCCTGTATGCTGCTATATACTTGACCTGCTGAAAAAGCACGGCTGCGACGAGGCAATTTTTACTTTGAGATACAAGGGCGAGATGATAGAGGACTACTTCTCGAAAGGCGACTATGAGGGCATTAAGCTGGGCTTTTCCTACGAGCAGTCGCCGCTGGGTACGGCAGGCTGCGTAAAAAAGGCAGCGGCAGCATTCACCGAGCCGTTTCTGGTGATAAGCGGGGACGCGCTGTGTGATTTCAATCTCACCGCCGCGCTGAAATATCACAAGGATAACTCGGCGGCCGCAACAATAATCACCAAGCGCGCCGACGACCCGAGGGAGTTCGGACTGGTGAACAGCAGCAACGGCAAGGTCACCGGTTTTACCGAAAAGCCGTCATTTATCGGCTGCACCGACAACAACGCAAACACGGGCGTATATGTGCTGTCCCCGGAAATTTTGCAGCTGATACCCGATGATGAATTTTCGGACTTTGCCTGTGATATATTCCCGAAAATGCTGGAACAGGATATTCCGATGTACGCATACGAGGATAAGGGCTATTGGTGCGACATCGGCGACCTGAAAGCATATAAACGCTGTCAGCGCGATATTCTTGAGGGCAGAGTTGACTGCCGCATAGACGCGCGCAAAATAACCGACGGCGGTTATTCCGACAGCGGCACCGGAAACTATCGCAATCTGCGCGCGCCGTACTATATCGGAAAAAACGTCAACATCGGCAGTGACACCGTGATACGCGGCGGTGCGGTGATAGGCGATAATGTAACAATCGGCAGCGGCTGTACGATAGACGGTGCGGTGATATCCGACGGCGGGTTTATCGCGGACAACGTAAGGCTGTGCGACTGTATAGTCTGCCCCGACGTCTCGGTGAAAAGCGGCAGCGCGGTATACGAAAACGCCGTGCTGGGTGAGCGGGCGACCATCGGCAAGGGCAGCATAGTTATGCCGGACGTAAAAATATGGTCGGACAAGCAGGTGTCGGACAATGTGACGCTGAGGTCGGATATGGAAAAAGGCGCGCGCGGCGGCTTTGAGCTGGATGAGAACGGCTATACAGGGCAAACCGGAATTACCGCCACCCCGTCGGTGATGAGTATGCTGGGTGCGGCGGCGGCAGCGGTATCGGAGAAAACCGTATGCGTAGGCTGCCGCGCGGACGGACGGTCGCAGGTGTTTATGCAAAGCCTTATCGCGGGGATAAACGCCGCGGGGCGGGACTGTCTTGACTGCGGAGAGACTGCTGTGTCAATGCTTGTCCACAAGAGCAGGCTTTGCGACGCGGGACTGATAATGTATGTGTCTGTCGGCGCGGATACCTCTGTAGAGATACTAGCCGAGGGGGGCATACCGATAACCCGCGCGCAAGAGCGCAAGCTGGAGGGCATAATGAACCGCGGCGGCGCTCCGAAGGCGAGATTTGACGGCTTTGGCAGGCACCTTATCTCACATGACAGCGGGGTGTTTTATGCCGCGATGCTGTCACGGCTGGCGGACTTTAACAGCGGATATTCGATACAGCTTGACTGCAATAATTCCGCATTGAAAAAATGCATATCGGCGGTATTTGAAAAGATAAGCGACGAGAAAGGTCCGCGTATGATAATCTCGATAGACCACAGCGGTACCTCTGCCGAGATATATACACGCAGCACCGACGCAGTCGGTATGGAGCGGCTGCTGCTTATGAACTATCTTGACCTTGTAAGTCAGGGCAGCGACATTGCCCTGCCGCATAACGTATTGTTTGATATGGAACGTATCTGCGAGAGCTATGGCAGGACGGCATACCGCTATAACGCCTGCACCAACGACAACTCTGACAGCACCGCGCGGGCTATCGCGCAGACCCAGCCGTTTATCACCGACGGCTGCGTGCTGGCGATAAACGCGTTGAAATATGCTGTGCGGCAGAATATGACCTTCGAGCAGGCGACCGAGGCACTGCCGAGGTTTGAGCGGGAGAAACGCTATGTCCCGCTGGACGGTGTGACCGCGCCGGATATGCTGCGCAGGCTGGGCAGAGAAAGCGCAGCGATAAGCGAGGGCGTGATGATAGAACACGAAAACGGCAAGGTGCTGATACGCTCTGACCGACGCGGCAAGGGTCTGTATCTGTTCGCCCAATCGGCAAACGCCGAGACCGCCGCCGAGATATGCGATTTCACCGAAGAGCTTATTGGCAGATACGGTACTCAGCGGCAGAAATAAAGCAATATAGCGACACTTTTCTTCATATTGCTGCTATAGATGTCACCTATTCAATAATTTCCCTTGACTTTTTCCTCATTTTGTTATACAATATAATATGTATGCAATATGTTTAGGGCTGACTCGCAGCAACGATAATCGGCGGATTTTATTCCGCCCTACTTAACCTAATTTAGGAATTTATTAAATTAAAAATATCATGCAGGACAACGCGGCAGTATTATCAGACTATGTATTATTCAGAAATATCTCAGCAAACGGTTACGCATATCACATAGCACCGTATGTATCGGGTATGCAGGACCAACTCTGACAAAATCACTAAAAGCTATTGCCGCAGGCGCACATATGAAAAAGCAAGGCCTTATTTTGTCCTGCCAAAGAAAGGTGATCAGATGAATAAAGTTGAACAAAAGAATCAGCTTTCCGATGCGGAAAAGCAAAGCGCACCCGCGCGAAAGCCGCTGAGGAACAAGAAAAAGAAAAATCCCTTTGCAAAGGAATTTAAGCTCAGCGACAGCCGCAGCGCAAAAAGCGCGGAAATAAAGAGCTTTAAGCTGAGCAGACCCGAACAGCCGGGCAAAAAGCCGGTGCTGCGCGACAGATACGCGCAGGACAACGCGCAGCCGCCCAAAAAGCCTGTGCTGCGTGACAGATACGCACAAAACAAAGAACAGCAAAAGCCCGTAAAGGAAAACACCCAAAGGCATGACAATCACGCAAAACCCGAGCATGGTCATGAAAATGCGGAAAGAGCGCACGGCAAGAAGACCCCTGTAAGGGTGTTCGCGCTGGGCGGACTGAACGAGATAGGCAAAAACCTGTACGTCTATGAATGCGCAAACGATATGTTCATCATAGACTGCGGTCTTGCGTTCCCCGATGAGGATATGCTGGGCGTAGACCTTGTTATCCCGGATTTCACATATCTCGAAAAGAACAGAGAGCATTTCCGCGGTATAATCCTCACTCACGGGCACGAGGACCATATCGGCGCCCTGCCCTATCTGCTGAAAAAAGTAAACGTACCCGTATACGGTACACGTCTTACCTTGGGCTTGGTAGAGGGCAAGCTGAAAGAGCACGGGATACTTTCCCAATGCAGTCTTAACGTAGTAACACCGAAACAGCATGTAAAAATGGGCTGTATGTCGGTGGAATTTATAAGGGTCAACCACTCGATACCCGACGCCTGCGCGCTGGCGGTGCATACCCCTGCGGGAATAATCGTGCATACCGGCGACTTTAAGGTTGACTATACCCCGATAGAGGGCGGAATAATCGACCTTGCCCGCTTTGGCGAGCTGGGCAACAAGGGCGTGCTGGCACTGCTGTCGGAGAGCACCAACGCAGAGCGACCCGGCTATACCGCGACCGAACGCAAGGTTGGCGAAAGCTTTCGCAGTCTGTTTGCGGGCGGCGAGGGTAAGAGGATAATCGTTGCGACCTTTTCCAGCAACATACACCGTGTACAGCAGATAATCAACTGCGCGGCGGTATGGGACAGAAAGGTAGCGGTATCCGGCAGAAGCATGCTGAACGTGCTTGCCACCGCGAGAGAGCTGAATTACATCAAGGTGCCGGACGGCATGCTGGTGGATATAGAGGAAGTAAACAACTACCCGCCCGAGAAGATGGTAATAATCACCACCGGCAGTCAGGGCGAGCCGCTGTCCGCATTGTCGAGAATGTCCTCCGGAGATCACAGGCAGGTATCTATTACCCCGCAGGACCTTATCATTATCTCCGCTACCCCGATACCCGGTAATGAAAAATTTGTCGGCAAGCTGGTAAACGAGCTGATGAAGCAGGGCGCGGAGGTCGTATACGAGGCGATGTACGAGGTGCATGTCTCGGGACATGCGTGTCAGGACGAGCTGAAGATGATGCTGGCGCTGACCAAGCCGAAGTTCTTTATCCCGATACACGGCGAATACAAGCACCTGAAAAAGCATCAAGGGCTGGCGATAAAAATGGGCATACCCGAGGACAATATATTCCTGCTCAATCTCGGTCAGGTGGTAGAGACTGACGGCACCGACATGGCGATAACCACACAGGTGCAGTCGGGACGCGTACTGGTGGACGGTCTCGGCGTAGGCGACGTCGGCTCGGTAGTGCTGCGTGACAGAAAGCATCTTGCCGAGGACGGACTTATCGCGGTGGTAACCACCATAAACCGCGAGAGCGGCGAGGTAATAGCCGGACCGGATATAGTGTCCAGAGGCTTTGTGTATGTGAGAGAGTCGGAAGAGCTGATAGACGAGGCAAAGCAGCTTATCAGAAAGACGCTGAACGACTGCTCTGCGCATAATATAAGAGAATGGGGCAACATAAAGTCCAGCATAAAGGACGAGCTAGGTAATTATATCTATCAAAAGACCAAGAGAAGCCCTATGATACTGCCTATAATAATGGAAGTATAATAAAAACACAGTGAATTGAAAATTCGCGCCCGCAGGGCGCACCTGACTTATTCACTATTAACTATTCAAACAGGGGGTGATACTGAATGAAAAACTTCTATCGGGACGGCGGACTGGTAATATCGGTTGCGGCACTGGTCGCGGCTATGGTATTTTTAGAGCTGTACGTTTACTCTCAAAATACAAATATGTTTTGGATAACGCTGCCCTTTATCGTGCTGATAGTCGGCTTTGTAATAGGCAAGCTTATTCAGGTCACCCGCAAGACCGTCCAGTATCAGTCAAGGATAAACGAAGAGCTGGAGCATAAGCAACTGATGAGCACCTACAGCTATCCGCTGGCCGCGGTGGTGACCGACAGCCTTGACCGTATCATCTGGTGCAACAAGCTGTTTGAGGAAGAATTTCCCGATGCGCGTGAGTACGGCACCTCTATCTCGGAAATAACCGATATTAAGCCGAAAACGTTTTTCGAGCATGACGGCAAGGTAATAAAGTACAACGACAAGGTATTCAGGGTGTACGCCCGTGTCCCCGATGAGGATGAAGAAAATGGCGAGCTGACGCTGCTGTTTTTCCGTAACATTACCGATTATTCCGCGATACGAACCGAGAAAAAGCTGTCACAGCCGGTGGTTATGCTGGTGATGGTAGACGGCTATGAAGAGCTTATCAGCGGCTGCCCCGAAAGTGAAAAGGCGCATGTCTCTGTACAGATAGACAAGCTGCTGGAGGACTTTATCGACACCACAACGGGAATACTGCGTAAGATCTCCTCCGATCGCTTTGTGGCGGTGATAGAAGAACGTCATCTTGCCAAGATGATAGAGGATAAGGTATCAATACTTGACAAGGCGCGTGAGATATTTGTAAACGACCGCGTCAATGTTACGCTGTCTATAGGTATCGGACGTACCGGCAAGACCCTGACCGAAAGCGAAAAGATAGCGCAGCAGGCGTTAGAAATGGCGCTGGGCCGCGGCGGAGACCAGGCGGCGATAAAGACCGAGTCCGGCTTTGAATTTTACGGCGGCGTGTCCAAGGGCGTAGAGCGTCAGGCAAAGGTGCGCACCCGTATCATCGCGCACTCTCTGCTGGCTATGGCGGACAACTCGGACAAGATATACATAATGGGACACAAGTTCAGCGACTTAGACAGCGTCGGCTCTTGCGTGGGACTTACCTGCGCGCTGCGCAATCTGGGCAAGGACGCGCATACTGTATGTGACCGAGATACCTCGCTTGCTAAGGAGCTTATCGACCTGTTCCCTGCCGCGGGACAGACGGATGACCCGGTAATAATCTCCCCTGCCAAGGCGATAGACGGTATCACCGATGATACTCTGCTTATCATCTGCGATACCCATAACCCCAAGATAATCGAAAGCGCGGAGCTGCTGGAAAAGGCGAAAAAGATAGTAGTAATAGACCACCACAGACGAATGGTGAACTGCATAGAAAACGCCGCGATATTCCACCACGAGCCGTACGCGTCCTCCGCGTCGGAGATGGTGACCGAGCTGCTGCAATACTTCGGCGAGGCAGGCAGACTGAAAGCATATCAGGCAGAATGTCTGCTGGCGGGTATTATGCTGGACACCAAGAATTTTGTTATGCGCACCGGCGTAAGGACGTTTGAGGCGGCGGCTGTGCTGAGAAAGCTGGGTGCGGACACCATAACCGTAAAAAAGCTGTTCTCAAGCTCGATAGACAGCTATAAGAGAAAGACGCAGATAGTCGCCGACGCCGAGATATACAGACAGTGCGCCATTGCGCCGTGTGACTTTTACGCGGATGATCTGCGTATAGTTGCGCCGCAGGCCGCAGACGAGCTGCTGACCATCAGCAATGTTGACGCGTCCTTCGTGCTGTACCGCACGATGAATGACGAGGTGTCCATCAGCGCGCGCAGCATGGGCGGTATGAACGTCCAGCTGGTAATGGAGGCGCTGGGCGGCGGCGGACACCAGACCATGGCGGGCGTACAGCTGAAAAACTGCAGCGTAAAGCAGGCTATGCAGGCGTTATGCCAGGCGATAGACAGCTATTACGAAACCAATACAAAGAGTGAAAATTAACCGAAAGGAAGAATAAAAATGAAAGTCATTTTACTTCAGGACATTGCCGGAACAGGCAAAAAAGGTGACATCAAGGAAGTCAAGGACACCTACGCCAGAAACGTGCTGATAAAGAAAAAGCTAGCGGTAGAGGCTACCAACGAGGCGCTGAACCACCTTGAGGGACAAAAGGCGTCCGCACAGCACAAGCTGGACGTTGAAGAGGCCAACGCAAAGAAGATGAAAGAAGCTCTCGACGGCAAGACGCTGAAGATAACGGCAAAGGCGGGACAGGGCGGCAAGCTGTTCGGCTCGGTTACCGGCAAAGACATCAGCGCGCAGATAAAGAAGGATTACGGCTTTGACATTGACAAGCGCAAGATAAGCACCAAGACGGATATCAAAAACTACGGTACATACGAGGCAGAGGCCCGTCTGTTTACCGGGATAACGGCTAAATTCACCGTATCGGTGCAGGAAGCGTGAATTTAATTCATAATGCATAATTCATAATGCATAATTGAGGTATGCCGCCGGCGCGGCATTGAAACCTAATCAGAAAGAAGATTATTATGCCTGATATAAATTTCACAGACATGAATATGCCGCACAGCCTTGAGGCGGAGCAGTCTGTCCTCGGGGCGATACTGCTTGACGGTCAGAACAATATGGCAAAGGCCGGAGTAAAATTATTACGTCCGGAGCATTTTTATGTCAAGCTGCACTCAGACATATACAGCGAGATGTCTAAGATGTTTGCGGTAGGCGAGCTGATAGATATAGTCACCGTAGGAGAAAAATGCCTGAAGGCAAACGTGTTTGACTCTGCCGAGCAGTGCCAGAGCTATCTTGCAAAGCTGATAGACATGGTGCCCAGCATCTCCAGCATAGAAAGCTATATTGATATACTTGACGAAAAGTACGTACGCCGCAGACTGGTAACCGCTGCAAAAGAAATACTCGAACATTCGTCAGGCGGCGATGATAAAAAAGACGAGCTGATAGAGCTTGCCGAGGACAAAATTTATCGGATACGCACCGATAACAAGCCGCAGGGACTAACCTCTATCAACGCCATTGTGGTGGATGTGCTGAATGAGCTATCCGAGCTTTCCTCAAATCCGGATAAAAAGGCGAACAACGGGCTGAAAAGCGGATTTCCCTCAATTGATAAATACACCTTCGGACTGGGCAATTCCTACTGGATAGTTATCGCGGGACGCCCCGGTATGGGAAAGACCTCGTTTGCGATGAATATGGTTACAAACGCCGCGAGAATACACCCGGACAAGACGATATGCGTCTTTAATATGGAAATGACCAAGGAAGAGCTGGTAAAGAGAATGATATCCAGCGAGGGTATGATATCCAGCTCGCAGATGAAAACCGGACGCTTTTCGGGAAAAGAATGGAGAAATCTTGCTGACGCGGCACAAGTACTGTCAGGTATGAATATTCTCATAGATGACAGCGGCACAACAACCGTAAACGATATAAAATCAAAGCTGAAGCGTGTGGATAATCTCGGACTGGTGGTAATAGACCATTTGGGACTTTTATCCTCCGGCAGGCGCGACCTTAACCGTGTAAATCAGGTGTCGGAAATGACCCGTGACCTTAAAATAATGGCGAAAGAGCTTAACGTGCCGGTAATTACCCTGTCGCAGTTCTCCCGTTCGGCGGAGAAAGGCAAGGAAAAAAGCCAACGGCCGCAGCTGTCCGACCTGAGAGATTCGGGTACCATCGAGCAGGACGCGGACGTAGTGCTGTTTTTATACAGAGAAAGCTATTATGAAAAATCCGAGGAAAACCAAAGGGCGTGCGAATGTATAATCGCGAAAAACCGCCACGGCGAGACCGCCACCGTACCGCTGATGTGGGACGGACAATACACACGCTTTACCGATGTGGAGTATATACATGCTGACCCGAGAGCTTAAAGCAAACGGTAAAATATCCGACGCGCTGGGCAATGCGGGCTGCGTTATCGCGGCGGTCAGCGGCGGCGCGGACAGCGTGGCATTGCTGCTGGCGCTGTATGAGGCAAAAGACGAATTTGGGTTTACGTTAAAAGCTTGCCATATAAATCATTGCCTGCGCGGCGAGGAAAGCGACCGAGACGAGCGGTTTGTGCGGACGCTGTGCAAGCGTCTTGACCTGCCGCTGTATGTAAGAAAGGTCAAGGTCGGCAGACTTGTCCGTCAGCATGAAAGCATTGAAGAATGTGCGCGCAGGGTGCGCTATGAGTTCTTTGACGAGCTGAACGCGCTGTACGGAGGACTGACGGCGACGGCGCACACCGCCTCTGACAATGCGGAGACGGTGCTGATAAATATGCTGCGCGGTACTGCGCTGACAGGGATATGCGGGATACCCGCGGTGCGGGACAACATAATCCGCCCGCTTATCGGCTGTACCAGAGAGCAGACCGAGCGGTTCTGTGCCGAAATGCTTACAGGTTACGTCCATGACAGCACCAACGACAGCGACGATTACGTCAGAAACCGCATACGTCACCGTATAATACCCGAACTGAAAGCCATCAACCCGTCGTTTGAGTCGGCGGTAGCACGGCTGTGCGAAAGTGTGACGCATGACGACGAATATCTCGAAAGCGCGGCTGTTGCCGCTAAGATGGACTGCGTGCTTGATGACGGCTACAGCGTGAAAAAGCTGGCGGTGCTGCCCGAAAGCGTGCTGCGCCGTGTAGCGGCCATGATAATGCGGGAAAACGACATCAAGGTCAACGCACGCGCACTGGGCGATGTGATAAAGATAATAAAGGCGGGACAGGGCAAGACCAACCCGCAGCAATATAAGTTTGTCCGCATAAGACGGAAAAAGCTGTTTGTCGAGACAAATTATGAAAAATACCGTAAAATCTGAAAATCGGACGAAAATTTGATTAAAATAAGATAAAAAGTTGATTTTTGGGTGTTTTTTCAATTGCTTTTTTACCCGCTTTATGCTATACTGAAATCCGACAGCGGAAAAATACTGCCAAAAACATAATTTTTGGGATCATTTTTTCGGCTGTCAGATTAATATTTAATTCATAAATGTGAATTATTATTAATGTGCGAAAAACAGACGGCGACCCGCCGAACTATACAGAATATACTTGATTATGAGACACAATAATGTGTGACTGCCGCAGGCAGACAGAAAGGGGCTATAATGCATAACAACAAATTCAAGGGCGCATTCATTTATGTAGCTATCATACTTTTGCTGGTGATAGGCATGGTGTCCATGCTGCAAATGACCGGCAGCCGTACCGAACGGGTGAAATACTCGGACGTTATTTCCGAATTTGATAACTACAATGTAGCGGCATATACGCTGGACTTAGGCTCCGGCGAGCTGAAATACGTCTTAAAAGACTCACCGCAGACGGCGTATGTTTATTCGGTACCGAACGTAAGCCTGTTTTTACAAGACACTTTGAATTACCGCCAGAACTATAATGAGCAAAATCCCGATGAGCCTCTTGAGGTGGACCTTTACCCCATTTCGGACAACTCGTTCCTGCTCAGCTTCCTCCCCTATCTGCTGATGGTGGCGCTGATGATAGGCTTTACCTTTGTTATCATGCGTCAGGCAGGCGGCGGCAAGATGACCCAGTTTTCCAAGGCGAACACCAAAAACCAGCCGTCTACCGGTCCTAAGGTGACCTTTGCGGATGTTGCGGGTGCGGAAGAAGAAAAAGAAGAAATGGCAGAAATAGTCGACTTTATGCGCAACCCCAAAAAGTATCAAGAGCTGGGCGCAAAGATACCGCGCGGCGTGCTGCTGCTGGGACCTCCCGGTACGGGTAAGACGCTGCTGGCTAAGGCGGTTGCGGGCGAGGCCAATGTCCCCTTCTTCTCGATAAGCGGCTCTGACTTTGTGGAAATGTTTGTCGGCGTCGGTGCGTCAAGAGTAAGAGACCTGTTCGACCAGGCGAAAAAGCATACCCCATCGGTAATATTTATAGATGAGATAGACGCGGTCGGCCGTCAGAGAGGTACAGGTCTCGGCGGCGGACATGACGAGCGCGAGCAGACCCTTAACCAGCTGCTGGTAGAGATGGACGGCTTTGAGGATAATCAGGACGTTATCGTCATTGCGGCGACCAACCGCCGTGATATCCTTGACCCCGCACTGCTGCGTCCGGGACGTTTTGACCGTCAGATAGTGGTCAACTACCCCGACATCAAGGGCAGAGAGGAAATACTCAAGGTACACACCAAGAACAAAAAGCTGGGTCCCGATATCAGCCTTGCGACCATTGCTAAGAGCACCGCTGGCTTTACCGGCGCGGATCTTGCCAACCTTGTTAACGAGGCGGCACTGCTTGCCGCACGGCATAACAGAAAGGCCATAATACAGGAAGATATCGAAGAGGCTACCATTAAGGTAATAGCGGGACCTGAGAAGAAGTCCAAGATAGTCACCGAAAAGGAAAAAAAGCTCACCGCGTTCCACGAGGCGGGACACGCAGTCTGCACCTATCACTGTCAGACGCAGGATCCTGTGCATCAGGTATCCATTATACCGAGAGGCATGGCGGGCGGATATACCCTTTCCCTGCCGGAGCATGACAGAAGCTATCGCTCTAAGACGCAGATGGAAGAAGAGATCATCGTACTGCTGGGCGGACGCGTAGCCGAAAAGCTGGTGCTGGACGACATCTCAACCGGCGCAAGCAACGATATCGAGCGCGCGACAGATATAGCGAGAAACATGGTTACACGCTACGGCTTT
This sequence comes from Eubacterium sp., assembly GCA_022511265.1. Lineage (GTDB taxonomy): Bacteria > Bacillota > Clostridia > Oscillospirales > Ruminococcaceae > Ruminiclostridium_E. Next base: position 14,232 of record JAFLRX010000022.1, on the reverse strand, counting down.
TCCGAAAAGCTGGGTCCGATAGTGTACGGACACGACTCAAACGAGGTGTTCTTAGGCAGAGATTACTCGCAGGGACGCAGCTATTCCGAGAATGTTGCGGCTGAGATAGACGGCGAGGTAAGAGAGCTGATAGAGACCGGCTATGAAAACGCAAAGCAGATATTGCAGGCGAATATGTCACAGCTTAACCTTGTTGCCGAATACCTTATCCGTCATGAGAAGATAGACGGAGAGGACTTTGCAAAGCTGATGCGCGGAGAGCTGAACGAAATAGATGACAGCAAGCTGCGCGAAGAAGCAAAGGAAGTATTTACCGACGAGACGGTAAACGCCGCAGACAGTCTGCCGGAACAGCCTGCCGACAATAATAACGGCGATCTCCCGAGTGGAGAGTCCGACAACACCGCTGAATAAAACTATTTACAAAACGATAAAAATGTGCTATACTTAATGTATAGCGCATTTTTTGCTTATGGAGAATATATGAAGCTTTCAAAATTTATTGTTATAACGGGTCATTACGGCTGCGGCAAGACCAATGTCGCGGTAAATATCGCCTTACAGCTTGCCGGACAGGACGAAAAGGTCACAGTCGTGGACTTGGATATAGTAAACCCATACTTCCGCACCGCGGATTTTAAGGAACTGCTGGGGGCGCAGGGCGCGGAGCTTATCGCGCCGATGTACGCCAACTCTAACCTTGATATCCCAGCGCTGGATTTTGACCTGCGCAGTATGCGGGAAAAAGAGGGATATATAATCATAGACGTAGGCGGAGACGACGAGGGCGCAAAGGCACTGGGGCGGTTTCTGCCGGTGCTGAAAAATGATGACACCACCATGCTGTATGTCGTAAACCGCTATCGCTATCTCACCCGCGAGCCGGAAGAGGCGTTGGAGCTGATGAGAGAGATTGAGGCGGCGTCGGGGCTGAAATGTGACGGTATCATCAACAACTCCAACCTCGGCGCGGAGACGGACTTTGAGACAGTGGAAAAATCGCTGCCGTACGCTGATGAGCTGTCAAGGGTGTCCGGTCTGCCGATAACAGCCACCTGCTGTAAGGCGGAATATGCGGACAAGCTGCCGAACAGCTTTCCCATTAACGTCTATGTTAAAAAGCTGTGGGAAGAATAGAACACATCCTGCCGGATATTTCGGCGGGTACAATAAAACAGACTGATTCATGAAAGGAAAGGTCATAAAAATGGCAAAGATGAATGTTGACTTTGACCGCTGCAAGGGCTGCGGACTGTGCACCACCGCCTGTCCGAAAAATATAGTCGAATTGCAGACGGAAAAGCTGAACAAAAAGGGCTATTACACCGCCGTATGTATCGACGACGACGCGTGCATAGGCTGCGCACTGTGCGCAATGATGTGCCCTGACTGCGCGATAACAGTAGGAGGTGACAAGTAATGGCTGAAAAGAGCCTTATGAAAGGAAACGAGGCACTGGCCGAGGCAGCGCTGAGAGCGGGCTGTAAATGCTTTTTCGGTTATCCGATAACCCCGCAGACGGAAATTTCCGCATACCTGTCCAAGCGTATGCCTAAGGTCGGCGGTACATTCTTACAGGCAGAGTCCGAGGTTGCGGCGATAAACATGGTTTACGGCTGCGCAAGCTCGGGTATCAGATGTATGACTTCTTCCTCCTCGCCCGGAATCTCGCTGAAGACTGAGGGTATCTCCTACATAGCGGGCGCAGATCTCCCCTGCGTTATAATCAATGTACAGAGGGGCGGTCCGGGTCTCGGCGGTATCCAACCGTCACAGGCGGATTATTGGCAGGTGACCCATGCGCTGGGTCACGGCGACTTCCACGCGCTGGTATTTGCACCCGCGTCGGTACAGGAAATGGTAGACACTGTCACCAAGGCGTTTGACCTCGCGGACGAGTTCAGAATGCCGGCGGTAATTCTCGCCGACGGTCTGCTGGGACAGATGATGGAGCCAGTACAGTTTGACGACGCGGAGATAAAGATGTCCGACGCATCAAGCAAGCCGTGGGCCGCTAACGGACACAGCAACAGCAGAAAGCACAACATCGTAAACTCGCTTTACTTACAGCCGGATCAGCTGGAGGATAAGGTCGTAGAGCGTTTTAAGAGATACGAAAAGATAAAGGCAGAGCACAGCGAGGCTGTCTGCGATTACTGCGATGACGCGGACACGGTCGTTATCGCATACGGTTCTACCGCGCGTCTTGCGAAATCCGCGGTAGAGGCCGCACGCAAGGACGGTATGAAGGTAGGTATCGTAAGACCGATAACCCTTTGGCCGTTCCCGGTACAGCAGATACAGAAGGCATGTGAAAACGCAAAGAACGTGCTGGTTGTCGAGATGTCCATGGGACAGATGATAGACGACGTTAAGCTGGCGATAAACTGCTCTAAGCCGGTGGAGTTCTTCGGCAGGACAGGCGGTATAATCCCCAAGCCTGCTGAGATACTCGCAAAGATAAAAGAAATGGGAGGTAAAAACTAATGCCTGAATTTAAGAGACCGCATGCTTTGGCAGATGTGACCACCCACTACTGCCCCGGCTGCACCCACGGTATCGTACACAGACTGGTGTCTGAGGTAATAGACGAGATGGGTATAGAGGGCGACACTATCGGTATCTGCCCCGTAGGCTGCTCGGTAATGGCATATGATTATTTTGAATGTGATATGATAGAGGCTGCACACGGACGTGCGCCCGCGGTGGCAACCGGCGTAAAGCGCGGCAACCCCGACAAGTTTGTATTTACATATCAGGGTGACGGCGACCTTGCCGCAATAGGTACCGCGGAGATAGTTCATGCCGCTACAAGGGGCGAGAACATCACGGTAATATTCATCAACAACACCACCTACGGCATGACCGGCGGACAGATGGCACCCACCACCCTGCCCGGTCAGATAACCCAGACTACACCGTATGGCAGAAACACCTCGGTAGAGGGCTTTCCTGTTCGTGTATGTGAGATGCTGTCGCAGCTCAGCGGCGTTGCGCTGGCAGAGCGTGTGACCGTCATCGACCCCAAGAACATAAACATCGCGAAAAAAGCTATAAGAAAAGGCTTTGAGTTCCAGAAGAACAAGCAGGGCTTTTCCATCATAGAGGTGCTTTCCACCTGCCCGACCAACTGGGGCAAGACGCCGATAGAGGCACTCCAGCGTGTGAAGGACGAAATGATACCCTACTATCCTCTCGGAGTATTTAAGGAGGGCGCTGTAAGATGACAAATCAGATTTTACTTGCGGGCTTCGGCGGTCAGGGCATACTGTTTATGGGCAAGATGCTCGCCTACTTCGGACTGTACGAGGAAAAAGAGGTTTCGTGGCTGCCGTCCTACGGACCTGAAATGCGCGGCGGCACCTGCAACTGCTCGGTATGTATCAGCGATGACCCTATCGGCTCTCCGCTGGTGGACGAGCCGGATATCCTTATCGTTATGAATACCCCCAGCTATGACAAGTTCATCAGCTCGGTGGTAAAGGGCGGTATCGCACTGATAGACAGCTCGCTTATCGAGGAAAAGTGTGATAGGGATGATATCACCTGTTTCTATGTCCCCGCAACCGCGCTTGCTAACGAGCATGGCATGAAGGGCATGGCTAACATAATCCTGCTGGGCAAGCTGCTGAAGGAGGCGAACATCGCTTCTCCCGAGATAGTTAAAAAGGCGATGGAGAAGGTTATCCCGCCTAAACGCGCCAACCTTATTGAGGCAAACCTCAAGGCTATTGAATTAGGCATGGCACAGTAATTAAGCTGCCGACAGGCAATTTGCCTGTCGGCGGTTTTTATAAGTTGGAGAATTATATGAAAAAATCAACCATTACCGCGACATTCAAAAGCGACCTGAGAAAAGTATGGGGTATAGTGACCGATAACGAAAACACAAGCTGGCGCAGCGACCTGTCAAGGACAGAAGTAACCGAGGACGGCTTTATTGAATATACTAAAGACGGCTTCGCGACAAGCTTTACCATAACAATGCAAGAGCCGTTCAGGTGCTATGCCTTTACCCTTGACAACGCAAATATCAGCGGACGCTGGGAGGGCATCTTCTCCCCTGACGGCGACGGCTCAAGAATAATCTTCACCGAAGAGGTGACCGCAAAAAAACCGTTGATGAACCTGTTTATCAGCGGATATCTGAAAAAGCAGCAGCAGAGGTATGTTGAGGATTTGAGAAAGGCGTTGGGGGAATAAGCAAACCCGGCAGAGCATTTGCTCTGCCGGGTTTGCTTATTACTTACTTATTGCAGATTATTATGATGTTTTAGCATTTATTGTTTTAACCGCACCGTAAAGGGCGGTGCTGCCGCTCATCTTGTAGGTCTTTACCCTGAAATTGTAGGTGGTAGCCTTGCTCAGCCCGGTTATGCGGTATTCGATGGTGGCGTTGTTTGTTATCTTAGCCACTCTTACCCACGAGCCGTTGACCAGCTTTTCAACGATATAGCCGTCGGCGGAGGTGTTCTTGTTCCAGCCGATGCGGATGGCATTGGACGTAGTACCTTTTACGGTCAATCCGCTGACCGCACTCGGGTTGGTGCGATAGCTTACAGTAGTATAGCCGCTGTACAACGCTGTGCTGCCGCTCATTTTGTACGCCTGTATGCGGAAGCTGTACGCCGTGCCTGCGGCAAGTCCGGATACTCTGTACTCAGTGGTGGCGTTGTTGGTTATCTTAGCAATGCGCTTCCAGGTGTCGCCGACCTTTTGCTCGATGATGTAGCCGTCTGCGCTGGTATTTTTTGTCCAGCCGAAACGCAGTGCGTCGGAGGCTCTGCCCTTCAGCGTCACACCCTTGACAGTGCTGGGGTTGGTGCGTACCGCTATCGTCTTTGTATTGCCGTACAGCGCGGTGCTGCCCGCCATATAGTAAGACTTGATGCGTACGTTGTAAACAGTACCTGCGGAAAGCGCTTTTCCGTCTACCTTGGTAAACTTGAACTCAGTAGTGTTGGTGCTGGTTACCTTACCAACTCTTACCCATTCATCGCCGGACTGTACTTCAATGATATAGCCGCTTGCGGTGGGGTTCTTCGTCCATTCAACGCGCAGCGCGTCAGCGGCGCGTGCTTTCAGCTTAAAGCCGCTTACTACAGTGGGGTTGGTGGTATAGGCAACCGTTGCAGTCTCGCCATACACCTTTTCACTGCCGTTTAACACATATGCCTTTATTCTGAAGCTGTACTTTGTGCCGCCTGCAAGCCCTTCAACGCGGTATTCGGTGGTGCTTGCGCTCAGCGAGTCGGAAACGGTCGTCCATATGCCGTTTTTCTCATACTCCAGGAAATATCCGTCAGCGTCGGCTGACTTGTTCCACTTAACCCTGATCGCGTCAGCCGCGCGACCCTTGAGACCAAAGCCTGTAACCTTAGCGGGTGCGGGCGTTGGGAGCTTATCGGTGTAATTGTCTTTGTATGTATCTCCGCAGACGGAGCATTTATGCTCGGTATAGCCCTGCGATTTGATGGTAGGAGCTACTACAGTGTCAACATAAGAATGCTTGCCTGTTGCGGGGATGATCTCAGTCTGTTTCTCACCGCAGGTGCTACAGGTCTTGGTCAGCGTGCCGTCAGCACCGCAGGTAGCTTCTTTGGTGATCTTTTCTGTCCACTTGTGTC
>JAFLRX010000022.1:0-8505 GCA_022511265.1 Eubacterium sp. | reverse complement strand
TGCGACTTATTTCTTTCTTACATACCGTGCAGTATACCACTGTGTCGTAAGAGCCGTCCTTGGTGCATGTTGCTTCTACCTCGTTTTCGATAACTTCTTCGCCGGGCTTGTGTCCGGGTGCGGTTATCTTGGTTGTCTTACGGCTCAGCTCTTCCTTACATACAGTGCAGTAAGTAACGGTGTCGTAAGAGCCGTCTGTGGTACAGGTAGCGTCTACCTTGTTTTCTGTAACAGGCTGTCCGGGAGTATGCTTGCCGGTAGCGGGGATAGTCTCGGTCGTTTTCTCACCGCATGTGCCGCAAGTCTTGGTCAGCACGCCGTCCTCTCCGCAGGTTGCCTCCTTGGTGACCTCTTCGGTCCAGTCATGTTCGTGCTCCGGCTCGGGCAGGATGGTGTATGCGCGTACTCTTACGTTGCCGTAGCCTGAGGACGCATATCTGGTCATATCAAACCATGTGTGGCTGTTAAAGCCGCTTGCGCTGGTATAAAAGCTCTCGCCCTCTTGTACGTCTGTTTCAACATACAGAGATGTACCGGACGGTGTATATCCGCTATACTCACAAAGGATGAGCGCGTTACCGCTTTTCACTGTTTCTTTTACAATAACGGAGAATGTATCTCCTTCTTTCAGCTCAACAGGCTCATCCAGCGGTACGGTATAGTATCCGCCCGACTGCGAGGTGTGGGATGCTGTAGCCACCAGCTTTCCGGAATTGGGGTTGCCTTTGGTAGGATTAAGATAAACCATGATATCATGATCTGCGTCGATCGACCATGTCATATACGCAACCGCAGTAAGCAGGCTGTCCTCTTCCGCAGTAAACACGTTGGCGGAATATGCAGTGCCGGCGTACTGGAAAAATGCGTTATTGGGAGAATTATCATACGCATACTGGGTATCGTAATAATCAGCGTCTCCCTCAACCGATAAATTATAGCTTACTACTCTGTCGGATAAGGTCTTATCATAATAAGATATCCAGAAATAGCCGCCGTCTCTCGAGCCTGCGCCCCAGCTGTTCTTTATCAGCCAGCCGCCGTTGCCCTCAGGCGTACCGGTGGAATTTGTAAACTTAGACGCGGGAATAGTATCATCCCAGCCGACAATGGTCACGGCATGATTTACACCGTTCTGCTTGCCGTAATAGTAATAGCAGTTTCCGTCTTCGTCAGTGTTGAGATAAGCGTCCTTATGGCTTGCCTCAGAGCCTTCGTAATAAAGCACAGCGGCAGCGCCGTTGTCGTATACCAACTGCTTTATATCCTCTCTTATCTGAGAAGCATCAGTATATTGACCCAGATAATTTGTCAAATCAACGATATAATAATCTGTCAGCTTGGCAACGCCTGAATCTCTCAGTGCGGTATATTCTGCCTTTGAAAGATTGGCGTTTGCGATAGTAGGCGTGCCGTATGTAATATACGGCCAATCCTTGCTCTCATTATACGGACCGATACCGCTCATAATAAAATGTGCGGAAAACATCGGGTTGCCGCCTTGATTTAAGTAAGAGGTCGCGCTGCCCTCGTTGGTGAACAGGTCAGCCGACTGGTTAAGCACCGCGCCGTACTCAGTCGGATGGGTCGCGAAGTATGCCAAAAGGTTTTCCGACAGATCGACGTCAGAAGCGTCTAAGCCGTATTCCTTTACCATTGACGCCTCGCCCACCGCAGTTGTCGCGAAAGCCCAGCATACACCCTTATCGCCCTGATTTTTAACAGAGGTTATGTAGCCTTGGTCTACCGAGCTGTAGGACGACGGCAATGTCTCCGCCGCGGAAACCGATATAACGGCAAACGACGACAGCACCGCACCGACCGCACAGGTCCCGATAAATCCCCTCAAAAATTTATTCATATCCGGAACTCCTTTCTGAAAAATGCTTTATATACAATAATATTATACCATAAACCTATCATTTTGTCAATGAAAACATGACTTTTCCAAGCCGCATTTTTACAGCTTTAACACATATATAACCGCATCCTCGACAGGCTCTTTATAGTAATTTTTCCTTACCGATACCGGTTCAAAGCCTGACCGCTCGTAAAGCGCTGTTGCCGGCGCGTTGGACTGTCTGACCTCTAAGAATATACTGCTTATCCCCCGCTCTTTGCAGGTTGCTATCAAGTGAGAAATAAGCCGCTTTGCGCAGCCTTTTCCGCGGTGCTGCGGCAATACCGCAATACGGTACAGCTCGCATTCGTCCGCGGCACATCTTGCCATCAGCTCACCGCAGATTTCACCGTCATCGTATTCCGCCGCGACTATCGCATCGGGATTTTCGTACAGTGATAATACCGACTGAACGCTCCACGGGTCGTGAAAGCATTGCTGCTCTACCACGGCAATATCAGCTGCGAACCGTTCATAGTTATCAATATTATGATCAGTGCGTATCATACCATGTTTTACCTACGTTTACGTCTACTGTCATCGGTACGGACAGCTTTACGGCGTTTTCCATTTCTTCCTTTAACAGTACGGATACCGCGTCCGCCTGTTCTTCCTTTACCTCTACTATCAGCTCGTCATGCACCTGCAATATCAGCCTTGCGTCCAGCCCGCTTGCTTTCAGGCGGTCGTACACCTTTATCATAGCTATTTTTATGATATCTGCGGCGGTACCCTGTATCGGGGTATTCATTGCAATGCGCTTGCCTAATGCCTGCATTATCTTGTTGGAGGAGGCGAGCTCTCTTATTGTCCTGCGTCTGCCGAACAAGGTGCTGACATAGCCGGACTTTGTTGCCTCGTCAACGGTTTTGTTCATATATTCCGAAACACCTGAATATTTACTCAGATACTGCTTTATATAGTCTCCCGCCTCTTTTACCGACACGCCGATATCTTTGGATAACGAAAACGCGCCGATGCCGTATACTATGCCGAAGTTGACCGCCTTTGCCTTGCTGCGCAGCTCGCTTGTCACCCACTGAACCGGCTGGTCAAACACCTGCGACGCGGTGACGGTGTGTATATCCACCTCATCCTTAAACGCCTGCTGCATTATACTGTCATCAGAGATGTGAGCAAGCACCCGCAGTTCTATCTGTGAATAGTCCGCGTCCACCAGCACGCAGCCCTCTTTCGCACGGAAAAATCTCCGCATCTCACGCCCCAGCGGAGTGCGCACAGGGATATTCTGTATGTTGGGGTCAACGGAAGAAATGCGCCCTGTTCTTGTCTCGGTCTGCTTAAAGGTAGAGTGTATCCGCCCGTCCTCTGCCACAACCTTTAGCAATCCTGTGACGTAGGTGCTGTGCAGCTTGGTCAACGCACGGTACTCGGTTATGAGCGGGATTATCGGGTGCTTGTCGGACAGCTGCTCCAACACCTCGGCATTGGTAGAATATCCGGTTTTGTTCTTCTTGCCGGGCGGCGGCAGCATCAGCTTGTCAAACAGAACATTGCCCAGCTGCTTGGGCGAGCCGATGTTGAATTCTTCCCCCGCATATTCATATATCTGCCTTTGTATATCCTCAGCTCTGGAAAAAATCTCCCTGCCAAAGCTCTCTACGCCGTCCTTGTCCAGCTCTACACCCTCACGCTCCATACTTACCAGCACTGTCGCCAGCGGTATCTCAATATCGGTCAGCAGCTTTAGCATATCCTGTGCGTACAGCTTGCCGTACAGCTTGAAATTCAGCGCGCTTATCGTAATAGATACCTCCGCTGGGCTGCCGCCGCTGCCCACACCGTACTCGGCGCACAGCTTTTCAAGGCTGTAGTCGGTAGAGTCGGGGCTGAGCAGATATGCCGCCAGCGTGGTGTCAAAGCTTACGTTGTTTGCCGCTGACGCGCCGCTGTCGGTCAGCAACTGCTTTAGGTTAAATGTATGCTTGGGTGTATCCGAAAGTAAAAACGCCGCTGCGTCCTCTTTGCTTATCGCTGCCACCTCTCCTGCTTTACCCTTATATATAGTGCCGTCAAAATCGAATATCAGCTCTGCGCTGTCTATCGCGGGGATATCCTCTACAGGCTGCGGCTCGGGCTCGTCCGTTACCTCTGCCGGCTTTAATTGCAGCTTTTTCAGCGCAGAGAACATCTCCAACGAGGTCAACAGCTCCGCCAGCTTGGTATCATCCCCGCCCTCTTTTTTATAGTTTTCAAGGTTTTGGTCTATCGGCGCCTCAAGACATATCTCGGCAAGCTGTCTGCTGAGATAGCACATCTCTTTATCGGCAGCCAGCTTGTTTCGTACCGCGTTGGTTATCTCTGTGGAGTCTATATTCTCATAAACCCCGTCCACGGTCTTAAAATTCTGTATCAGGTTCAGCGCAGTCTTTTCACCTATTCCCTTTACACCTGGGATATTGTCGCTGGAGTCGCCCATCAGCGCCTTTACCTCTATCATCTGACGCGGGGCGACGCCGTAGGTCTCCTCGATAACGGCTGGGGTATAGTAAACGTCGTCTTTGGTCTTGGCAAGCCGTACCGTAACCTTGTCGTTCACCAGCTGGAACGAGTCACGGTCGCCTGTGGAGATAAAGCACTCCCACCCCTCGCGGGCGCATGCTGCGGAAATCGTTCCGATAATGTCGTCGGCTTCATAGCCCTCCTGCTCGATTATCTTAATGCCCATAAGGCGGATGATATCTTTTACATACGGCAGCTGCTGTGCCAGCTCGTCCGGCATACCGTGGCGGTTTGCCTTATAGCCGTCGTACAGCTTGTGGCGAAAGGTCGGCGCTTTCAGGTCAAACGCCACCGCGGTGCGGTCGGGCTGAATGTCCTTTTCCAGCATAAACAGCGTGTTCATAAAGCCGGTTATCGCGTTGGTGGGAACACCCTTTTTATTTGTCAGCAGCCGTATACCGTAAAACGCGCGGTTTAGTATGCTGTTGCCGTCGATTATCAGAAATTTCATTTTGGCTTTCCTTTCTTATTATTTTCGCCGTACAGGGTTTCCGGTACGGCGATGTATTGTTATTTTGCAAAGTATTCTTTTATCCGCCTGAACAGCGATTTCTTCGGCGGCTTGTATTGCTTTTCCGCCTGCTCTGCCGCCTGATACGCACGGAGATAAAATTCTTTATGAGCCTCAAACTCCGGCTCGTCCGGCGCACGGTGCTTTCTGCGGTAGATGCCGTCGCTGCACTGTACACGCGCCTTTACGTTATCCTTCAGCATATCGTTGAATATGCCGTACACGCGGTCTGCCACAGCAGGGTCTTTCAGCGGGGCTGCCACCTCTACTCTGCGCTCGGTATTTCGGGTCATAAAGTCGGCGGAGGAGATATAGGTCTTCCTGCGCTCGCCCTTTCCGAAAATATAAATGCGGCTATGCTCGAGAAAACGTCCTACCACCGAGGTGACGGTAATATTCTCGGTCTTTCCCTCTATACCCGCCACAAGACAGCAGATGCCGCGGATTATCAGGTCTATCTTTACGCCTTTACAGCTTGCGGCTATCAGCTTATCTATCAAGTCTCTGTCGGTGAGAGAGTTCAGCTTCAGTCCGATATATCCCTCGCTGCCGAAGGCTATCTCTATATCTATCATTTCCACAATGCGGGATTTTAAGCATCGCGGCGCGACTAACAGCACGTTAGAGCTTTCCACCGTGTTGCCCAGTGCCAATGCGTTGAACACAAGGCTGGCGTCCGCACCGATGTCCTTATCCGAGGTCATCAGCGTAAGGTCGGTATACAGCTTGGCGGTGTTCTCGTTATAGTTGCCGGTGCCTATCTGAGTAAAGTATTTTATGCCGTTGCCTGTCTTGCGGGTGATAAGCAGCAGCTTAGAATGTACCTTCAGATGGTCAAGTCCGTAGATTATCTTGACGCCCGCCTCTTCCATCTTCTTGCTCCAGTCGATGTTGTTTTCCTCGTCAAAGCGTGCGCGCAGCTCTACCAGCGCCAGCACCGACTTGCCGCTTTCGGCGGCGCGTATCAGCGCGCTGACTATCTCGCTGTCGCGGGCAACGCGGTACAATGTTATTTTTATCGAAGACACATACGGGTCGTCCGCTGCCTCGTTGAGCAGCCGCAAAAAGCTTTTGAACTTTTCATACGGGTAGGAAAGCAATATATCCCGCTGCGACAGCTGGGTGAACATTGATTCATACGGATTTACCATTGCCGACTGCTGCGGAGAAAGCGCGGTAAAAAACAGCTCGGTGCTCTTTTCCAGTTTCTTCCCGAGCAGTGAAATAAATTCAAAATCAAGCGGACACCTTTGGGTAAAGGCGTACTTTTTGTCCAGCTCGAAATATTCCAGCAATCGGTTGACTATCTCCTGCGGTGCGCCCGCTGAAAACTCCGCACGCACCGGCATCAGCTTTTTACGCTTGCGCACCAGTTCTTCCATAACATGGCGGAAATCCATATCATGGTCAAACAGAGCCTCCTCTGCGCTGATATCCGCGTTGCGGGTAACTCTGAACAAACAGCGCCCATCCAGCGAATAGCTGCCGAACAGCTTGTCGGCATAATGCAGTATCACGTCCTCCACCAGCAGAAAACGTATCTCATCGCCAGGCAGAAATATCACACGCGGAAAATCCTTGCCGGTCTCGGCGCTGATTATTCCCAGCTTTTTCTTTTCGTCGCTTTTTCTCAGCATAACGCCGATGTATACCGAGCGGTTTTTCAGAAACGGGAACGGGTGATTTTTATCAATCACGCCCGGAGAAAGCAGCGGCATTATCTCACGCTCGAAATGGTGCTTCATAAATGCCTTGTCCTCGCCGTGCAGCTCGGACGGCTTTAACAGGTGCGCCCCCCTCACAGCCAGCCGCTCTATGATATCATCATATGCGGCGTCTTTAGCCGGCAGCGTCTCCCGCACCCTGTCGCATATTGCGTCCAGCATTTTTTCGGGGGTCATGGCAGTCTTGTTGTCTTTTTTATTGGGGGTCAAAAGTAAAGTATCGCGCAGCGTACCGACCCTGACCATAAAAAACTCGTCAAGGTTGCTTGAAAATATGGATATAAAGCGCAGGCGCTCGAACAGCGGGACAGTCCTGTCCTCTGCCTCTTCAAGCACCCTGCGGTTAAACTTCAGCCACGAAAGCTCGCGGTTGTCGTATACGGAATTTTCCGTCATTATGCGAATCTTCCCTTTAATATATTATTTCTTTGTTCCGTCGATGGACGCCCTGATAAAGTCCTTAAACAGCGGATGTGCGCGGTTGGGACGGGACTTGAACTCGGGGTGGAACTGCACTGCGACAAACCACGGATGTACGTCACGCGGCAGTTCTACTATCTCGACTAGCTTGCCGTCCGGAGACTGTCCGGCTACCACAAGGCCCTTTTCGGTCAGCAGGCTGCGGAAGGTGTTGTTAAACTCATAGCGGTGTCTGTGTCTCTCGTAGACAAGCTCTTCGCCGTACAGCTCGCGGGAGATGCTGCCCTGCTCCAGCTTGCAGGGGTAAAGTCCCAGTCTCATCGTACCGCCCATGTCTACGTCCTTCTGGTCGGGCATAAGGTCGATAACGTTCTGGTCGCTCTCCACAAACTCGCTGGAATTTGCATGCTCCAGCCCTGCGACATGGCGGGCAAACTCTATCGTTGCCATATGCATACCGAGGCACAGACCGAGATACGGCAGCTTGTGCTCTCTCGCGTATTTTACCGCCTGTATCTTGCCCTCTATTCCTCTGTCGCCGAATCCGCCGGGGACAAGTATGCCGTTGCAGTCGGAAAGCAGCTCGTCCGCGCTGTCGGCGGTCAGTTCTTCGGAATTGATAAGACGGATATCCACCTTAGAGTCATTTTCAAAGCCTGCGTGACGCAGCGATTCCATTACCGAAATATACGCGTCGGGCAGCGCCACATACTTGCCGACAAGCCCTATAGTTATCTTCTTGCTTGCGTTGTACTGACGCTGTACCATTTCTTCCCACTCGGTGAGGTCGGGCTCGGGGGTGTCAAGGTTCAGGTGGCTGCATACCACCTTGGCAAGACCCTCTGTCTCAAGCATCAGCGGTACTTCGTACAGTGAAGGCGCAGTGAGGTTCTGGATAACATCCTCCTTGCGCACGTTGCAGAAGCTTGCTATCTTGGCGCGCATATCATCGGGTATATCCTGCTCGCTGCGGCAGACAAGGATATCCGGCTGTATGCCCAGCGACAGCAGCTCTTTTACGCTGTGCTGTGTGGGCTTGGTCTTCATCTCGTTGCTGCCGGTGATGAACGGCAGTAAGGTTACATGGATATATACCACGTTTTCCCTGCCGACGTCGGTAACCACCTGGCGTATAGCCTCGAGGAACGGGGTGCTTTCAATATCGCCGACAGTGCCGCCTATCTCGGTAATAACCACATCGGCCGCGCCGTCGGATACGTTGGCTACTCTGTATATTCTCTGCTTTATTTCGTTGGTTATATGCGGTATTACCTGTACGGTACCGCCGAGATAATCGCCGCGGCGCTCTTTATTCAGCACCGTCCAGTATATTTTACCTGTGGTGACATTGTTGTTGACCGAGAGGTTTTCATCTATAAAACGCTCGTAATGTCCGAGGTCGAGGTCGGTCTCCGCGCCGTCGTCGGTGA
>JAFLRX010000021.1 GCA_022511265.1 Eubacterium sp. | reverse complement strand
CTTTCCGTGGGCGCGCTCGGCACGAGACCGTGCGGGGCTGCTGAAAGAGGGCGTGCTGGGTAGCATCGACCCGTACGAGTACGTTGACGTATGCTGCAACGAGACGTTAAAGCAGACCGATTACCTCGACACGGATACCCCCGCCGAGCGGCGTATGCGCGAGATGTTCATGCTGAATATCCACTGGTTTATGCAGACGTTACTTGACCGCAAGGACAGGATGAGCATGGCGTGGGGGCTAGAGGTCAGGGTGCCGTTTTGCGACCACCGCATAGCGCGCTATGCCTATAACGTCCCGTGGGAATATAAGGCAGAGCACGGACGGGAAAAAGGTCTTGTGCGCAGCGCAATGACAGGCGTACTGCCTGACGATGTACTGTGGCGGAAAAAGTCCCCTTATCCCAAGACCCACAACCCCGCGTATCTCAGCGAGGTAATAAAGCGCACCCGCGCGATACTCGCCGACAAGGACTGCCGCATGACCGATATACTCGACCGCGGCAAGCTGGAGCAGCTTTGCGACGACCCGTCGGTGTTCAAAAACAACTGGTACGGTCAGCTGATGACCGCCCCGCAGGTGTTCGCGTACCTTATCCAGCTGGAGGCGTGGATGAGAGAGTATGACGTAAAGGTGGAGAAATAAACATATCCATATAGAAACCGAGCCTTGAGGCGGTTATTGACAACTGCCTCAGGGCTCGGTTTTTTATTAGATTGTTTCATAAATTAGAATTTATATAATGAACTGAAATATATTTGGGATAACATCAACGCCAAAAGTTTTAACTGCCATTCGATACATGGCTTTTGCGTGAATTCTGTCATGCCATATAAAACGCCGTAACACTTTTCGAAGAGACCATTCTTCTCCATAGCTGCCCTCGAAAATGTTGTTGTTTAGAAAATCAGAACATTCCTCCAACAATTCAAATCCTCGTGTTCTGCAGTCCAAAATAGTTCCCTCATTATCCACGTCAACACCGATTTCACCGAAATAATAACTATTCACATTTTTTGTGTGTTCATACATTTCAAAGGCCGTGCGTGGTATAGGTCCGTAAAATGTTTGTCGGGTAGGCAGACAACTTCTGTTTTTATCCGGAATAGACTCATATAACACCAGAAAATCCTGTGCAGAGCGCAGCGCAAGGGCTTTTAATTCTTGATATTCAATGAGATCAATTTCACCTTTTTCTGTGTCAAAAAGAACATCGGAATCTGCGTCGCCGATATTCAACTTAGAGTGTTTCTCTTGAACAATTTCTATTTCAAAGGTTTCAAGCGTTAAATCGTTTTTCCAACGCAAATAAGATTTGATTTCATCTGCCATCTTGCTTAACGCAATATCTTTTGTCTCACCTCTCGTAAATGCTCCCACATAATTGTCAGAATACAAAAGGCTATCACTTCCGTTATGTTCCCAGACGCAGCGTATTTTCATAATCTTTTCCCCCAACACAAATTTCGATTTATCTTTCAATCATTATACACTAACGCAGCTGTCCTGTCAACAAACAACGCCGTCTGCAAAGACGGCGTTGTTACTATCACCTGAACAACGTACACTTCCCGCTCTTGCGGTAGTACTCTATCCTTTCCTCGATAGCCGCGTATAGATTATGATTTATCGCTCTGTCTGCTCAGTCATTATCCCCCAGCGAATTCCGAATTTATCAACAAAAACGACCCGACAAGAGCTGTAATGCGTAGCTTCCATTTGATATATTGTCTTGCTTCCGTCTTTCATTATATCATATGCTCTTTGTACTTCTTCCTTTGTGTCATACATAATAGTGAGAAAATTTGAATAGCACGTCTGAAATTCAATATCCACATTGTCACTCATAATTATTCTTTGATTGCCCAATACAAGCTCCGCATGATATATGTATTCTTTTTGATTTTCTTTAAGCAGCGGATTATATTTAGGGTCATTCGCTTCTCCGTATGTGATCAGACAGCTGATCTTTCCGTTAAATGCCTTTTCATACATTTGAAGCGCTTCCCGACAATTACTGCCGAAATTCAGTGTAGGGACAATATCCATTTTTGTTCTCCTTTTTTATAAACTCCGCTTTACTGAAATACGTTTATGATATATCCATCTATTGTTGTAATGCTGCAGGTCTTACCGCCCCACGGTTGAGTCTCTACCTGCGTAATTTTATCCCAACCTTTTGAGGTAATATATGAATACATTTTATCAATGTCCTGCACCTGCATAAAAGAAATTACGCGCTGTTCAGGCTTGCCTCTGAACAGTTGATAACCTGTAAAAGGCGCTAAATGCGTGATTTCAATTTCGGGAAGTATGTCAAAAACTACTCCGTATAAACCGTTGCCGCTGTCATCTTTTTCAACCACATTGCTATACCAGCCCATCACTTCCTCAAACCACCTAACTGTTGCAGTCATATCTTCCGTTAAATAGATAGGCGCATTTTCCTTTACGTAATATCCCTTTTCAGTAAATCTGCTCATAACATCCTCCGTTAAATATTTTTTTCATTATATCATCCCAAACATGACAACAGTATGTCGTGATTAGAATAATTTTTTATCGCAGCTAATTTATCTTTAAAGCATTATACACTAACGCGTCTGTCCTGTCAGCAAACACCGCCATCTTTACAGATGGCGGTTATACTTTTACCTGAACAACGTACACTTCCCGCTCTTGCGGTAGTACTCTATCCTTTCCTCAATAGCGGCGCGGGTGGTGCTGTAGTATTCGGCAAGGCAGTCGATGCACATAAATTCCCGCACGTTGCGGCTGATTAGTTTTTGGTTTATCGCGATGTCGTCGGTGCCTAAGTCCGTGCCGCATTTAAGGCAGGTCTTGTAGTTGGCGGTCACAGCTTTACCACCTTGGCCTTGAACATCATGCTGTCATGCGGCTCGACATTGGCGACAAACCGCTCGGAGAATACGCCGATATTCTCGTGCTTATAGCAGTCGTAGAACTCCAGTCCTCTGCCCGCGGCGGAGGTAATGCCGAGATCCCAGAATTGCAGCGACATCTCGCTGGTCCTGTCGCCGAAGTTAAACAGTCCTATGCCATAGCTGCCGTCCGACAGCGGCTTTACCAGTGCGAAAACATTTTCGGGGTTGTTCCACTGGCTTATTCTGTACGGTCCGCGGCACTCTATATCCTGATTGATAGAAATAACGTCGGTGTTGGTGAGTATCTCTTTAGTCGCATCGGTCATATTGCGGATATCGCAGCCTATCATCAGCGGTGAATCCATAATGGCCCACAGCGCGAAATGGGTGCGGTACTCTATATCGGTACAGCCGCCGATACCCTTGCCGTCACGGTTGGCGAACTGGTCGTCGCTCGCCGCATTGATGAACTCGTTGTTGCTGCCGCCGTGCATGCCTACCACCAGCATATCTATGTCGTTATGGCAGAACGGCGCGCCGTAGCACTGCTTGCCCATCTGGGAGAGGGCGAGCCGCTTGATACACTCCCAGCTGTCCTGAATGTCGCCTGTCGAGCGGAACAGATGCGCGCCCGACTCCCTTATCCACTGATGGACATTATCGTTGCCCCAGTTGCAGGCGGAGAAGATTATCTTCCGTCCGCAGCTGCGCAGGGCCGCCGACATACGCTTGTACAGTATCTCGCCGGGGATATGGTCGGGCTTATAGCAGTAGTCGTATTTGAGATAGTCCACGCCCCATTCGGCAAAGGTCTCCGCGTCGGTGAACTCATGCTCAAAGCTGCCGGGGTGACCGCCGCAGGTGTGAGTGCCCGCGCAGGAATAAATGCCGAATTTCAGCCCCTTTGAATGTACATAGTCCGCCACCGCCTTAATTCCGTTGGGGAATTTGTACTTATCGGGGACAAGTCTGCCGTCGCTGCCGCGCTGCTTTTCGCTCCAGCAGTCGTCTATTACTATGTACTCATAGCCCGCGTCATTAAGACCCGTGCTGACCATTGCGTCCGCCGCCTGACGGATAAGCGTGTCGCTTATCTCCCAGGTAAAGGTGTTCCAAGAGTTCCAGCCCATAGGCGGGAGCATGCCTGTTATTTTTTCCATATTTAATTATCCTTTCTATTGGAAAAGTGATTAATTTAAGTATATCTTATATTGTTTGTGTTTGCAAGCTTTTCAGAAAAATTTTACTGGATTCTTACCCGAAAATATGCTATACTTATTCTATAATCAAACTTGCGGGAGAACATTATGGGCAAAAAGATATTATGGATACTTACCGGCGGGACATTTTCCTGTCCGCCTGCCGACAGGGGGCTTGCGCCGCTGGGGTCTGAGACACAGGCGCGGCATATGCTGGAGCATTGCGGCATTACGGGAGAGATAACCGCCGAGGTGATAATGAACAAGGACAGCAGCGACATCTGTCCCGCCGACTGGAAAGTGCTGGCAGAGCGTATAGATAAGGCGGTCGGCGAATATGACGGGATAATAATCACACACGGCACCGATACGCTGGGTTATACGGCGGCGGCAATGTCCGCTATGCTGGAAAACCCGCCTGTGCCGGTGATACTCACCGGGTCGCAGCTGCCGTTTTTCGCGGAGGGCAGCGACGCGCCGCAAAACCTGACCGACGCGTTTGCGGCCGTGTACAGCGGGATAAAGGCGGTGGCGGTGACGTTCTGCGGCAGGCTGTTTTACGGCTGTGATGTATACAAGGCTGACAGTGCGGAGTTTGACGGGTTTCGCTCGCGCCGCGGGGATTTAGGCTGCGTAAAGGACGGACAGGTCACGTTAACGGGCGAGATAACCGAGGGCGAATACATATATCACCGCGACATCTGTGATAAGGTGACTGCGCTGAAGCTGACCCCCGCATTTGACGGTGCGGTGATAGATTTTCTCGTCGGACGCGGCATACGCGGCATAGTGCTGGAGTGCTACGGCAGCGGCGGTATACCTGAATTCGTGCTGCCGCACATCAAAGCGGCTGCGGAGCAGGGTGTAAAATTCATCGCCGTGTCAGAGTGTGTTGGCGGTGCCGTTGACCTTACACGCTATGAGGTGGGGGTAAACGCGGCGGCGGCAGGCGTGTCCGGCAGCGGCAACCGCGGCGCAGCCGAGGCGTTGGCAATGTTAATGACCGAAAATTTTTGAAAGTTTGAAAAAATATATTGCAAAATCATTTCGCAAGTGGTAAAATATAATAATGCAATAATCCTTTGGGGGCAATAAAAATGCAGGAAGATTTACTACAGCAGATACAGGACAGCATGGGCAGCTTTTCCAAAAGCCAAAAGCTGATTGCGAATTTTATATTGCAAAGCTATGAAAAGGCGGCATATATGACCGCGCTGAAGCTGGGCAACGCAGTCAACGTCAGCGAGTCTACGGTGGTGCGCTTTGCCAACGAGCTGGGCTTTGAGGGCTATCCCGAATTACAGAAAAACTTGCAGTCGCTGATAAAGAACCGCCTTACCGCGGTGCAGCGCATGAATATCACCAACGACCGCATAGGCGAGGGCAGCGTGCTGAAAAACACCCTGACCCAGGACATAGACCGTATCAGACGGACAATGGAAGAGATAGACGCGGACAAGTTTGACGAGGCGATAGAAAAGATATGCAGCGCGCGCCGTATATACATACTCGGTGTGATGAGCGCGAATATTCTTGCAAGATTTCTCGACTATAACTTTCAGCTGATATTTGACAATATCCATTTTGTGCAGGCGATAAACAAAAGCGGTATTTATCAGCAGATAATAAATATGACCGATGAGGACGTGTTTATCGCGCTGTCGTTCCCTCGTTATTCGCAGAGCACCATCAGTGCCACCGCCTACGCGAAAGAATGCGGGGCGAACGTGGTGGCTATCACCGACAGCGCCGCGTCGCCGCTGGCGGCATACGCAGACCAGCTGCTGGTGGCGCGCAGCGATATGGCAAGCTTTGCGGATTCGCTGGTCGCGCCGCTCAGCCTGCTTAACGCGATGATAGTGGCGCTCGGCGCAAAGAAAAAGGATAATATCGAGCAGAGCTTTGCCAAGCTGGAAAAGCTCTGGGAAGAGCATGAGGTCTACAAAAAGGACGTATGAGAGCGGACATTATAATATGAAGACTGATATAATATGAGAACTGATGTAATAATTATCGGCGGCGGGGCTGCGGGCATGATGGCGGCAGTCACCGCCGCCTCTTACGGTGCGTCGGTCATCTGTCTCGAGCGCAACGACCGTGTCGGCAAAAAGCTGGCTATCACCGGCAAGGGCAGATGCAACCTCACCAACAACAGCGACAACGAAAACATACTGCGCAATATCCCCACCAACAGCCGTTTTCTGTACGGCGCGCTGGCGGGGTTTTCGGCATACGACACGATGGATTTTTTTGAGAACGTGCTGGGCGTGCCGTTAAAGACCGAGCGTGGCAACCGCGTCTTCCCGCAGTCGGACAGGGCGATAGATATAGTTAACGCGTTGAAATCCGAAATGGACAGACTGGGCGTAATTGTTGTAAAATGCCGCGCCGAGAGGATAAATACCGAGAACGGCGAGGTTGTCTCGGTCAGCGGCGGGGGAAAGACCTTTTACGCGCCGAAAGTTATACTCGCGACAGGCGGGGTATCATATCCCGCGACCGGCTCTACCGGAGACGGCTATAAAATGGCGGAGGCACTGGGGCATACTGTCGTACAGCCGAAAGCGATGCTTGTCCCGATAGAGACAAACGAGGACTGCGCCCCGCTGTCGGGGCTGACGCTGAAAAACGTCAGGCTGAGCCTAATGTCATCCGCGGGTAAAACCCTTTATTCCGAGCAGGGCGAGCTGCTGTTCACACATTTTGGGGTCAGCGGGCCGCTGGTGCTGTCCGCCTCGGCATACGTCAGAGAGGACGGCTGCAGGCTGTCCGTCGACCTAAAGCCGGCACTGGACGAAAAAACACTGGACGCGCGGATATTACGCGACTTTTCGGCAGAGCCTAACCGTCAGCTGTCCAACGTGCTGAAAAAGCTGCTGCCGCAGGCGCTTATCCCGGAGGTGCTGTCCCGCGCAGGGCTGAGCGGCGAGATAAAGGCGAACGCGGTTACAAAAGAGCAGCGGCGCAGCCTGCTGCAAACGCTGAAGAGCTTTACGCTGTCGGTGAAGACTTTGCGCCCGGTTGAAGAGGCAATAATCACCGACGGCGGCATATCGGTAAAGGAGATAGACCCAAAGACCATGCAGTCTAAGCTGGTAAAGGGGCTGTATTTCGCGGGCGAGATAATAGACTGCGCGGCGTATACGGGCGGGTATAATTTGCAGATAGCATTCGCAACGGGACGGAAAGCAGGGGAAAGCTGATTTTCCTTGATACTTAATTTGCAATTAAATATCCCATAAAAAACAAGACAATATCACGATATTTTCACAAACGGCGGTTATACTGTAAACATACTCGGTGAAAACCGAACGATTATTTCTGTTAGTTATCGAAAGGACGATGGATATGTCTGAAAACAACATCAATGAATATGAAGCATTAAATAATGAAAATACACAGCAGCCGCAGGAGGTTGTCGGCGGGGTAGATGAGCAGCCTAACGTTTATTATCGCAGCGAGCCGCAGCAGGTACACTGCACCCCCGACCCGCAGGCGGGCTATAACAGCTGGCAGAACCAACCCTACGATACCTCCCCCGATGTGAAGAAAACGAAAAAGGTAAAAAAGGCAAAAGATGATAAGCCGAAGAAGCCCCGCTCCGGCCATGCGGGGCTTATCGCGGGCGTAGTTGCGGCTGCGCTGGTGGTAGGGCTTGGCTCCGGATTTGTCGGCTCTATGCTGGCGAACGGGATAGGCACAGGGCAGTTTTCGTTGCCGTCCGGGCTGACCTCTTCCGCCGCGCCGACTGAGACAAGCGAGAATGCTGTGACTAATTCCGTACCGCATATAGAGGATTCTCCCGCGACGGCGGCCCCGCTTAATGAGAGCAAGATAAACGACGACACCAACAGCGAGCTGCTGACCACCGAAGAGCTGTACGCAAAGGTAAAGGACAGCGTTGTGGTGCTGTACAACTATCAGCAGCCGCAGGGCTATAACGAGCCGGTAAAGGTGGGAGTAGCCAGCGGAGTTATCTTCACCGCCGACGGTTATATCATAACCAACGCCCATGTGGTTGACGGCGCGGTAAAAATGACCGCACTGGTAAACGACCCCGACGAGCCTGACAAGACGCATGAATATGAGGCGGAGATACTCGGCAGCGACAGCGCCAGCGACCTTGCGGTGGTAAAGATAACACGTGACGAGCCGTTCACTTACGCAAAGCTGGGCAACTCTGACACGGTGAGAGTAGGACAGGACGTCTGCGCGCTGGGCAACCCCAACTCGCTGACCAGCTCGCTCACTAAGGGCATTGTTTCGGGACTGGGTCGCGCGGCATATTCCGGCTCTAACTACGGATGCAGCTCGATACAGATAGACGCGGCGGTAAATGTCGGCAACAGCGGCGGCGGTTTGTTTGATATGTACGGCAACGTTATCGGCATCATAGACTACAAGCTTATGTACACTTCCTCCGGTACAGCACTGGAGAACATCGGTTTCGCCATCACCATCAACGAGGCAAAGCCGATAATCGAGGACCTTATGTCGATAGGCTATGTCACCAACCGTCCCGGTCTGGGGATAAACGGCGAAATGCTGGGCGACTATGCGGCATACATGTACGGCTATCCCTCCACCGGACTGCGCGTGACCTATATAGATGAGGAAATGCCGGTAGCAAAGAGCGGACTGAGGGTCGGCGACGTTATCATTGAGATAAACGGTATCGAGGTCACCTCTATGACGGATGTACAAAACGAGATATCTAACCACAACATCGGCGATACAGTAGAGCTGGTGGTGCTGAGAGCCAGCGAGGTAGGCAATATCAAAGAGGTAAACATTACCGCTGAACTTGCAGAGATCAAGTTGGCGTAACTCCATAAAATAAAAAAAATTCACGCCCTAGGGCGTGAATTTTTTTTATTTCCCTATTGACAAATCAGAAATCAAGGTGTATACTTGTATTAGTTGAAGTAATACAGTTAAGCAATATAAAGGAAGTGATGTGTTGTTTTCTATGAGGATGAAAGGCGGCGTCCCTATCTACGAGCAGCTTGAGGCGCGTATCACCGAGCTGATAGTCAGCGGCGAAATGAAAGAGGATGAACGTCTGCCCACAGTAAGAGACGTGGCGAGAGAGTTCGCGGTCAATCCCAACACCGTGCAAAAGACATATCAGCTGTTAGAGCAGCGGGGGCTTATCTACTCTATACCGTCAAAGGGCAGCTATGTCGCGGGTCGGGACAATTATATAGACACCATAAAGGCACTGGCGGAGAAGAACTTTTCCGCCGCGGCCGAGGACGCGATAAAACGCGGTCTGACTGCCGACGAGCTGACAGACATCATAAAAAAGATCAGCAAAGAGATAAATTAAGAAAGGTCTGAATGAAATGATAAAGATAGAAAATGTTACCAAAACCTTTGATGGATTTACGGCACTGGATAATTTTTCGCTGGAGATAAGTAAGGGCTCTGCCTATGGCTTACTTGGCTCTAACGGGGCGGGTAAGTCCACCCTGCTGCGTCTTATATCCGGCATATACCGCCATGACAGCGGGACGATAACCATTGACGGCGAGCAGATATATGACAATGTCAAATTAAAGCAGAACCTCTATTTTGTCAGTGACGATACCGTGCAGTTTTCCAATATGAAGCTGGGCGATATGCAGACGCTGGTAAAGACCTTTTATCCAAAATACAGCGAGGAAAAGTTCAACAAGCTGCAAGAAGTGCTGCAGCTGCCGACCGACAAAAAGCTGTCCGCGTTTTCAAAAGGCATGCGCCGTCAGGCGGCGGTGATGTGCGCGCTGGCAAGCGGCTGTGATTATCTGCTGTTTGACGAGGCGTTTGACGGGCTGGACCCCACCATGCGTATAGTGGTAAAAAAGATGATGATAGACGCAATGGTGGAAAACGACGCGACTATCGTCATATCCTCTCACAACCTTAAAGAGATAGAAGAATTTTGCGACACCGCAGGGCTGCTGCATCAGGGCAAGCTGGTATTCAACCGCGAGCTGGACAGCCTGAAGGGCGACATACATAAGGTGCAGACCTCTTTCGAGAAGGAAGGGTCGGTATCTAAGGATGATTTCCCGCAGCTTGAGATACTGCATATTCGACAAAGCGGCAGCGTGATAAATATGATAGTAAGGGGCGACGGCGGACAGACCGAAGCGGTGCTGACCGAGCGCGGCGCGTACTTCTGCGATATTATGCCGCTGACGCTGGAGGAGATATTCTTATACGAAATGGAGGTACTGGGCTATGACTTCAGCGGTATCGACAGATAGCTTTTTCGGCAGATATTTTTTCTATAAGCTGAGGCAGCTAAAGCCGCAGATGGTATTCAGCCTTGTTTTCGGTATGCTGGGACTTCCGGCACTGATGACTGCGGCGCTGCTGTGGGCGGGTAATCCGACAGGCGCGCCGAACGAATTTATCCCGGTGCTGCTGATAATCGGCGGGCTGTCGATGACGGCGGTGCTGATATTGTTTGCCGCATTGCCTGCGATAAACTATTCCTACTACAACAGGCAGGAATGTGTCGAGATATACGATATGCTGCCGCTGACCTTTCGCCAGCGGTTTTGGGCGGATTTTCTGTCAGGTCTTGCGGCGGGCACGGTGCCTTTCCTGCTCAGCCTGATACCCACCGTGATGATAGGCATAATTGCCGATAACACATACAGGTCAAGCTATGCGGAAAACCTCACCGCCGATGCGCCGAAGGACTTGTTCGCCCCTGACTTTCTCGCGCGCTCTGCCGTTAATTTTATAATCATTTTCGTTATCGGGCTGTTGGCGATGTACGTGATTGGCGTGTTTATCAACGCCTGCTGCGGCAGACCCGCGGTGGCGGTGACCTATACGGTGCTTGCGGCGATAGCGCTGCCGGGGATAACTGCGCTGATCATAATGATTATGTATGTAGACTGCGTCGGCGTTGATTGTACGTTTTATGTGCTGGAATTTACCAAGCTGCTGCCGCCGCTCGGCACGCTGTTTGTGTTTTTTGCCTCGTCAAATATACAGATAGTCTCGGCTGTACCGCTGTTGGTGACGGTGCTGATATACGCGGGTATTCTTGTTGCCGCGTATTTTCTCGCAAAGCACCGCAACCAGGAAAAGGTAGGCAGGATGTTTGTCTACAGCGCGGCGCACCATACCGTGACGGTGCTGCTGGTGGCGTGCGTGTTTATCGCCGCACTGTATACGGTCAGGGCGGGCGTGTTCTTTGCGATGACCGCGCCGATAGTTATCGGGCTGTCGGCATTGGTGACGGTGGTGCCGTTTTTCCTGCTGGATTTCAGCTTTTACCGCGAGTTTGCCAAGCTGTGGCGCAGCGCGATAAAATACGGCATATGCGCGATAGGCTCGTTTATATTATTCAACTCGGTGGGTTATCTGCACGGCTTCGGTGCGGCGGAATATGTGCCGCAGCCGTCGGATATATCGAGCGTTACTGTAGACGTATACGGCAGATATATGCTGACCTTTGACAACCTTGAGGATATAGAATTTGTCACCGACTGTCACCAAAAGCTGCTGTCGAAAAATCTTTCTACCGGCGATGAAATAAAGATCAGCTATAATATGAAAAACGGTGTTGAGATAAACAGAAGCTACAATGTTGAGTATTTAGAAACCGGATTTGCCGATGAGCTGTCTAAATACAGCGGCACAATGTACGCATTGACCGGCTTTGGCTATGCCGAGCCGAAAATGAATATCGCCGTACCGTGTGAGGGAATAGGCGCGGTCGGATGGCAGGACGCAGACGGCAAGCTGTCTGACGCTCTGCGACAGGATATGGACGAACACCACGACGGAGGGGAAAATATCGGCTATATCGGGATAACCATGCCTGAGGAGGCACTGCGACCAAAGGGCGAGGGCTTTGGCTTTTGGTATCAGAAGGAAAGAGACCCGTATCCTTACACATCATATATCCCAATAAAGGACAATTACGAAAACACGCTGGAGCTGCTGCGCGGACAAAAGGCGGATGGTAAATGCTCAGCAATGAGCGTTGTCGTCGAATACAGCTATCCCGGTGATTATGGGCAAGTATGGTCTCATGGAAATATAAATATGGATCATGCCGTTCTGGGAGATATGCCGGAGTTCAAGGAGTTTATCTCACTGATAAAGGTATGCCCGGACGGAATGACGAGCTATGACGTTTCGCACAGAGGCGAAGGGAAACAGATAGGGGTCGTGTTTATCAACGGCTGGTACACTGAAAATTATTATATCCCGCAGGAGGATATGGCGCGCGCCGTAGAGCTTTATGATAAGATATACGAGCTTGTTAGGGCGGAATATACGGAATAACCGACAAAGGAGCACACTATGACAACAGAAAAGAAGAGCTTTTTTGCAGCGTATTTTTTCTACAAATTAAAACAATTCAAGGTGCAGACTACCTTCAGCGTTATTATCAGTCTGCTGGGGCTGCCGCTGATGACGTGTGTGATAATGTTGATGGTGCACGCGACCAGATATAAGTGGGGAAAACTGACCCTTAGGATGATGAGCGACTTCAGCCCTATACTGATGATATTGGTGTTGATATGCATAACGGTGATGGTGTTTTTCTTCGCGATAATGCCTGCCAAAGCATACAGCTATTATAACAAACGCGAAAATGTCGAGCTGTACGGCACGCTTGCGCTGAGCTTTCGCCAGCGGTTCTGGGCGGATTTTTTCGCAGGGTTGACCGCCGTGCTGGGTCCTGTGCTGGTATCAATGATACCTACCGTGATATTCTTAGTTATGTCCGACAGTATGGCACGGGATGTTATCAACGGCATACGGGAAGAGGGCAATTGGGTGCTGCTGCCGCTGATTGAGAGCGGTATGCTTATGCCGTATCTATGGAAGACAGTCGCGGCAGTGATTATCGGCTATATCGCGGTATACGTCATCGGTGTGTTTATCAACGCGTGCGGCGGACGGCAGGGCGTATCGGCGGCATATACCTTTCTTGCTGCGTTGATAATTCCGGTGGCGGCGTCACTGCTGTTCGTCACCATATATAACGGCTGTATCGGTATAGACGTGTGGGAGAGTATAACAGGCGTTGTTGCGCTGTTTCCGCCGTTCGGCAGCGTTTTGGCGGCACTGATATCGGTAGACGCGGTAATGTCGCCGCTGACCTTTATCGGAATTGTACTGATATACGGCGGTATGCTGACGGCAGCATATTTCCTTGCCAAATACCGCAAGACCGAGCGCACCGGCAATGCGTTCGTCTACCGCGGGGCATATCATGTCATCTCGGTGATGTTTGTGGTGTGCGTGCTGTGTCTTGCGTTTGCAAATATGGATAAAGGGCTGTTCGGTATGTCCGGCGGCATCGTGATATTAATGGCGGTGCTGTTGTCGCTGATCGGGCTGATACTGGCAGAGCACAGCTTTTACCGCAGTGGCGCCAGACTGTGGCGCGCCGCTGTGAAATACGTATCCTGCGCGGCAGGCGCGGCGGTGTTGTTCTTCGGGCTGAGCGCTACGCGCGGCTTTGGCGCGGAGAGCTTTGTCCCGGATGTCGGGGAGATAGAAAGCGTCAGCGTGACAGCTGCCGATTACCGAGAGGGGATAGAAATTTCTTATTATGACGAGTTCATGGGAGACGACTATTATGAGAAATGGGATAACGAATTCAGGTTTATTGTCACATATACCGAGCAGGAGGATGTTGAGTTTATCACAGGACAGCATAAGGCATTGTTGGACGGCGGTGCGCAGTCGGGAGATAACATAAAGCTGACCTATAAGCTGAAAAACGGCAGTGAAATTTATCGCTCATATAGCGTTGCGTCGGATGATCACGGCTTTGTGCAGACGCTTGCGACATACGGCGGCACCAAGGCAGAGCTGACCCGTCAGTTTGAGCTTGGCATGGAGGGCAGTGTTAATGCTGCGGTTCCTCAGTACGGCTGGCTGGGCGGCATTGACGGAGAGGATGCCGACCGACTGCTCGCGGCACTGCAAAACGACGCGAGAAAGCATACCGACGGTGAAAATATAGGCGTAATCGAAATGTACTGCTTTAATAATGAAGTATATATGCAAAATTTTGGGCTTGCTAATATTTTTAAAGATTATTATAATATCTATAATATCAACTCGGAAAACCGTCTCTCTGCGTATGTCACCGTCAAGGACAGCTATACGGAGACTCTCGCCGTTATGAAAGCGATAGCCGATAAAAACAAAGCGGAAGAAAACGCATTCAGATTCGGCGGACCGTACTTGTCTATAAACCTTTTACGCACCGAGGATACAAACGGTACGGTCGGAATTAACAGATATATACTTTATGCATATACCGATGGGGCTGTTCATACCGATAAGGTGTACGATGAGCTTTTGTCTCTGATAAAGGTATGCCCTGACGGTACGGATGCATATGACAGCTTTAACAAAGACACTGCCGGTCAGCTCGCGTTTGATATGCTGGGCTTTGTCTGCGGAAGATGGTTTTATATTCCCGAAGAGGATGTGCCGCGCGCCTGTGAATTGATAGATGAATATGAAAAATTAGAACAGGAACGGTATGAAACAGTTTATTCGGGCGACGACTGGGAAACCGACGACATACAGGAATAAACAACAACCGCGGGCGACCCTCAGTCCGCGGTTGTTCAATTTCTTAAACTTAGAGATTGACTTTATCGCTTGCTTATGGTAAAATATTATTGTATAAGCATTTTCATATTATTATATAAGTATTTTTCATGCCGGACAGGTGGTAAAGCTATGAAAAAGATATTCGGATTTATAAAAAGTAAACTGCGCAGCCGCGCGTTCGTCAACGCGGCACTCAGTGTATGCTGCGCGGCATTCGCATTGGCGGCTGCGGTGATATGCGGTGTAATTGTGCTGACGAAGAATAACGGCATGCTGCTGCCGATACTGGCGGGCTCGTTCGCGCTGGTCAGCGTGGTTGGCGTCATTCTGCACCTGATATTTACCCGCAGGGCGATAGCAAAGCCTATACGGGAGATAACGCAGGCGCTGCGAGACTTTTGCGAGGGCGACCTGTCCTCAGAGCTGGACATCAAGACCGGCGAGGGTGACATTGCCGAGTTAAAGGGCGCGCTGATAGGGCTGAAATATTACATAGGCAAAATGGCGGAAGAGCTTAGCTATCTGCTGACCCAGATGTCCTACGGCAATATCAGCTTTGATATCACATACGAGTATAAGGGCGAGTTTGTCCCGATAAGGACGGCGTTCGAGGCGATACTGACCGACTTGAACGAGTTTTCCGCAAAGATACAAAAGGCGGGCACGATGGTCGCCGATGCGTCCGAGCAGATGTCGTCCGGCGCGCAGGCGTTGGCGCAGGGTGCCTCCGAGCAGGAAGAGGCGATCCGCGAGCTGTCCGACTCTATCCATGACATATCCCGCAGGGTGCGCCGCAATGCCGAAAACGCGAAGAGCGCGAGCGGCCTTTCCGACAGCGCCACCGAAGAGCTGCGCCAGGGTAACGAGGAGATGAAAAACCTGCTTGCCGCGATGAAGCAGATAGATGAAAAATCCAACGAGATAGAAAAGATAATCAACACCATAGACAACATAGCGTTCCAGACCAATATCCTCGCGCTGAATGCCGCGGTAGAGGCGGCAAGGGCGGGCGAGGCCGGAAAGGGCTTTGCGGTGGTAGCAGACGAGGTAAGAAACCTCGCCAGCAAGTCTGCCGAGGCTGCGCAAAGCACCAACGAGCTTATCAGCAGCTCTATCGCCGCGGTGGCAAACGGCACCGCGCTGGCGGATTCTACCGCGTCCACCATTCAGGACGTTATGGAGAAGTTTATCAACGCCAACGACCTTTTGATGAGTATATCCGCGTCCTCTGCCGAGCAGAGCACGACTATCGAGGACGTGCTGGCAAGTATAGACCAGATAGCGTCGGTGGTGCAGAACAATGCCGCCACCGCCGAGGAGAGCGCCTCAGCAAGCGCGCTGACCTCCGCACAGGCGCGCGAGCTGAAGCAGCTGGTAAGCCGCTTTTACCTGCGAGAGGGCGGACAGGTGCATATTGATGAAAACGGCGTCCACCACATAGGATAAAAAATCGGGCTGTGCAATGCACAGCCTCGATTTAATGAATAATGAATAGTGAATAGTGAATAGGTGTGGTGCGTCGCCCTTTGGGCGACGGTATTATAATCTGCGGGCGCAGCCAGCCACCTCACGTTTTCACTATTTACTATTACTTCTTACTTAAAAAACACCGCCCGCAGGCGGTGTTTTTTATATCGCCGTTATTTCATATCCTCGCGCGCGCCAGTAGTCTATCACGTCGCCGAGTATCGCGGTGTTGGTCTTGCTGACCGCGTGCAGCAGGTATATCGCGCCGTCATGGGTGGCGGCGGTTATTTTTTTATATGCCTCGGCGGGGTTGGGCTGGTTGTCGGTCTCCCAGTCGGCGTAGGCGAAGGACCAGAACACGGTTTTATAACCCATTTCCTTTGCCAGCGTCAGTGTGCGCGTGGAGAACTCTCCCATCGGCGGGCGCAGCGTCTCGGTCTTTACCCCGAAATTGTCATAAACATACTGCTCCAGCCGTATCACCTCGTCGAAAAATTCCTCGTCGGTGCAGTCGGGCAGACTGGGGTGGGAATAGGTGTGGTTGCCTATCTTGTGTCCCTCTGCCGCCATTCTTGCGACTAACTCGGGGTTTCTCGCCGCGTAGTCGTAGGTGATATAAAAGGTCGCCGATACGCCCTTGGCGTTCAGTATATTAAGGATATCGGAGGTGCAGCCGTTCTCGTATCCCTCGTCAAAGGTGAGATAAATGCGCTTTTCCCCCTGCTCGCCGATAAATACGCCGCCCAGCGCGGAATATTTCTCCTGCGCGTCTGTCGCCCCGACGGGACGGTTGTCGCCGTCAACGATAACGCCCTGCCCGTAGCCTATCTTTTCATCTGCCGCGGCAGTGACGGTCAGCGCTGCAAACGCTGTAATGACCGCTGCCGCCTTTATGCCGATAATTGCTTTCTTAAACAAAAAATCACCCCTTTTTCAGTATAGTATCTGAAAAAGGGGTGTGAGATATTCCGTACAAAAATTGACAAAACTAAAAATCAGGAATCCAAATAATTCTTTACCATAACCTGCAGCAGCTCGTCACGGTCGATGTGGCGGATAAGGCTGCGCGCGTTGTTGTAGGTGGTTATGTATGTCGGGTCCTCGGAAAGAATATAACCAACCAGCTGATTTATAGGGTTATAGCCCTTTTCCTTTAAGGCTGCGTATACTGTGCTTAATATTTCTTTCATTTCATTTTCGCGCTCGTCCTTGAGCGAAAACGGCATTGTCTTGTCGATCATGGTGATCCGTCCTTTCAGGCTTAATTACAAACTATTATACACTGTTTTTTCAAAAAATACAATAGGTTTATGCTGAAAAATGATAATTTTTTTGTTTTAGGGTAAAAAATTTCAAGAGTTGTTTTTGTGGAATATGCCGCAAAAAAATAAAAATTTTTATAAAAATTATAAAATATAGTCAATAAGCTATTGAATTAATAGAAAAAGTTTGTTATAATAAA
This sequence comes from Eubacterium sp., assembly GCA_022511265.1. Taxonomy (GTDB): domain Bacteria; phylum Bacillota; class Clostridia; order Oscillospirales; family Ruminococcaceae; genus Ruminiclostridium_E. The sequence continues at coordinate 24,361 of JAFLRX010000021.1, read as the reverse complement.
TTATGATTTCATTTATCAGGGGGTTTTACCATGGCGGAGCAAAAAAAGCAAACAGCGGCATCCGAAAACGGCGAGTTCAAAACAGCACCGTTAGGTTTTGACAAAAACGAGGTTATGGCGTACATAGTAAGCCATAACAAGACGATCAAGGCGTTAAAGGATGAAAATCAAAGTCTTAAAGACAAGGTGAAAGAGCTGGAGGAGGCTGTTCCTCCCGAAGAGCTTTACGCCGAGATAGAGGCGAAAAAGACAGAGCTTAACGATAAGATAACTGAAAACCGCAAGCAGGTGTTCGAGGCAGAGCGCAAGGCGTCTCAGCTGGAAAAGGATATCGAGCTGCTGCGCGCGGATAACTCTGATCTCAGAAAGCAGAACGAAGATCTGAAAAAGACCCGCAGCACCTCTGACGAGCTTGACAGATACAAGACCGAGCTGCATAAATATATGCAGGACCTCAGACTTTATAAGGACGAGTGCGAGCGTCTGACCGACGAGCTGGCGGCGTACAAGTCCGCGTCGGAAAAGTATAAAAAACAGACCGAGCAGTACTATGCGGAAACTGAAAAATACATTGCCGACAACGAAAAATACAAGGAAAGCATCGAGCAGTATAAGGCGTCGGTAGAGAGCTATAAGGCTGCGGTAGAGCAAAAGCTGAAGGACGCAAAGGGTAAGTCCGCGTCTTTAGACCAGGCACAGCTTGCCGAGATATCCGAAAAGGCTAATACCGAGGCGAATGCCGTGATCGCGGACGCACAGAACAAAGCTGCTGAGATAATCGCGGCAGCTAAGGCATACGCTGTAGAGACCGCTGCCAAGGCGGACGAATATAAGAACGCCGTGGCAGAGCAGCTGGACAAGCGCACGGCGGAAATATCCGAAGGCGGCGTGCAGGCAGCCCCCGTAGTAGACGTAAACGCTTTATTCGAGAGCCTGTCCGCAGAGCTGACACAGAAGATAGACGAGGCGGTAAAGGCCGCACTGGCAAACGCGCAGCAGAACGCTGTATCGGAAGAAGCAGCGGGCGAGGCAGAGGCAAAGAGCCTTGCCGAGCAGGAGAATATCGCGGCCGCAAGAGCGGCGATATCCGATATCGTGTTTGACGCCGCCGCAATAGACGGCTATCAGCCGATGCAGGTAGAGCCGTTTGCGTTCAGCCTTCAGCTTGAGGTACCCGGAGAGACCGCTGTGGCAGACGACAGCTTTGAATCCGACATAGACATCACCGCGGATATCAGCGCACTCGAGCTGGCACCTAAGGCCGCTGCGCCTGCTGCCGCCGCACCCGATTTTGAAACGATGCTGAACGAATATGAGCCTGAGCCTAAGCCCGCAAAGGCTGAGGTATCCTCTGATATTGACGACATGCTGGCTGCAGGACCTTCTATTGCTGAAGACGAGCCTGTTTCGGATACATCAAGCGACTTTTCCGATATGCTGGCGTCCGGTCCTTCTATTACCGAAGACGAGCCTGTATCGGATACGTCAAGCGACTTCTCCGATATGCTGGCGTCCGGACCTTCTATCACTGAAGAAGAGCCTGTATCGGATACGTCAAGCGATTTCTCCGATCTGTTGGCTGATTCCGCGCCTGTACAGGAGAAAAACCCCGTTAATCAGACCGCTGTAGTTGAAGACGATTTCGCGTCATTGCTTGCGGATCCTTCTCCGGCGATATCCGACAATACCCCCGCAGAATCAGATATGGTATCCGAGGATGACTTTGCCGACCTGCTGGCAGAGCCCGCAGCTAAGGCGGAAGAGCCTGCGGATAACAACGATACATCTATCAGCGACGGCGATTTCGCCGATCTGCTTGCAGGCAGCCCCGCATCCTCCGGCACGGATAACGGTATATTTGACCATGTTGAGTCGCTCAACGACAGCGACACCATGGGCGTTGCCGGGGATGAAGCCACCAACGACCCCTGGAAGGATCTTGAGGCACAGCTGAACGGCGTGTCGTTAGAGCCTCCCGCACCTAAGAAAAAGGCGGCTAAAGAACCTGAGCCCGAGCCTAAGGTGACAGGTATGATGAACACCGAGATGACCGGCAACAGCGTTGAATATGACCCCTCGTGGGATACTAAGCTGATGCAGGGCGGAGATACTGATGATGACAGCGATGAAATGAGCAGCGACAACGTCGGCTTCTTTGACCTTTAATTATCCGGCGGGGTGAGCTTATGCAGTTAGATACAAGCAGCCTTGCGCAGCTTGCCCCTACGCTTAGGGCGGGGGACAAGGTAGAGCTGTCCGGCACGGTATACACCGCGCGGGACGCCGCCCATAAGCGCATAATGCAGCTTATCGAAAAGGGCGAGCCGCTGCCGTTTGACCTAAACGGCGCAGCGATATATTACGCGGGACCTACCGCCGCAAAGGACGGCATGGTAATAGGCTCCTGCGGGCCCACCACCTCGGGACGTATGGACGTATACGCGCCCGCATTGCTGGACAGAGGTCTTGCGGCAATGATAGGCAAGGGCGAACGCAGTCAGGCGGTAAAGGACGCGATAATCCGCAACAACGCGGTGTACTTCTGTGCGATAGGCGGCGCAGGCGCACTTGCCTGCCGCTGTATCACCGAGTGTGAGGTGATAGCCTTTGAAGATCTCGGCTGCGAAAGCGTAAAGCGGCTGAGGTTTGATAACTTCCCGCTGATAGTCACGGTAGACTGTCACGGGGGCGATTTGTTCAGCTCGGGCAGAAAGCAGTATGAAAAAGCTATATTGTTATAAATACCTGATATTGACAAATTGTTAAGAAAATGATACAATAGATAAAGTGCCGATACGGCAGGTCATACACATCGGAGGAAATATGTACAGCGCAGACTTTTCCGGCTATACGGACGAACAGCTCGCCGCAGGCGATATAGACGGCAGTGAAAAAGAGCTGGTGCGCCGCTATATGGCCCCGGTGCGTATTAAGGCGCGGGCAATGGCGAAATCTTACCACCACGCGGACGCGGACGACCTTTTTTCAGAAGGGCTGCTCGGTCTGCTGAAGGCGATACGCCATTATGACGCCGGAAAGGGCGCCAGCTTTGCGACCTTTGCCGACATATGCGTCTCCAACAGCATTAAGACCGCGCTGTCCAAGCTGTCGCGCGGCGGAGAGATGTCAAAGGATTACGACTTTGACTTTGACAAGCTGATAGACGCGGGCGCATCCACCGAGGACACGGTGATAGACAGAGATCTGGACAACGGACTGTACGAACGTTTGTCACAGATACTGACTGAAAGAGAGCTTGAGGTGCTTTGGCTTTATTTAAAGCATTATTCCTACAAAAGCGCCGCAAAAAAGCTCGGGACTGACGAAAAGTCGGTCGACAACGCTTTACAGCGCGCAAAGGCGAAAATAAAGCGTTATTTGGGGAAATAGGGCGGCAGCCTTATTATAAATAATACACGCAAGAGCGTGAGAAAAATTGAGGTATACACAATGTACGAGGATAAGACTTTAAAGTGCAAGGAATGCGGCGCGGACTTCGTTTTCACCGCGGGTGAGCAGGAGTTTTACGCTGACAACGGATTCACGAATGAGCCGAAGAGATGCAAGGCGTGCCGCACTGCAAGAAAGAACGGCGGAAATCGTGAAAGATTTACCGCTGTATGCGCAGACTGCGGCGGAGAGGCTATAATTCCTTTCCAGCCTCGTGATGACCGTCCGGTTTATTGCAGCGCTTGCTTTGAGAAGAGAAAGAACGAAGAAGTATAATCGGCGACCGCTGATACTTTTGCTAAATGTTTCATTTTTCATAACTCATAACCGCAAAAGCCCTCCCCGATGGGGAGGGCTTTTGTGCTGTTTGATTGCATTTACTCAGCATTTGCGTTTGTCATGGCAAGCTGCGCTGCCGCGTTTCTCTTGGCAAAAATAGCCTTGAACACCGTCCTTATAAGCGGCTGGATAAAGAAGAGCTGCGAAAAGACCGCAAACGGGAAGTTGAAGCATACAAGCTTTATCCAGTTTGCGAGCAGCGTTATGATGTTAAAGCCCTCATAATACGGATAGTAGAGGAACGCCGCGATAAGGCTCATCGCGGGGCACATCAGTACGACTGTCGCGCAGATTATCGCGGTCTCAAATAAAACGGGGTGGGTAGTTTTGATGTCAAACACCTTTGACGCCAGCCTGAACGAGCAGGGACTGCCCATAAATATCTCAAGGCTGAACGCAAGTACAAATTCCACCAAAACTACCGCCCAGATAGGCGCATAGCTGCCGCACATATATACTCCGCCCTGATGCTCTATCGCGGCGAGTACGCTGTTTGTGCCGTTTACCTCCATAAGTATGCTGCCGTTTACTACATAAAGGCTGTAGAAAACGTAGGCGTGGACGGTGACTATTACCGTCATCAGTGCGAATATCATTCGCTGTGCTTTTGTTTGTGGCATAATTTTTCTCCTTTTCTTGGCATACAAAAAACACATGCGGTAAAAGCGTATCTGATGATTTGCTCCCGTAATCAGATTTACACGCTTTTGCGCCACATGTGTCGTATGCAATCTTTATTTTTATCCTGTATATTTTAACATACTTAACTTTTCTTGTCAAGTGCGATTTGCTGTTTTTGGTACAATATGCTTGACTTTTTCACAATATAGAGTTATAATAAAATTTAATGGAAAAAAGAAAGGGTGACGGTATGGCGGCTGAAAAAATGACGGTTGCGAGGGCTATGGTTATGGCCCTTAAGGCGGAGGGTATATCGACGGTGTTCGGTTATCCCGGTGCCGCTATATGTCCGTTTTACGACGAGATGTATAAAGAGGGGATACGCCATGTGCTGGTACGCCATGAGGCTAACGGCGGCCACGCCGCCAGCGGATATGCCCGTATCACCGGCAGGCCCGCTGTGGCGATAGCAACCTCCGGACCCGGCGCCACCAACCTTATCACGGCGATAGCCACCGCGTATATGGACAGCATACCGATGGTGCTTATCACCGGACAGGTCAGCAGCGATATGATAGGCAGAGACGTGTTTCAAGAGGCGGACATCACCGGCGCGGCAGAGCCGTTCGTAAAGCACAGCTATCTTGTCAAGGACCCGAATGAGACCGCGACCGTGTTCAAAAACGCGTTTTACATCGCGGGCAGCGGCAGACCCGGCCCCGTGCTGATAGATATGCCCTTTGACATACAGAAGATAGAAATAGATTTTGAATATCCTGACAGCGTGAACATACGCTCTTATAAGCCCAGCGTAGAGGGCAACAAGCTGCAGATAAAGCGCGCGATAGCCGCGATAGAAAAGAGCGAGCGTCCGCTTATCTGCGCGGGCGGCGGACTGTTCACCGCGAATGCGGCAGACCTTATGGTAGAGTTTGCCGAGCGTACCAATATCCCGGTGGTAAATACCATGATGGGGCTCAGCTCGATATCCGCGTCACACCCGCTGTATTGCGGAATGATAGGTATGCACGGCGGCAAGGCTGCAAACTACGCGATAAACCACTGCGACCTGCTGATACTGCTGGGCGCGAGAGTGGGCGACAGGGCAGTCACCGCGATAAACCGTCTTGAGGGCGCGACGGTAATACATATCGACGTTGACCCCGCCGAGATAGGCAAAAACCTGCCTGTTACCATACCGGTGGTGGGCGATTTGAAAAATATACTCGGTCAGCTGTTGCAGCAGGCGGAGAATTACGACCATTACGAATGGGTGCAAAAGCTGGCACAGGAAAAGGCGGCAGACGTTAAGCCTGTTGAAAAGGCAAAGGACGGCTGCGTTAACCCCAAGGAATTTATAAGAATGCTGGGTGAAAGCCTGCCTGCCAACGCGGTAATATGCGCGGACGTAGGACAAAACCAGATATGGACCTGCACTAATATTAATCTCGAAAACGGCGGCAGACTGCTTACCTCAGGCGGTATGGGTACAATGGGTTATTCCGTACCCGCGTCGGTGGGCGCAAAGGCGGCTGCACCCGACAGAGAGGTTATAGCTATCTGCGGCGACGGCAGCTTTCAGATGCAGTTTATGGAGCTGGCGACCATGATGCAGCACGGCATATATTCCAAAATTATCGTTATGGTGAACAACCGTCTCGGCATGGTGCGCGAGGTACAGACAAATATGTACGAAGACCGTCAGATGGCGGTATCGCTGGACGGCAGCCCCGATTTTATCAAGCTGGCGGAGGCATACGGCATCCCTGCCGAGCGCGTCGATGACATCTCGCAGGCACAGCAGGCGATAGACAACCTGCTCTCCGCACCGGAAAGCTATTTCGTAGAAGTCAGAGTAGACCAAGACGAGAAAACACTACTGTAAAAGGAAAAGTTATGAAACATACTATTTCTGTACTTGTGGAAAACCACGCGGGTGTACTCGCCAGAGTGGCGGGACTGTTTGCCCGCAGAGGCTTTAATATAGACAGTCTGGCTGTCGGCGTGACCGATGACGAGAAGATATCAAGAATAACGATAATCGCCGACGGCAGCGACTACACCCTTGAGCAGATAGAAAAGCAGTTGAACAAGCTGATAGACGTTATCAAGGTGCGGCATTTTTCCGGCAATGAGCTGCTCACCCGAGAGCTGGTGCTGATAAAGATAGCCTGCCAGCCGTCTCAGCGCGCCGAGGTGATAGCCCTTGCCGAGATAGTCAAGGCAAAAATATCCGACATCACCGTCAATACCATGACGTTAGAACTGTCAAACACAGTGGATAAGATAAAGAATTTTGAAGAGCTGCTGCGCCCCTACGGGATAAAAGAGGTAGTGCGCACCGGCTCGATAGCTATGCAAAAAGGCGGAGTTTCTATGAAACTATAAAAACCCCGACTTAAATATACGGCGAGACGCCGAAAAATAAAAAGGAGATATTAAAAATGGCAAAACTTTACCATCAGCAGGACTGCAATCTGTCGCTTCTCGACGGAAAGACCGTTGCGATCATCGGTTACGGCAGCCAGGGACACGCGCACGCGCTCAACTTAAAGGACAGCGGAGTTAACGTTATAATCGGTTTGTATAACGGCTCTAAGTCATGGGCAAAGGCAGAGGCGGCAGGCTTTAAGGTATACACCGCTGACGAGGCCTCTAAGCTTGCGGACGTGATAATGATACTTATCAACGATGAAAAGCAGGCTGACCTTTACAAGAACAGCATCGCCCCCAACCTTACCGCGGGCAAGACGCTGGCATTCGCTCACGGCTTTAACATCCATTTCGAGCAGATAATCCCTCCCGCTGACGTTGACGTAATCATGGTAGCGCCCAAGGGACCGGGACACACCGTACGTTCCGAGTACACCATCGGCAGAGGTGTTCCGTGTCTGGTAGCGGTACATCAGGACGCAACCGGCAGAGCGCTGGACACCGGACTTGCTTATGCGGCAGGTATCGGCGGCTCGAGAGCGGGCGTACTGGAGACCACCTTCAGAATGGAGACCGAGACCGACCTGTTCGGCGAGCAGTGCGTACTTTGCGGCGGCGTTACCGCGCTGATGAAGGCAGGCTTTGAGACTCTTGTTGAGGCAGGCTATGATCCTCAGAACGCATACTTTGAGTGCATCCATGAGATGAAGCTGATAGTTGACCTTATCTACAAGGGCGGCTATAAGATGATGAGATACTCCATCTCCGACACCGCTGAGTACGGTGACTATGAGATAGGCAAGAGAATCATCACCGACGAGACCAAGAAGGAAATGAAGAAGGTCCTCACCGAGATCCAGGACGGCACCTTTGCCCGCAACTGGATAACCGAGAACAAGATGGGCCGTCCTCACTTCAACGCTACCAGACGTATCCAGGGCGAGCATCAGCTCGAGCAGGTAGGCAACGAGATCAGAAAGCTGTACAGCTGGAACGATGAGAGCAAGTCTATCGACGAGCTGGCAGACGCTAAGTTTGAGAGCAAATAATTTTCCTACAGCAAACACCCGCAGGTCAAAAGGCGGACGCTAATACAGAAGTAAATCCCCGAAGCAGTCTAATATGACTGCTTCGGGGATTGGTTTATTATTCAGTTACTCGTATTAATCAGAATTTACACAGTATGAATCTAAACATTACAATTCTTGAATCAATCTGACTACCAGTGGTCGTTTGGTTAAGAACTCAGCATTTTCGTCCATTGATGTTCTGGGATGTTGATAGACATCTTTTCCAATTTCAATACGTTCATCAATCACATATAGATAGCCTTTTTGGGTACCGTTATGAACTATTTCTCCGCTGTCATTGTAACTCAATATTGTAGGTTGATGAGAGAATGCTTCTGCAAGCTCACGCCACTGAGTAATTGTACTACCTTGTTTTAATTCAGAAAATAATACATTAGAACCATGATACCAAATCCCATCTGAATTGATTTCAATCTTCATAAGACGTTCCTCCTCATATAAATTCCGATTTATCTTATTAACCATTATATTTTATCACAGCCATTTTGTCAATAGAAACGCTATGGCACTTTTGGGCGAAAACCCAATGCTATGGCTGAAATTTCTTTATAAGCGCCATTTTAACCTACGGGTTTTTGATATAAATGTGAAGAATAACGAATATATTTTATAAGGCTTGTATGTAAAAAAATCGGGATTGCTATTGCACATTTCGTGAAAATAAGTTATAATTATTATATAAAACAAGAAAGGACGGTGGACGCTTGAACCCTAAACTTAAAGAAAAAGTAAAAGAATCTCTTTCCGCCGTTCTCCCGATAACGGGTATAGTTCTGTTTATCAGCGTTTTTTTGGTCCCGATGGAGCTTGGCACGGTCGTGATGTTTTTTGTCGGCGCGATACTGCTGATATTCGGTATGGGCTTTTTCCAGTTAGGTGCCGAGATAGCCATGACGCCGCTGGGCGAGGGTATCGGCGTACAGATATCAAAGACGAAAAAGTGGATATTGGTGTTGCTGGTAGGCTTTATTATGGGCGCTATCATCACGATATCCGAGCCGGATTTACAGGTGCTGGCAGAGCAGGTGCCGTCTATACCTAATCTGGTGCTTATCCTGACGGTGGCGCTCGGTGTGGGGATCTTCCTTGCCCTTGCTATTATCCGTATCCGCTATCAGATAAATCTGTCGGTGCTGCTTGCGATATTGTATGTCGCGCTGATGATAATATCTTGCTTTGTGCCGAAGGATTTCCTTTCGGTGGCGTTTGACTCGGGCGGCGTAACCACCGGACCGATGACGGTGCCGTTTATTATGGCGATGGGCGTCGGACTTGCCTCGCTGCGCAGCGACAAAAACAGCGCGAGCGACAGCTTTGGTCTTGTGGCGTTGTCCAGCGTAGGACCGATACTCGCGGTGTTGGTGCTGGGCTGCTTTTTCAAGCCGACCGAGGCGGTGTTCACACTCGCGCATGTGGCGGATGTAGATACAACACGGGACGTTGTAAAGGTATTTCTGAACGGATTTCCCTCCTACATAGAAGAGGTGCTGATATCCTTGCTGCCTATCGCGGCGGTGTTTGTGCTGTTTCAGCTTATCACCCGCCGTTATCAGAGGCGGCAGGTAAAGCGTATCATAGTAGGCATAATATATACTTATGTCGGGCTGGTGCTGTTCCTTTGCGGGGTGAATGTGGGCTTTGCGCCGGTAGGCTCATTCCTCGGGCAAAAGCTGGGGGGAATGGAGTTTAAGTGGTTTTTGCTGCCGATAGGTATGCTTATCGGCTATTATATAGTAAAGGCAGAGCCTGCGATACAGGTGCTTAATCATCAGGTGGAGAGCGTCACCGACGGAGCGATATCCGTCAAGGCGATGAACCGCTGTATGTCCATCGGCGTATCGGTCAGCGTGGGGCTGGCGATGCTGAAGGTGCTTACCGGGCTGCCGATACAGTGGATAGTTATTCCCGGGTACATTATCGCGCTGGTGCTGTCAAGATTTGTGCCGAAGATATTTGTCGGTATCGCGTTCGACTCAGGCGGGGTCGCCAGCGGACCGATGACGTCGACGTTCTTGCTGCCGCTGAGTATCGGCGCGTGTCAGGCGGTCGGCGGCAATCTTATGACCGACGCGTTCGGCGTGGTCGCGCTGGTCGCGCTTACGCCGCTGATAGCCATACAGATAATGGGTATGGTGTTTAAGTATAAGACCGCCAAGCAGCCTGTTGTCGAGCAGGCACCCGCTGTTCCCGATATTGTTGACGTGATCGTGGATCTGGAGGAGGATTGGATATAATGAAGCATACAGAAAAAGAGAAAAAGCCGTCCTTCCGGCTGCTGACGGTGATAACCACCCCAAAGCTTGCCGAAAAAGCCACCGATATGTTTTGCGGGGACGCGTTACCGATACAGTATCGGTTTAACGCCGAGGGAACCGCCTCCAGTGAGATGATGGATATGCTGGGGTTGGGCAGCATCGACAAATGCGTGCTGGCGAGCGTAATGTCAACGCAGTTTGCCAATACAATGCTGCGCAGACTGCATACCGAATTGCAGCTGGACACCATAAACAGCGGTATCGCTTTTACCATACCGATAAACGGCGCGAACAATCTTGCTTTGCAGATGTTGGCGCAAAGCGGAAAAGAACAGGAACAGCAAACAGACGGGAGAGGTGAAACAACCATGTCGGATATAAAGCATTCAGTGATAGCGGCAATAGTCAACCGCGGCTTCAGCGGGGATGTTATGAGTGCGGCAAGAGAGGCAGGCGCGCGCGGCGGTACGGTTATACACAGCCGCCATGTCGGTAGCGAGGAGGCTGCCGGATTTTGGGGCGTAGGCATGCAGGAGGAAAAGGAGATAGTGCTGATAATCTCCGAGGCTGAAAGCAAGGTCGCCATTATGAAGGAGATAATGGACCACTGCGGCATGCAGAGCGACGCGAAGGGCATAGTTGTGTCGATGCCGATAGATTCGGTTATCGGTATCTGATTTTTGGCTTGGATGCTTTTAAATATAAAAAGTCCTCCCGTTGGAGGGCTTTTTGTTTTCAATATTCAAGGTTAAACCATAAGTATACGAACAAATAGTAATTTTTTTATTTCTCTATTTGTTTATGTATCTTTATTGTATTTTTCTGTATACTAATAGTAGTATAAAAAATACTATTGGTGAGGGTCTTTGTTATGAACATAGGTTCTTTGGGGAAAAATATAAGAAAGTATCGTTTACAAAATAATATCAGTCAGGAAAAGCTGGCTGAGCTTGTGGATGTAAGCCCGAATTATATCGGGATGCTGGAAAGGTCAGATAAAATACCGGCGTTAAAAACATTTATAAAGCTGTCAGAGGCGTTAGGTGTAACGCCTGATATGCTGTTGCTTGATGTAATAAAAGAAAAAATCGAAATAAGAAACACAAGCATACTGAACAGAATGGACGAACTCCCCGAAAGGGAGCAGGAGCGCATCTACGCAGTAATAGACACACTTTTGGAGCACGCTGAAAAAGACTGAAAATCTGCCTATATTCGACATTTTTCGCTCTTGATTTACAGGATAATACACGTTATAATAACTATAGGTTTATAAAACCAAACTATATGTTATGAGAGGGATAGAAAAATGAAAAGGATATTAAAGCTAATCGCCAAAGAAAACAATGTATCGGTCAGCGAGGTAAAAAGAGAGATAGAGGCGGCGGTGCGGTACGCAATGCTGACGCCTACGCCGGAGGCATTGGACATGCGCCGCAGCATAGGCGACGACCCATCGGCGGAGGATATCATAAAATATCTCAGCGGCACGGTGTGCGGGAGAATATAGCGGTGAGGGGAAACCCGCTGTTCGGACGAACGGCGGGTTTTTGCTTAAAAATAAACAAAAACCCCCTATCTGCATATTGCAAAATTCTTTCATTTATGATATAATATATTTATATATTGGGAAATTGTTGGTTTTAGCCTGAAAGGTTGTTTTAATGAACACATTAATAAAAAATATTACCGCGATTTTGCCGGACGGCGAGGGGTATAAGACCGAGGTCTGCGACATCTGCGTATCCGGCGATACCATTGCCGGGATAGGCAGCGGAGAGGGCTTTGCGGCGGATAAGGTCATTGACGGCGGCGGACGGCTTGCTACGGCGGGGCTGGTGAACGCGCACACACACAGCTATATGTCGCTGTTTCGCAACAGCGCGGACGACCTGATGTTCCACGACTGGCTGTTCGGGCGGATAATGCCGATGGAGGATAAGCTGACGCAGGATGACCTGTATTGGGGTACACAGCTTGCCTGCCTTGAGATGATAAAGACCGGTACGACCGCATTTCTGGATATGAACATCTGCCGTGACGCGGTGACCCGCGCGATAAGCGAGAGCGGTCTGAAAGCCGTTATCTCCCGCGGACTGGTCGGCAACGGCAGAGACGACGAGGGCGGCATCGCCCGCATAGAGGACACTATCCACGATTATAATACCTACGGAGATAATAAGCGGCTGAAATTTACCATGGGGCCGCACGCGATATATACCACCGACCGTGCGTATCTGGAGCTTGTCATGGACAAGGCGGCAGAGTACGGCATGGGGATAAACGTACACCTCAGCGAATCGGTAAAAGAGGTCGAGGACTGCTATAAAGAGCACGGCTGCTCGCCTGTGGAATATCTTGACGATATGGGGATGTTTAAGTTCCACACCGTGGCAGCGCACTGTGTACAGCTGTCGGATAAGGATATAGAGATACTGGCGGACAGGGGCGTATATGTCGCCAGCAACCCGATAAGCAACGCAAAGCTGGGCAACGGCTTTGCCCGCATACCGGATATGCAAAAGGCGGGGGTAAGGCTGTGTATCGGCACTGACAGTGCAGGCAGCAACAACACGCTGAATATGTTCAGCGATATGATGTTTATGGCATTGTGTCACAAGGGCAACACCCGCACGGCAAACACTGTCACCGCGACAGAGATACTGAAAATGGCGACCGAGACGGGCGCGGCGGCACTGGGACTGGAAAACACAGGCGTTCTGAAAGAGGGCGGCAAGGCGGATATCGTTATAATGAACATGAACTGCCCGTCATTACAGCCGATAAACGACCCTGTGGCGGCAATGTGCTATTCGGCAAACGGCAGCGAGGTAGAAAGCGTAATGGTAGACGGCGAGCTGCTTATGGAAAACCGCGTGATCCCTCATATGGATGAGGAAAAAATATATTATGAATGCAACAAGGCAATGAAACGCATCGACGGGTAAGGAGAGCACAGATGAGCGAGATAAGAGATCCGGGACTGTACAGGAGCGGCGAGACCAAGATAACATGGGTAAAAAGCAATATGCCGCTGCTCAGAGGAATTGAAAAGGAATTTGAGGCGGAAAAGCCGTTCAAGGGGCTGAAGATAGCATTATCGGTGCATCTCGAGGCAAAGACAGCCTACCTGTGCCGCGTGCTGGCTGCGGGCGGCGCGGAGATGTATGTGACCGGCAGCAACCCCTTGTCCACGCAGGACGATGTAGCGGCCGCGCTGTTGTTCGGCGGGCTGAACGTGTACGCGTGGCACGGTGCGACCGAAAAGGAATACCACCGCCACACCTGCGCGGTGATAGAGGCGGGACCCGACCTGATAATCGACGACGGCGGCGACCTGGTAAGCCTGATACATAACGAATATCCGCAGCTGGTAAACAAGGTTATCGGCGGCTGTGAGGAGACCACAACGGGTATAATCCGCCTGCGCTCGATGGAAAAGGCGGGGGCACTGAAATTTCCGATGATGCTGGTAAATGACGCAGACTGCAAGCACCTGTTCGACAACCGCTACGGCACGGGTCAGTCGGTGTGGGACGGTATAAACCGCACCACCAACCTTATCGTTGCGGGCAAGAATGTCGTTGTCGCAGGTTATGGCTGGTGCGGCAAGGGCGTAGCGATGCGCGCAAAGGGAATGGGCGCGTCGGTAATAGTCACCGAGATAGACCCGATAAAGGCTATGGAGGCGGTGATGGACGGCTTTAAGGTAATGCCGATGGTCGAGGCGGCAAAGGTAGGCGATATATTCGTTACCGTTACAGGCTGTTGCGACGTGATAGGCGAGCAGTCGTTCTTGAACATGAAGGACGGTGCGATACTCTGCAACGCGGGACACTTTGACGTTGAGGTAAATGTGGCGCGTCTTAAAGAGATAAGCGTACAGAGCGGCGAGGCAAGAAACAACATAACCTATTACAAGCTGAAAAACGGCAAAAAGATAAACGTTATCGCCGAGGGCAGACTGGTGAACCTTGCCGCAGGCGACGGACACCCAGCCGAGATAATGGATATGAGCTTTGCGATACAGGCGCTGTCGGCACGGTATCTGGTACAGCACCGTGATGAGATAAGAAGCAGCGGCAAAAAGACGATAAACGTCCCCGCCGAGATAGACCGCGAGGTCGCCAACAGAAAGCTCGGCTATTGGGGGATAAAGATAGACGTCCTTACGAAAAAGCAGTCGGAGTATCTTGACAGCTGGGAAGTTTGATTTGGTAAAATTCTATAATATCCGATTTGGAGAGGTTATCGTATGAAGAAGAAAAAGCATAAGCTGTCCGGAAAGATATTCCGGTGGATGTGTCTCGCGGTAGGCGGTTCGATGCTGCTGGTCAGCGCATTGAATATATTTATCAGCTATCAGTCTCTTACACAGGCGCTGGAGACCGAGATGGAAGAGGTCGCTGTTACCGCGTCCAACACCATAGCTAATCAGATCGAGAGCGTGCAGGATATGGTGGTGCAGCTGTCAATGGACTCGGATATCCGCGAGTTGCGCGCACCGTCGGATGTGCGCTCAAAGTGTATTGACACCATGAAAAACCAGCCGAAATATGTCGGCATATTTGTCACTGACCTTGAGGGTAAATGTGTCAACGATGACAAATTGGATTTTTCGGAAAATCCTTATGTAAAATATGTAGTAAAAAACAAAGAACTGATAGTAGGTCCCGTCTATTATTCCGATGAATATCACAAGACGGTGCTGGAGATATACGCCCCGATACTGACCAATGATATGAATAAAATACTTACGGGTGTTTTATATGCGGTGATAGATGTAACCATATTCTCGGATGTGGTGGGACAGATAGCCATAGGAGAGACCGGATATGCGTTTGTTATCGACAGCAACGGTATGGTCATCGGTCATAAAGAGTCGGAGATAATAAATCAGCAGATAAACTACATCGAGCTGGCGCAGGAAAGCGACGCGTATAAGGGGCTGGACGAGCATCTGAAAAAGGCGATAGCCGGAGAGTCTGGCTTCGGCGAGACCGTCCTCGGCGGCGCGGACAAATTCCTTTTCTATGTCCCGATAGAGGGCACCTCGATAGAAACGATGGAGGATTACGGCATAGAAGGTTCAGGCGCATGGTCCTGCGTGCTGGTCGCGACCCCGTCCGAGCATACCGAAAGAATATATCTTGCGATAATCGTCAGCGTGGCGGCAACGGTGCTGCTTTTCGTAATTTCGCTGATAATGATACTGGGCATAATCAAGCGTATGATAGGTCCTGTCACCAAATGCTCGGAGCGTCTGGTACAGCTGTCTGAGGGTAACCTGCACCAAGAGCCGTTTGATGTGGACAAGATGAGCAACAACGAGATAGGCGAGCTGGGCGAAAGCACCAATCTTATCGCCGAGCGGCTGAATGCAATTATCGGCGATGTCTACAAGCTGCTTATCGCGTTCGGCGAGGGTGATCTTTCGTTCCGCCCGGCGGATGTTTACCTCGGCGACTTTGCGCCGCTGAGAGAATCCTACGCGCAGATACAGCTGTCGCTGAACAATACGATGAACAATATAAAGAAGGCAGGCAGCGAGGTGTCCGCAGGCTCGGGTCAGGTGTCCGACGCGGCAAGCGATCTTTCTTACGGCGCGGCAAAGCAGGCGGCGTCGATAGAGCAGCTTTCCGCCTCGATAACCGAGATATCCGAAAAGGTAGACAAGAACGCCGAGCGCGCCAACAACGCGGCGGGCAGCTCTGCCGGCGCGAAAAAGCTGGTGGCATACGGCAACGACCAGATGCATCAGCTGCTTGACGCGATGAACCTCATTGCCGAGACCTCTTCAAGGATAGCAAGCATTATCAGAACGATAGAGGATATATCCTTCCAGACCAACATACTCGCGCTGAACGCCGCGGTAGAGGCGGCAAGAGCGGGCGAGGCAGGCAAGGGCTTTGCGGTGGTAGCCGACGAGGTGCGGCTGCTGGCGGGCAAGGTGGCGGACGCCGCCAACGACACCACCGAGCTTATCGGCAACTCGATAAAATCGGTAGAGCAGGGCGTAGAGCTTGCCGAAAAGGCTTCGCGCACGCTGGGCTCGATAGTAAAGGCGACCGAGAATATCACAAAGCAGGTTAACGAGATTTCCGACGCGTCCAACGAGCAGGCAGAGTCTCTGCGGCAGATAACCGCAGGGGTAGAGCAGATATCCTCTGTCGTGCAGACCAACTCCGCGACAGGAGAAGAATGCGCGGCCTCCGCCCAGCAGCTGTCCTCTCAGGCGGTGATACTGGAAAAGATGGTGAGCATGTTCACGCTGGACTACGATCTGCTTGAAGGCAAAACTGCCGCACCCGTGGCTGAGACGACCGAGACTGCGGAAGCTGACCAGCCTGTCGGCGAAACAGAGCAGACGGAAGAAACCGCCGCTCCTGCCGAAAACGAAGAGCAGCCTGCCGCAGCGGAGGACGGTACCGAAGTGCAGGCAGCCGAGTTCGTTGAGGACGAGGACGATAAGTATTAATTTATACAATTTGACAATTTGCCCGATTTTTCTACATTATGTAAAATTATCGGGCAAACTTTTGGGCTATTATGTACAGGTATGGGAGGATATATGAACTTCAAAAAATTGGACATCTACACCGAGAGCGACGCGGTGCAGGTGCTGGTAATGCGGTTGTCAGAGCTGGGGATAAACGGCTTTGAGATACATGATAAGGCAGATTTTGAGGAATTTCTCGAAAACAAGGAATACAACTGGGATTATGTCGATGACAGCCTGATGAAATTATCCGAGACCGACACCCATATCACCTGCTATTTACAGGACAACGAGCAGGGTGCGGAGCTTATGTCCGCGATATCCGGCGTACTGGACGAGCTGAAAGGCACCGACAACGGCTTTTACGGCAGTCTTGAGGTCGCGGTGGATGAGGTGCGCGAGGAGGACTGGGCGGACAACTGGAAGCAGTATTACAAGCCGTTTAAAGTCGGCGAAAAGCTGATAATAAAGCCCAGCTGGGAGACGGTAGATAATACAGAGGGTAGAAAAATACTTGAAATAGACCCTGCGTCATCCTTCGGCACAGGTCAGCACCATACGACAAGATTGGTGATGGAGCTGCTGGAACAGCAGATAAGCGGGGGCGAGCGTGTGCTGGACCTCGGCACCGGCAGCGGAATACTTTCCATTGCGGCACTGCTGCTGGGGGCAAAGCAGGTCACTATGACCGATGTGTTTTTGAACTCGGTCAACACCGCCGCCGAAAACGCCGCAAAGAACGGCTTCGGTCCTGACAAGGCGACAGCCTATTGCGGAAATATTATAGATGATGAGACGCTGAGAGAAAAGATTGGCGGCGGGTATGATGTTATCGTTGCCAATATAGTGGCGGATGTTATTATAGGAATGTCGCCGTATTTTTACGGATTTATGAAGCCTGACGGTACGCTGATAGTATCGGGAATAATCACCGAGCGGCTGGACGAGGTGACCGACGCACTGACGACAAACGGCTTTGAGATAACCGAGCTGAGAGAAAAAGAGGGCTGGAACGCAATTAAACTAATTCATAATGCATAATTACGGGCGGCTTTGCCGTACGATATGCGCATAATGTAACCTATATACTCCTTTTGCCATATACTATGTAAAACGGTGAAAGGAGAAAACGATATGTTAAGCGGAGTGTGCCTATTTATCTTTATTTTTCTGGGGATATGCGGGTCGGTAAACGCGCTGGTCGCGCTGCGCGAGCTGGTGCTGCCGGCCGCGCATACGGTATACATAAGGGCGTCCGGCTGCGAGGATATAGAATATAAGGTGCGCTGCGCCCTGGCGCGCGGCAGGGGTGACGTGGTGGTCGTTTTCCCCGAGAGCCTGAAAAAGAACAAAGAATTTACGCTGATATGTCGCGGACTGTTACGCGACCAGCCGCGGGTACGGCTGATATGTACGCAAAGGAAGGGACAATAAGCATTGCAGGAATACGAAAAGCAGGATATATCTGTCGAGCTTTCCGGCTCGGTAGAGGATGTTATATATAAAAATCCCGAAAACGGTTATATTGTCCTTAATCTCGGCTGTGACGAGGGGCTGATAACCGTTATCGGCGTGTTGGGGGACATCAACGAGGGCGAGCGGCTGAGCCTGCGTGGCGGGTGGATAACCAGCGCAAAGTACGGCAGACAGTTCAAGGCGGTGATATGCGAGCGCTCCATGCCCACCACCCCCGAGGAGATAACCGCGTATTTAAGCTCCGGCGTGATAAAGGGGCTGGGTCCTGCGCTGGCAAAGCGTATAGTAAAAGAGTTCGGCGACGAGACGCTGGACATACTTGACAACGACTGTATGCGGCTGACAGACGTAAAGGGTATCAGTGCGGACAAGGCACTGTACATCGGCAACGAGTACCGCAAAATAACCGGCGTCAACGAGGTTATAAAGTTCCTGGGTGAATATAACCTTGGCCCTGCGCACGCGGTCGGCATATGGGCGGTATACGAGCACGAAAGCATCCGTCAGATAAAGCAAAACCCCTACATACTCTGCGCCGACGGGATAGATATAGATTTTATGCAGGTGGACAGGATAGCCGCCGATCTCGGCTTTGACGCGGAAAATTCCAACCGTGTAAACGCGGGGATAGTGTACGTCCTGCGGGAAAATGCCTTTGCAGGGCATACCTGCCTGCCAAAGGACAAGCTGCAAAATTCGGTCTGCACCAATCTCGGCATAGAGCCGAGAAAGTTCAACTCCTGTCTGCGGGACTGCCTTGACGAGGAGACCGTGATATGCGAGGAGATAGCGGGCAGAGAGTTCATCTACCTGCCGGAATATCACCGCGCCGAAAGCTATGTGGCGAAAAAGCTGGCGTTCATGCTGAAGACCTCCTCACAGTACGAAAAGGATTATTCCAACGAGATAGCGGGTGTGGAGTTTTCGGAGAATATACATTACGAGCAGCTCCAGCGCGCGGCAATAAGCGCCTGCCTGACAGGCAGCGTATTTATACTGACAGGCGGTCCCGGCACGGGAAAGACCACCACGCTGAACGGCGTTATCCGCATACTAAAGGATATGAAAAAGCGGATATTGCTCTGCGCCCCCACCGGGCGCGCGGCAAAGCGTATGACCGACCTGACCGGAGAGCCTGCAAAGACCATACACCGCCTGCTGGAGGTGGACTTTACCTCTACGGACGAGCTGAGGTTCAAGCGCAACGAGGAAAACCCGCTGCCCGCCGATGTTATCATTGCGGACGAGATGTCTATGGTGGATGCGCTGCTGATGGAAAGTCTTGTGCGGGCGATAAAGCCGACCTCTAAATTCATAATGGTGGGGGACAGCAACCAGCTGCCGTCTGTCGGCGCGGGCAACGTGCTGAGAGACCTGATAAATTCTCACCACATCCCGACCGTCGAGCTGACCGAGATATTCCGTCAGGCAGCGAGCAGCCTGATAGTCACCAACGCACATAAGATAGTAAACGGGGAATACCCCGACTTGAACGACCGCCGCAACGACTTTTTCTTTATGAGCAGCGCGGACGAGGAAAGGATAGCTGACTTGGTGGTACAGCTGACCAAGCAGCGGCTGCCCGCGACCTATGGCTATTCTCCGATAGATGACATACAGGTGCTGTGCCCGACAAAGATGGGTGCGGCGGGTACAAGAGAGCTTAACCGACTGCTTCAGTCGGTGCTGAACCCACCCGCGAGAAACAAGACCGAATTAAAGCTGTTCGACACCGTGTTTCGCACAGGGGACAAGGTGATGCAGATAAAGAACGACTATGACGTGCTGTGGACGCGCGCGGGAGAGAAAGGCAGCGGCATATTTAACGGGGATATCGGCATTGTCCGTGACGTGGACAGATTTTCTCAGAATATCACCGTGGATTTTGAGGGCAGGGTGGCTACCTATACCACCGAGATGCTGCGGCGGCTGGAGCATGCCTATGCCGTGACGATACATAAAAGTCAGGGCAGCGAGTACGAGGCGGTGATAATCCCGATAACCGGCTTTACCAAAAATCTGCTGTACCGCAATCTGCTGTACACAGGCGTTACCCGTGCCAAAAAGCTGCTGATAGTAATAGGCACACAAGAGCTGGTAAAGCAGATGGTGGACAACGATAAAAAGGTGCTGCGCTATTCGCTGCTGCGTCCTATGTTAGAGATAGAAATGAGAAAAAAGGGCGAGGTGTAACGACAGCATAAGGTGACATGTGTTTTTGTAAGAATATCCAAATTTTCCTGCTGTTTTTTGTATAATTATTAAAATAAAATTGGTGAAAATTGTGCAAGTTGTATATTGCATTTTTGCTTAAATTAAGTTATACTAAATACAGCGTTTGATATCCTCATTGCGTTTTGGGGAAAAATGAAAACGTATACACACATTTTATGGAGGTAAATACCAATGAGAAAGATTACTAAGTCTATCAGCGCTATCGCTGTAGCTTCTGCTGTAGTAGCTACTATGGGTATCGCTGCAGGCGCAGAAAAAGCCGGCGTTATTTTCCAGCTCGGCAACTTTGTTCATCGTGACAGTATAGGTCAGGCTAACCCCACCTCTATTGTAAACAGCAGCTGGCTGGATGAAAACGGTCCTTGCGAGGACTATGAGGGTGACGAGACCCTTTACAAGGTTGAAGGAACATTTACTGATGTTGACGTTACCGGAGACGGCACCTACGAAGTAAAGGCATCTTTTGACACCGCTGACCAGGATGGCACCCCTACCGACAGCGCTAACTTTGTAAGACTGTCCACCATGATCCATGCTGATGAGCATCCCGAAGTTGAGATCACTATTGATACTGTAACCTTCGGCAGCAAGACCTACGAAGTAGGCAAGACCTTTAAGAACCCTGAGCTGGCTGAAGACGGCGACCTTACTTGGGAAGCAGCTAAGCCCACCGTTAACGCAGCAGTTCCCAATCCTGACGACTTTACCGCTCAGGATATAGCAGTTGGTCTGTTCAATAACTGGACTGACGGTGCTAACATTCTTACCGATGACAACAAGTTCAACGAAGCTCTGACCGACGGCGACACCATGGACATTACCATCAAGTTTACCGTTGCTAACTACGACGGCGCAGCAGAAGAGCCCACTGAGGAACCCACCGAAGAGCCTACCGAAGAGCCTACCGAAGAGCCTACTGAAGAGCCCACTACCGGCGACAGCAGCAAGCCCAACGCAGGCACCGGCGCTGAGGGTATCGCACTCGCAGCAGGCGTAGCAGTTCTGGCTACCGGCGCAGCAGTTGTTGCTAAGAAGAGAAAGTAATTTCAGATAAAATTAACTTTGGTTCTTAAATAAACGCACATTGACACCCCTGTCCTTTGGACAGGGGTGTTTTTGTTATAATATTTTTTATTATGCTTGATTTATCAATAATGTTATGGTACAATATTATTACAGATAATTCCGAATTTCAAATTTGCGAATTAAACAGACGGGAGGGAGCAATGTGCAGCAATGCCGCAGATGTCTTACCGCACAGCTTAGCGAAGAGGCATTCCGCACGGTCAGCGAGTATGTTTCCCTTATCCCCAAGGACAAAAAGACCGATGACGTCAGCTATCACAAGCGGCTGGAAAAGTGCCGCGCCTGCGACGAGCTGATAAACGGAATGTGCGCGAAATGCGGCTGCTTTGCCGAGATACGCGCCGCCTATGCGCACCGCGCCTGCCCGCACGAGCAGCCGAGGTGGTAGTAGTTTGAAAATCAATTTTAAGGAGCGAGACGTAAAATGGCAAACATGGAAAAATTAAAACGTGATTACGGCGATGTGCTTTGGACCGGTAAAAAATGTATCTGCGGACTGCCGATATCCTTTACCCGTTATATTCTCACCGATACATCGCTTTATACCAAGGTCGGTCTGTTAAATATCAAAGAGGACGAGATAGACCTTTACAAAATAATGGATAAGAATATGAAGCTGCCGCTGGGTCAGCGTATTGTCGGCTGCGGCACTATCATTATTATTTCAAGAGACCGCGATACCCCGGAAAAGCATCTTGTCGCTGTAAAAAAGCCGCGCGAGGTCAAGAAGATACTTGACGCCGCGGTAAAGGCACAGTATGACAAGTACATGGTACGCGGCAGGGATATGGTCGGCGCGGCACTGGGTGCGGCCGGCGGCATGGATATGGACGGAGACGGAATACCGGACAGTCTCGTATAATGCTGAAAGAAATTCTGCGTCTTGCGGTAAATCCCAAAAACTGGGGCGAGCTGTACAGAAAATACCGCGAGATAATCTCCTATGTGTTTTTCGGTGCGCTGACGACATTGGTGTCTATTGTGACCTATTTTGTGATAAGGTCGCTGTTCCCGGACGAGCAAAGCGCACCGTGGATATTCAAGTGGACCTACCGTCTGACCTTTACCGACGGCGACTCGTCAACGGTGCTGCCTAATATTATCAGCTGGATAGTATCGGTCACATTCGCGTATATTACCAACCGCATATGGGTGTTTAAGAGCAAAGTCAGCGGAGCGGGCAAGATTGCGCTGCAGGCGTTGTCCTTTTACGGGGCAAGGCTGCTGACGCTGTTTGTTGACCTTATCATAATGTATCTGCTGGTAAATCTCCCCGCAATTGATAACGGAATATACGAGCTGTGCGTAAAGGTATTTTCAAATATTGTGGTGCTGGTACTGAACTATGTGTTCAGCAAGCTGTTTATATTTAAGAAGAAATAAAATCGGAAAAAATTTTTTCCGATTTTTTTCTGCAAAGCCTCTGTTTTTACAGATATATATATTAGAAACGTTTCAGAGGTGATAATATTATGACCGACAAACAGACAGACCTGTGTATATGTATGACAGCCGCGGGCAGCCGCGAGCATCTCGCCCGGCTGTATGAAAATTATAGCAAACCGATCTTTCTGTTTGCGTTGTCGCTGGTCAAAAACAAGACCGCCGCAGAGGATGTCATGCAGGATGTGTTTTTGCAGATAATGCTGTCCGCCAAAAACTATCAGACCGGCACCAAGCCCAAAGCATGGATATACTCCATAGCGCGGAATATCTGCTGCGACTGTCTGAAAAAAGCCCCGAAAAACACATTACAGCTTGACGCGGCTGAGTTTATCGGCGTCGAGGAAAACGGCTATCGCCGTGCGGAAAACGCGATACTCGCGTTCGAGGCGCTGAGAGTGCTGGAGGAGACCGAGCGGCTGATAGTGTCTATGTATATCTATTCCGGACTGAAAAAGCCGGAGATAGCCGAGGCACTGTCCATGCCGTATTCCAAGGTGCGGGCAAAATACGACTACGCGATAAAAAAGCTGAGAAGGTATTTTGCCGAACAGGATGAGGATATAGTTTAACTATCTGCCGAAAGGAATTAACCATGTCAGAAAAAAAGAAGATCGAAAGCAGAATGAAAGCCGACAGCGAAATATTCCGGCCGTCGGACAAGGTATGGGACAACATCAAGGACGCCCCGATAGATGTAAAGAAAGACCCGCCGAAGAAGGGCGTGGCTGTGCTGAAGATAGCCTCTGTAGCGGCATGCGCAGCGGTGGTTGTCGGGGGCGTTGCGGTGTCTTTCGCACTGATAAATAACAACACCCCCGCAGCCCAAAGCAGCGAGGCGGAGGCATCGGCAAGCGGCAACTCGTCCATCGCGATAGGTATGCCGTCTGACGCCGAGCAAAGCCAAGGACAGGCTGACAACTCAGGCACATCGGAGATATACACCGAGGAGATAGCCAAGGACTGTGACGACGTTGAAGTATATTATATCAACGATGACGGCGAGACGGTGTCGGAGAAGATCTATCTCGAGCTTGACCCCGATATTATTTATGAAGAATGGTATCGGCTGAACAAGGTAGAAGAAAAGGTCGGCGATAAGGTCGAGCTGCTGTCGGTCAGCATTGCCGACAACGGTTGGGAAGAGTCCACCGAAAGCACCGTAGCCTATCACCCGGGCGACTATTTTATGCTGAATATTGTGGTTTCTAACAATATAATGGAATACGGCGATAATTATGAACAACTGACCGAAACACTGAAAACCACAATGTCGGAGTACCACAATATCGAATTCGACGAGATAAATGTGCTGCTCTCCGGCGTGATAATCGGCGCAGAGGTGTAAGCCCCGCCGATGATGTAAAAGTTAATACGTTTTATCGGGGGAAACCTTTCTGTAGAAAGGTTTCCCCCGTACCCCTTTCCAAAGA
>JAFLRX010000020.1 GCA_022511265.1 Eubacterium sp. | reverse complement strand
ACGTCGACAATACTTGGTGGGTCACCGCCCGGGAAGATAGATTGATGCCGACATAAAAGAAGAAAGCACGACATATAATAATAGTGCTTTCTTCAATATTCCTCCTTAGCTCAGTCGGTAGAGCGCGTGACTGTTAATCACGATGCCGTTGGTTCAAGTCCAACAGGGGGAGCCAAAAACCTCGTCAATTGACGAGGTTTTTCAATTTAATTCATCTGTGATGGAATTAGTCCACCCTTCGTGGTGGAATGATGGATTTCATTACAACGCTGCAAACGCATTATTACACGACTGAGGTGGCTGTTTGCAAAATACTCATCACCTCAATTGACACTGCTAAGGAGGATAAACAATGAAACAACTGAATGTTATTATTTTCGCTAATGAAAATAAATACGATAAATTTTCAAACCGCGTATGTGAAGCGCTTTCCGATTTACCTGAAAGCAAAGGCTTTTGCGGTGCTTGGGGAGAGATACGTGATAATGATCAGGAGGTTATATCTGCTATTTCTTCAACAGTAAATTATTTTATTGCGTCTGAAAAAGCGGAAATTTTCTTTGGTTGCTGCGCGAAAGACTATAAAAATATTATTGCAGAAATAAACACACAAAATTGTGAAGTTGAAAAACTATCATATCGGGATGTTTGATTGTTTTTTATTAAGCGTTAAGCAAAAACCTCTCTTGTCATATTGACAAGAGGGGTTTTCTTTTTCTTGCAAAATTCACTTCTAAGTGATATAATTATGAAAAGGAGCTGAGCGAGTGAATTATACAAAGATATTTAACAGCTTGTACCCCAATTTCTTTCAGGAAGATAGTATTCGTTCTCTATCGTCGGATAATGTGTACACTGAATTGGTTATGGAACTGCGCGGAGATTTGCTGAAAGTTGCACAACCCCACTGTCCGGATGGTATCTCATTCGGTGAGTATCACGGCGAGCTTGCGGAACTACGCGACGCTGTCCGTATGGTGGACGAGGAGTGGGTGCAGTATTTCGGAGAGGGTGACCGCTTTTTCTGTGCGTATGCGGGAGATAAGATAGTCGCCTTTTGTTGTCTTGCTGATATGGGGCGGTTTAACGGGCTGCATATCGGCGGACCGGGATGTGTCGGAGCGATACCTGAATATCGCAGGCAGGGTATAGGGCTGGAAATGGTGAGATTGGCAACCGAAACGCTTCGTCAAGATGGTTATGATCTTTCCTGGATTCACTACACCCACCTTGCGAACTGGTATATGAAGCTTGGATATCAGCCTGTTCTTCGCTGGAACAGCAGCGGAATTATTAAAAGCTAATAAAAGAAATTATGAAAACAGGGGAAGAGTATGAGATTTATAATAAGATTTCTAAACATATGTCTAGTCACACTGACTGTCAATAGTGTTCTTTTGTTCTCGTTGCTTGGTCTGGATGTATTTGTTCAGGTAATTGCGTATACTGTTCTGGGCGTACATTTTCTCATTTTCAATATAATACCCACACTTAGAAGCTATCCATCCTTGCGTCTCAAAGTATTGGGAGACGGTGCCGAGCTGCTGTTGATTTTTCTTATCAGCTGTTGTTTGTCGATACCGCTTGCGGTTTATGCGATATTATCTACAATTGACGGCACACTGGAAATACCGGTGCTTGTGGCGTATTGCATAATATTTGTCCTGAGCGAAGGATTGATATTTTGTAACGGAATTATAAGGGTATATTGCACCTCAATACAGCTAGGTATACGGCATCGAGTACTGGGCTTGGCATTAGGGCTTGTTCCTGTCGCAAACCTTGTCATGCTGCTGATAATATATGTCAAGGTCAGCCGTGAGTGCCGTACCGAGACAGCACTTGCAAAGCTGGATAAAGAGCGCGAGCAGCTTCAGATTTGCCGGACGAAATACCCGATACTGCTTGTGCACGGTGTTTTTTTCCGTGACAGCAAGCTGCTGAACTACTGGGGCAGAGTGCCCGCGGAGCTTGTCAAAAACGGCGCAGTTATATATTACGGCGAACAGCAATCAGCCGCATCTGTCGAAAACAGCGCAAAAGAGCTTGCGGTACGAATTGAGAAAATAGTCAACGAAACCGGCTGCGAAAAAGTGAACATCATCGCACACTCTAAGGGTGGCTTGGATTCTCGCTATGCGATAAGCAAGCTTGGGTGTGACAGGTATGTCGCGTCACTCACCACGATAAACACACCGCACAGGGGCTGTATATTTGCGGAGCATCTGCTCGGCAAAGCACCTGATAAACTGGCTGTGACAATAGAGAGCACCTATAATGCTGCATTCAAAAAGCTTGGCGATACCAATCCTGATTTTATGGCGGCGGTAAACGACCTTACATACAGCAGGTGTGCAGAGTTTAATGAGAATGTCCCTGATATTCCCGGTGTGTTTTATCAGAGCTTTGGTTCAAAGGCTACCAGAACACGCAGTGGGCGCTTTCCGATAAATGTATCTTACCCAATAGTAAAGAAGTATGACGGAGACAATGACGGACTGGTCGCACTGACCTCGGCACAGTGGGGCGAAAAATTCACCCCGGTATATCCTAAAGGAAGGCGCGGCATAACACATGCCGACGTTATCGACCTCAACCGCGAGGATATAAAAGGCTTTGATGTGCGGGAATTTTATGTTCAGATCGTATCTGAACTGCGGGAGAGAGGTTTTTAAGATATATTCAGGAAGGGTAGGCATATGAATATCTTAGTGACAGGCGGCACGGTGTTTGTCAGCCGCAGCATTACAGAATATTTTGTAAACGGCGGGCATAATGTATATGTTTTAAATCGTGGCAGCAGACCGCAGCCGGACGGTGTTTTACCGATAATTGCCGACCGTTATGATCTAGGCGAAAAGCTGCGCGGGATGCATTTTGACGCGGTGATAGACGCTGTCGCATACAATGAGCATGATATTGACTGCCTGTTAAATGCGCTCGGTGAATATGACCGCTTTGTAATGATAAGCTCCAGCGCGGTATATCCCGAGACTTTACCGCAGCCGTTTAATGAACAGCAGACCTGCGGCGCAAACTCTTACTGGGGAGACTACGGAACTAATAAAATAGCCGCAGAGCAGTTGCTTATAAATCGTGTGCCTGACGCTTATATTATTCGTCCGCCGTATTTGTACGGGAAAATGAATAACCTCTACCGTGAGGCTTTCGTGTTTGATTGCGCAGAGCTTGATATGCCTTTTTATCTGCCGAGGGACGGCAGTATGAAGCTGCAATTTTTCGATATCGAGGATTTATGCCGCTTTACGGAAATACTACTTGAAAAACAACCAGAGCGACATATTTACAATGTTGGAAATACAGACCCGATAACCATATCTGATTGGGTAACGCAATGCTACGCTGTATTTGGCAAAAAACCGCTGTTCAAAAACGTATATGCTGACATTAATCAAAGAGAGTATTTCCCGTTTCTTGGTTACGAATATACGCTGGACGTGACAGAGCAAAATAAGCTTATGCCGCATACCAAGCCTCTTGCCGCGGGACTGCGTGAGTCGTGGGACTGGTATAAGGAAAACCGCGGACTTGTACGGGTGAAACCGCTTATTGATTATATCGAAAAGAATTTATCGGGTGCCTCGTAATGATACGGGGCGCTTTTTATTTTATTTTTTCTTTTTCCTGTGACATTTTAATTTGGATTGCGAGTATATAATCAAAGGCCTTTTATTATAGAGTCTGCCGTGTAACTATTTCCTGCAATGGTTATAGCTAAATTATCAGCGCAGTTGCTAAACACATATGATCCGATCTTTACGTTGCCACTGCCTATTTTGACATCAGTAAGCAGTTTGCAGAACTGAAAAGCGCGGTCATCAATTTCGATATTGTTGTCCGAGTTTTCGTTATCACAAATTGAAACACTAGTCAAATCTTCACAACTCATAAATGCGTACTCGCCAATGGAGATATTATCACAGTCAATGGTTACTTCAGTTAAATCTTCGCAATTTGAGAATACACTGTCACCCATTTCAAGCGTTCCTCCGCTTATTTTAAGCGAATTAAGGGAAGAATACGGAAAAGCGCGATCGTCAAATTCCATATCCGAATTTACGATTTCAATATCGGCGTTTTTGCCGAGATTCATAAATGTATATTCCCCCACGCTGATAGTACTTTTCGAAATAGTCAATAATTTTACATTTTCACAGTGCGCAAAGGAATTATCATCAAGTTCAAGGTCGCAAGTGTCGAATGAAATGCTTTCAAAGTCGCTGAATTGGAAAGCGTGTTCATCAATATATCCTGTGCAATCCACGAATTTTAACACCGCGTCATCGCCACAGCTCATAAATGAATACTCTCCTATTTCAATATTACAGTTCTGAAACGTTATAGTTTCAATGTCCTCACAAGAAGAAAAAGCGCTGTCGCCTATTTCCGGATTTCCTCCGATTACGTTAAGCGTTTCAAATTTACCAAATTGAAAAGCCCGTTCGTCAATCTTGTAGTTGTAGTTAAAAAGTGTCACGCTGTCTGCTTTGAGGCTCATCAGGGCGTATTCTCCGATTAGAGTAACTGTATCTCCTGCTGGGCTTTTTTCGGGAATAACAATATCCTTGTCGCTGCAGGTGCCGATTTTGACCAGAGTACAAGTGCCATCCCCGTTGCTCTCAAACTCAAATCCTTCTGATGGCTTTAGATCTGTCGGGACTGTTGGCACTGTCGTTTCATCATAACTTATCGAAGTAACGTTGTCCTGACTTTCAAAATTGCTTGACGAATCAAATTCCTCGCTACTACTGCCATCACTTGAATGAGTGATACTGTTATCAGCAGTGCTTTGCTCTCCAATAAAAGAAGATGTCGTGCTGCTCGTTTCGTTGCCAGCAATCTCATTGTTTGAGCAAGCGGCGCAAGTTAAGAAAATTGCGGTCAAAATAATTGTCGATATTATTTTTTTCATTGTAATTATCCTCCATGCGTTGTTCTAAGTGATTTTTTTGATATGGTTTTACGCAAAAATAAAAAAGTGCGCAGCCGAAGCTACGCACCGAAAAATGCAAAGCCCCGATTGCTGCGACGCAACTCGTTTTACCAAAAAGGGTACACGAAAAAGAGCATGCACTTTTACCTATAGGCAAAAGTGTACACCTAATTTTGGTAATTTTTAAGTTGCGTCGCATTCTAATTATAGCATATTTTCCAAGGTGTGTCAAACATAAAATCACGCATAAAATCACACCTTAAAACAAGTTTCTTGACAAACCACATCTCAATTTGCTATAATATCTATATATAGTATCATGAGAGGTGTTTTGATATGAAAATCGCCGGGAAAACCATATTCAGCCAAATAACTTTTATAATATTGCTGATTGCCTTTGTTGTCGGGGCGCTTGCTGTGTTTATAAAGATGAACAGCGACCGTGTGCTTGATCAGAATTTAAGTTACATTGGTGATGCCGCAGAGCAGACTGCCAGCCGCATCAGCGATATACTGAGGACTGCAGAGGGCAGTATAGTCAATCTTGCCCAGCTGTACGGCAACACTCTGACCGAGCCTAAAGTTGACCAAGAAGTCCTTGATAATATGACCACCAACGCATTATTTGATTATATGCGTTTTATTGATGAGAACGGTATGGCTTGTAACATTAATGACGATTTGATAGACCTTTCCGACCGCGAATATTTTATTAGCGGCATGCAAGGTGAAAAGGGACTTTGCTATATAGACGAGTCAAGAATGACAGGTGAGGCATGCATAAATTTTTACGCTCCTATTTATTTTGAAAATAAGATAATCGGCGTGTTGATAGGCGTATATACGGCTGAAAGCATGCAGAAACAAACAGACGCCTCTTTCTTTAACACACAGGCAAAGACGTATCTTTGCGACCGCGACGGCGCGGTGCTGGTTTCCATCGGTGACGATGATGCACCCGATAATATTCTTGATTACCTGTCCGAAACCGATAAAGTGGATGATAAGTATATGACTGAGTTAACACAGTCATTTGCCGATAATATCTCATACGGATTTTTCTACGAGGGATACAACGGCGAAAGCAGTGCCTACGCGGCGAACATAGAGTTTAACGAATGGATGCTGTATCAGGCTTTTCCGTCGTCGGTAACCAAGGAGATGCTTAATGTATCAGAGCGCGCGGGAATAGTGCTTGTAATATCTATAATTTGTGTTTTTGCGGCGTATATCGCTTTTCTGCTGATACAAAAGCGCAGACAGACCAAGCGGCTGATAAATGAAAATCAGGACATAAAGAATATCGTCAGAAGCTCGACAAGGTTATTTGTACGCTTTATGATCGCGGATTTGAAAAATGATACATACGAGTATATAGAGAAAAATGACGGTATGCCCCAAAACGGCGTATACAGCGAGCTTATCCACTACATGGACGAAAAGTATGTTGACGAGGACGATGAAGAGCCGATGAGTGAGACCGTCAGCATAAAGAGGATACAGGAACGTCTTACTCCCAGTGTGGAATATTTGCAGTATGAGTATCACATAAGGCGCGGAGAGGAAAGATGGGAAAACGCCTCTATTATACCGCTGAAGCGTGAAAACGGAAAAGTGGTGTCAATACTGTATGCCATTCAGGATATCACAGCACTGAAGCTGAAAGAGCGGCAGACCAGAGAAGCTCTCAAGAGCGCATTTGAAGCGGCCGAGGCGGCGAACAAAGCGAAGAGTGAATTCCTTTCCAGAATGTCCCACGATATCCGTACCCCGATGAACGCGATAATGGGTATGACCACCGTCGCGGCTATGCATATAGACGAGAAAGAGCGTCTGCTTGACTGTCTTAACAAGATAACCACCTCCAGCCGTCATCTGCTTGCGCTTATCAACGATGTGCTGGATATGTCCAAGATAGAAAGCGGCAATCTCACCCTTTCCGAAGAGCCGTTCAACCTGTCGGAGATGACCGACAGCCTGCTTACTATCATGCATCCGCAGATAAAGGCGAAAAATCAGCAGCTTAACATGAGCATATCAAAGATAGAGCATGAGGATGTTATCGGTGATACGCTGCGCCTGCGGCAGGTATTTGTCAATCTTATGGGCAACGCCGTCAAGTTCACCCCCGAGGGCGGGACAATATCCCTTTCTATCCGCGAGATAAACTCAGATGATAAAGGCATGGGCTGCTATGAGTTCGTGTTCGGCGATACCGGAATAGGTATGGAAGAATCCTTCCTTGAAAAGGTGTTCGAGCCGTTTACCCGTTCAAAGGCGTCTGAAAGCGCGAAGATAGAGGGTACCGGCTTGGGTATGCCGATAGCGCGTAACATAGCCCGTATGATGAACGGTGATATTACCGTCAAGAGCAAGATAGGCGAGGGTACTGAGTTCACTGTTAAGGTTTTCCTTAAAATACAGGATATTGACATCACCGATACCCGCGACCTTGTGGATCTTCGGGTGTTGGTTGCCGACGATGATAAGGATGCCGTGGAAAACACCTGTGATATCCTTGACAGTATCGGCATGCAGGCAACAGGCGTGTTGAGCGGAACTGACGCTGTAAGAGAGGCAACAGAGCATCATCAGCAGAACAAAGACTTTTTCGCAATAGTGCTCGACTGGAAAATGCCGGATAAGAACGGTATCCAGGCCGCCAAGGAGATAAGGTCGATAGTAGGGGAGGGTGTGCCGATAATAATCCTTTCCGCTTATGACTGGTCTGAGATAGAGCAAGAGGCGCGCAGCGTCGGAGTAAACGCGTTTATCGCAAAGCCGCTGTTCCGTTCAAGACTTGTATATGTGCTTAAATCATTGGCAGGCGCGGCGGAAAAGAGCGACGCATCGGAGATAGACACGTTCCGTGAAAATCAGTACACCGGTAAACGTATACTGCTCACCGAGGATAACGAGCTTAACCGCGAGATAGCCAAGGAATTACTGGAGGCTATCGGAGTTGAGGTCGAGATGGCGGTAGACGGTCAGGAGGCAGTTGATATAGTATCACAGAAGCCCCCGCATTATTACGATCTTATCTTTATGGATATACAGATGCCGCGTCTTAACGGCTATCAGGCTGCCGAGGCGATACGCGCCTTAGACAGGCAGGATCTTAAAGAGATACCGATAGTGGCAATGAGCGCAGACGCGTTCTCAGACGATATACAGCACGCTCATGAATCGGGTATGAACGACCATGTCGCAAAGCCTGTCGAGATAGCAAAGCTGTCCGAGGCGCTTAAAAAGTGGTTGAAATAATCTTAAAAACAAAAGACAGCGGGTATTCTAGGATACCCGCTGTCTTTTATAATTGCTCTTATAAATAATAATTTGTTGTCGGTCAATTTAAGTTACGGCTTTGTACCCATGACAGATAATTATGCTCATCATCTAATTGATAATCATAATCTAATAACGGACTATAATTGTCAATAATATCAATAACACTTTTAAGCACTTCTTCTTTGCTTTTACCGGCAACATCAACTTTTACTTCGTTTGGAAGCAGATTTCTGTTCATAATCACTTGATTACTTCGTTCAATTTGTTCCAAAGCGTACAGTCCACCCTCATTATTGTGGCGATGAATCATTTGCCGCCTTATTTGCTCAGTATCACTGGATACTAATCTTAAAATTATGAAGTTATATCCCTTAAATATTTTGGGAAACTCTCTTGCCCTATAATCATCATAATCAAGGGAAACGATGTTTCTACAGCCCTTGTCATAGAAAAACTTCAATTGCAGCAATACATTTTCCCAACACAACTGTTCCTCATATACGCCTACATCTTCAACATCGTCGGGGATAATAAATTCAGGAACCATATTTTGTTCAAGGTACACACCATTATAATGCTTATACAATTCTTTTGCCAACGTAGTTTTACCAACGGCACTTGGCCCGATTATAAATATAAAATCCATTAAATATACTTCTCCTCTTAATTACGTTTTATTTTAGATATTCTATAAAAGCTCTGTATTTTCAAGGCGTTTGGTCGGTTAAATATGCTCGATTATGTGTTTTCACTTGTTTTACCTTTACGAGCCTAAATAATGGAAACTTTTCCATCCGTATGATAAACTATTTTTTCGACAGATAATATGCCTCAATATTG
This sequence comes from Eubacterium sp., assembly GCA_022511265.1. GTDB lineage: Bacteria > Bacillota > Clostridia > Oscillospirales > Ruminococcaceae > Ruminiclostridium_E. The sequence goes on along the minus strand of JAFLRX010000020.1, from coordinate 34,888 downwards.
AGAGCAAAATACACCCATCGCACAAACCAGTGATTGAAGTATAAATATTTTGTAGTTACTATGCTTTTATGTATTCAGCAAAGAAAAACAACGGCAAGTCACTATTTTTACTTATTCCATCGTATGATATTGGTTCACAAGTTTGTTTTAGTGCAAAGCCGTTTTTTGCTGCAACGTTTAAGTAATAGGATAGCGGACGATGAAAATGCTCTGTTTCTCCCCAAAACTCATTCGTAAATTGGTAGGGCTTAATATACTTATCTATTACTTTAGCATACCTATATCCATTTTCATCTTTCTGCCAATGACAATCATAGAATGCAGGATGAACAATTGAATAATATAATATTCCTCCAGTTTTTAGTATCCTTCTGCATTCCGAAAACACAAAATCAATATCTTCAATATCCATTAATACTTGATTGGAGAAGACAATATCAAACTGATTGTTTTCAAAGGCTAACGGTGTTGTAATATCCATAACTAGAAACTCAATGGTAGGATATCGTTCTCGTGCTATTCCAATCATTTTTTCAGAACCGTCAATTCCTATTACATTTGCCCCAATGCTTCTGAAATAATCCGTATAAAACCCATAGCCGCAGCCAAGATCTAATACTTTATCCCCATTAAAATTTTCAAATCTAGCTTTGACTACTCTTTTGTTGCTTTCTACAAATTCTGAATGCTCTTGATCTTCCACATATTTTGATGCGGCATTATTCCATTGGATTATTATATCTTTCATTTCCACGTCTCCAGCTCTAAATAAGGTAAATTTGGCTTCAATTGTTTTTGCTCTTAAAGGTGTGAGAGCAAAGGTAAACTTGTGTGAAATCGTATAAAGGGATAAAATGAGTAAACTACGATAAACCACTTGTTTTCAAGGCTTTTAGAGAATTTTAATATTGCCTATAATGGGTGATAACAGTCTAAGATTTCGAAAAATTCAAATCCCGATTTATCTTATCAAACTTATATATTAACGCAAGTAGTTTTGTTAACAAAAACGCCGCAGCAATTTTGATTTTCATCACAATTGCTACGGCTAAAGCTTTTTATTAGTACCGCTATACACGGCAGGGGATTATTCCTGACTTGTTGTATCAGAGCTTTCTGCGCTTGCGCTGCTGTCAGCGGAAGAAGCGTTGTCGCCGGAAGATGTACTGCTGTCAGCGGAAGATGTACTGCCGGAAGAAGTATTGCTGCTGTCAGCGGTAGAAGTAGTATCTCCGGGTGTTGCGCTGCTGCTGGTGCTGCTGGTATTGCTGTTGTTATCCTTGCCTGCAAAGTTTCCGCTGTACATAACGACCAGGTTTACCACCAGTGCCGCAACGAAGAATACGATAGCCGCAACTTTGGTAAGTCTTGCGAGCTTTGCTTCGTTGGATCTGCCGGAGTTTCTCTGATAATAGTTATCGGCGCTGCCGCCGGATATTGTCTGAGACATACCCTGCTGGGTGTCCTGCATAAGTACCACAAGCACTATAAATACACAAGCGATAACCAATACTATCGCACTAATTATCTCTAATATTCCCATTTTGTTCCTCCTAAGATGTATATCACATTATTGCGTTTAAAATCACACAGCTAATAGTATAACACATCCCGTCCCAAAATGCAAGCGTTTTTAGAAAGTTTTTTTAATTTTTCAATGCCTCAAGCGCCCGTTTCCCTATATCTTTACGGTAATGTGCCTTATCAAAGGATATCTGCTCCACAGCCTTATACGCCTGCTCCAATGCCCGGGGAAGGTCGTCGCCGGTCGCGGTGACGCCCAAAACGCGTCCGCCCGCGGTGCAGAACTTTCCGTCGGTCAGCTTTGTACCCGCGTGATACACAACTGCGTCGGGCAGCTGACCCTTTTCGTCAAGTCCGCTTATTTCCTTGCCGGACTCGTACTTTTCGGGATAACCGCCGCTTGCCATTACGACGCAGGCGCACGCCCCGTCACTGAACTCGATATCCAGCTTGTCCAGCTGTTCGGAATATATAGCCTCAATTATATCGCAAAGGTCGGTTTTCAGCAGCGGCAGCACCACCTGTGTCTCCGGGTCGCCGAAACGGCAGTTGTACTCGATTACCTTAGGACCCTTCGGCGTAAGCATCAGGCCGAAATACAGACAGCCGGAAAAAGGTCTGCCTTCTGCTTGCATAGCCTTTATCGTAGGCAGGAATATCCTGTCATAACATTCCTTTTGCAGCTCGGCGGTGTAGTGGGGGTTAGGCGCTACCGTGCCCATTCCGCCGGTGTTAAGTCCTTTGTCGCCGTCATACGCTCTCTTATGGTCCATAGATGATACCATCGGCTTTACCGTCTTGCCGTCGGTAAACGCAAGCACAGATACCTCCGGCCCGGTCAAAAATTCCTCGATTACCACCGTGCTGCCGGATTTACCGAACTTGCCGTCTATCATCATGGAGTTTATCGCGTCCTTTGCGGTGTCAAAATCCTCCGCGATTATAACGCCCTTGCCCAGCGCAAGTCCGTCACACTTGATAACGGTAGGGTAGCTGTCTTGACTTTTGACATACTCTATCGCGCTGTCCGCATCGGTAAAGGTCTCATATGCGGCGGTCGGGATATCGTACTTTTTCATCAGCTCTTTGGAAAATGCCTTGCTGCCCTCTAATATCGCCGCGTTTGCCTTAGGTCCGAAGGTCTTAAAGCCCTCTTCGTTAAGTCGATCAACCATACCCATTACCAGCGGGTCATCCGGCGCGACAAACACATAATCAGGCTGAATCTGCTTTGCAAGCGCGACTATACCGTCAATGTCAGTCGCCTTGACGTCAAAGCACTCAGCGTATTTTGATATGCCTCCGTTGCCGGGCGCGGCGTATATTTTTCCTATCTTCGGAGACTTTGACAGGGCAACTATAATGGCGTGCTCTCTTCCGCCGCCTCCTACAACCAATATGTTCATATTACTTTTTCCTTTCCTGTATGTTGAGCCGGAGCAATGCCGGTTAAAATACTATCCCGATATCTTCCTCTTTTTTATACCGCTTGCGCGTCAGCACGTAAAACGGAGAATCCTCAGGCTTGTTCAATATACCCTTATACGGCGGGACATAGCAGTATTTATATGTCTCCCCCTGTATCGTTGTGACGGTGACACGCAGCGATCTTCTCGCACCAAAGCTGTGGAGATCCTTAAAATCAACCGTCAGCACGTCGTCGTATCTTATCACGTCGGCGTAATTTTTGAATTCTATCGTCAGTGCCTCGTCATCCGCCTCGTAATGGTGAAGCCCGCCCCTTAGCCAGCGCATAATGGTAATTAGTGTGACAGTCCATATTATCAATGCGCCTATTACGGTAAGCACAAGCACCATAAACGGTGCGGAATTGGTTATAAGCTGTTGATACACAGTACCGCCGACTGTATGGGCTTTATCAATGTCATCTACGCTTAACGACCATACCCAAAAAGGTACGGATACTATCGTGACAATAGCAGATAACGAGAATAATATTATTACCGCCGCACGCGCTAATTCAGAGCGGAGCAGCATATTGCCGCTTTGCTTAAATTCAAATCTGCCGTCAAGCGGATCAAAACGGTCATAGTTATAACTCATAATTTCCCCTTTTATTAAAATACTATGCCTATATCATCATATTCCTTACCGGGCTCATATGGTGCCGGCGGGTGTTGGAGTATATAAAACGGCGTGTTCTCCTGCTTTATCGTCTCACCCTTAAACGGTGATAGATAAATATATTCATCGGTACCGTTTCTTGTTTGTATGGTTACTTCGTATCCTATCATTTTGCCAAAGCTGCGCATAGGCAAATATGTGACGTATCTGACATCTTCGTATTTATACTCTGCCGACCGCCATTTAGAAAACAATTTCAGGCTTTTTTCATCGGCGGAATAGCTGCACTTGTAGCCCTTACGGATAATATTTATCAGTATCAGCGCGATTGCCCAGATAATGACTACGCTGACACCGCTGGTCAGCATATAGTACCCGAAAAAAGACCATACATGCTCATCCTTAAAGCCAATGCCGGTCATCCATATCAGAAAGAACGGGAATGCAAATGAAAGAAATATCGCCGCACAGATGATTATAACGCAATACCCACGCGCAAAGCTTGAGCGCATAGAGAAACTGCCGCTTTGTCTGAATTCAAATCTGTTATCTAGCGCGTCACGATAAACTTCCATTTCTTTCCCTCTCGTTATAGCTTATTGTATTCTTTTCCAGTAGGTAAAACGGGGTGCTGGTGTAGTTCTTCTTTTTGGCTCTGTACGGATAAACCACCGTGAACAACAGCTTTTCAACTCCGTACGAGCTTGCCGTCTCAACAATACATTTTACTCCGTACGGCTTGTTTTTGATTTTTATCTCCTCATGAGTAACAGACATTACATTTCTATAATAAAAGTCATATCTGTCGTTTTTGTGATGCATACGCATACGGTCATGCTCAACGTAATATTTCCAACACTGACCCGTCCTGAGACGGTTGATAATTGCCCCCGCGCAAAACGATACCGCCAGCGCAAGAATGACACTGCCACATATCACCCGGATATCCTCCAGCTGCATGATGATATTGGCTACCGCTAACGTGTCAAATACCGCCGCGACAGCGGTGGCCATTACCTGCAATATCTTATAGTACGCCTGATTGAGATAGACCATTCCCGCTTCTTTTATATCAAACGAATCGTATCTGTCCGACGTGCGGATATCATATCTCGGTCTTGCGATCGGCTCCGTCGGCTTTTCGTATATGCCGACGATAGGGTTGATGTACACAGGCGTCGGCTGTACGGGATGCTGTGCCGCCGCAGTACTGTCTGCTTGCTCAGCAGCTGCTTTTTCCGCCTGCTTTGCCTGCTCGGCCTTTTGCCAAATCAACCCGAACGGCGAATTTTCAAACGTCTTATTCACCATACCCTTAGGGAAGATGTAATAAAATTTTTGCTTTCCCGCAGGCATAGAATTGGTTATTATCTTTAACCCATACGGTCTTTTGAAGCCTTTTATTTCCTTGCTTTTTATCTCAATGACCGATTTATACTGGAAAATATAAAACTTTTTTCCGTTGAAGATACGCATATATGTATCTTCGATATGATACCGCCACGGATGCCCGTCTAAAATAATATTCATCAGGAAAAACGCGATAAAATCAGCTATCACGAATATTACTCCAAGCTGTAAAAGCGCATACAATTGTCCCGACAAAAACAATATAGCGAGCAAGCCGAGCATAAAAGCATTAAATATTGCCGTTGCAGTGGCAATGATAATAAACAGCGGGATATAATAGCGGGGGAGAAGATGCAAATATCCTCCCTCGTTTTTGAATTTCATATCATACCGATCCTGCGGGGCTATCCTTTGGTATCTGTAGTCGCTCATAAATCAGTCCTTTTGATTAAGCAAGATATTTTTACGATCATTTTATCTTAAATGTGTTGAGGATTTTATCAATTTCCGGTTTAATACTATTGTATGACGACTCTGCATAAGTGATGTGGAAGACATAAGCGTATTTTTCCGTAACTACAAACTCCTGCATCAGAATTACGCCGCTCTCATCCTCGGGGACCGTCAGCTTAAAATAGTATGCGTTATTGCCGGCTATGGTCGTGCCGTTCTCTTCGACAACTTCATATAATCCGTCATACGCTTTTCTCATCGAGTCGGTATAAGATGAAAGAGGAAACCCGCCGGAATCCATAACCTGTACGCCGATTATGGTAGCGGCTTCGTCTCCTGTGTTTTTTTCATCCCCACCCGTAAAATGCAATGCGCAGTCGGTGCCTACCTGTTCAAAAGTCTCCCAGTTGTCATTGTAATATATGATAAAATGGTCGCTGTCAATTTTGGTATAATCAGGATTTTCGGTGGGGTCAAAGCTGCTTTCCGCACCGGACTCAGGTATAGAAGTAGAATCTCCCAGGGTAGCATCCGAACATGCCGCCATTGAAACTGCCAGCACTGCCGTCAGCATGCCGATAACAATTTTTTTCATTATTATTTCCTTTCCACATCAATGATGGAACAGTCTCAGCCCGGTAAACGCCATAGCTATGCCGTACTTGTTGCAGGTCTCTATTACGTTGTCGTCACGGATAGAACCGCCGGGCTGCGCGATATATTCAACGCCGCTCTTATGCGCCCTTTCGATATTGTCGCCGAACGGGAAGAACGCGTCAGAACCAAGCGCAACGCCCTTCATAGTGTCCAGCCAAGCGCGCTTTTCCTCGCGGGTGAATACTTCCGGCTTTACCTTAAAGATATTCTGCCATGCGCCCTCTGCCAGTACGTCCATATAATCCTCACCGATGTAAAGGTCGATGGCGTTATCTCTGTCTGCGCGTCTGATGCTGTCTATGAACTGTAATTCCATTACCTTCGGACACTGTCTTAAATACCAGTTGTCAGCCTTAGTGCCTGCCAGTCTGGTGCAGTGTATTCTTGACTGCTGACCCGCACCGATACCTATTGCCTGACCGCCGCACGCATAAGCCACCGAGTTGGACTGGGTGTATTTCAGCGTGATGAGCGCGATAAGCAGATCGTTCTTAGCTGCTTCGGGGATATTCTTGTTGTCGGTGACAACATTGCTCAGCATCTCGTTGTCTATTACCAGCGAGTTGCGTCCCTGCTCAAAGGTGATGCCGAATACCTGCTTGTGCTCGATATCCTCAGGTACATAGTCGGGATCTATCTGAATGATATTGTATGTGCCTTTTCTCTTTGACTTTAGTATCTCCAGCGCCTCCGGCTCATATCCGGGGGCGATAACGCCGTCAGATACTTCGCGCTGTATCATCTTTGCGGTGGGTACGTCGCAGACATCCGACAGCGAGATAAAGTCGCCGTAAGAGGACATTCTGTCCGCACCTCTTGCTCTTGCATATGCGCAGGCAAGGGGAGACAACTCGCCGAGGTCGTCCACCCAGTATATCTTTTTCAGAGTGTCGCTCAGCGGGAGGCCTATTGCCGCACCTGCGGGCGATACATGCTTGAATGAGGTAGCCGCGGGCATACCGGTAGCCGCCTTAAGCTCTTTTACCAGCTGCCAGCCGTTAAAGGCGTCCATAAAGTTTATGTAGCCGGGCTTGCCGTTAAGAACCTCTATAGGCAGCTCAGTACCGTTTGACATAAAAATCCTCGACGGCTTTTGATTGGGGTTGCAGCCGTACTTTAACTGAAGTTCGTTCATAATTTTTCCTTTCTCGGAACGTCCGTGCTTACTTATTCTTGTTGACTATTCTGCTCTCATATTCGCCTGTTGCTAAATCTATATAGCGGGTGAACAGCGAGACCTTGTTGTCCTCGTTGAGGTTATCCCATACCAGCTTGGTAAAGCTGTCTATATCCATATCGGGTATCTCCAGCGTTTTAGGCTCGCCCTCGAAGCTCGGCAGGGGGTTGCCGTCACACTTATATGTATGGATAAACTTGCCCTTTCCGGCAATGGGATTGTTGTATGCGTAAGTATATCTCTGGCAGGACGAGCCGTCGCCGTCAGCACTCTTGAGTATAGACATAGCATAGTTCATCTCTCCGCCGTCAAGGTGGATTATACCCGATATTCTCGGAGTGTAATTAGGAGCGTCGTCCTCAAACTCACGGGTTCTCAGTGCCTGCTCAAAGGTCATCTGCTTGTCCATAAGGTCGTAGATGGTGTCTGTCTGGTCGCCGTTGGTAACGATTGTCTTGTTGCCAAGTACTCTGACGGGTGCGTAAATGATAAGATGCGGATCAACCATCTTCGATTCATCAAATGCCTGAGTGCGTATGCCCTCGCCGTCCTCGATAAATACACGGTTGCGGCTGTTCTCGCTTCTTCCCATGATGAAGTAGGCTATTACCGCCTTTTTCGCGTCGGGGCTTTTCCCGATGAGGATACCTCTGCCGTGATAGGCAAGGGAATTAAGCTCGTCCTTAATAGTCTTGATCTCCATATTTTTCTCCTTTTTAGATTAAAACGTGCCTAAATAGCACGATGTATTATACGACACCGTTACAGTGCCGTTTTCTTCAAATTCATAAAACGCTTTTTTCAGCTCATCGACAAACTGCCTGTATCCCTCGTCACTCTTGCTTAAAGCATACGAGCGGGAAAGGGTATCACCGATAAAGCGTTCTAAATCAACCTTAACATTGTTCTCTGCACGAAATACCTCTACCTCGGAAAAGTATTCATTTCTGAGAAACAGGTCGCCTTCTTTGTTGCCGCGTTTTCCTGTACGACCCGCATGATATGCTTTGCAGTATTTCATACAGATATCGTCGCGCCGCTTGGAAATGCCGTTTGCGGTCCTTTCGTTAAAGATGACAGCCAGCTTTCCTCCCGGTGTAAGTATGCGCTGGCATTCTGTTTTGAAAATCCACTCGTCAAACCAATGAAACGCCTGCGCCGTTGTTATCAGGTCGGCGGAATTATCGCTCAACCCAGTATTTTCGGCAGACGACTGCACGGTCGTTATCTCCGGCAGGGCTTCTTTCAGCTTGCCCAGCATTTCAGAATTCGGCTCGACTGCCGTAACGCTCCATGGCTTAGTTAAAAGGCATTGGGTAAATATCCCCGTACCCGCGCCTATATCAACTACTGTCTTAGCCTGTGTTTTATCATACAGCCAGTCAATAAGCACGTCAGGGTAGGAGGGGCGGTATTTTGCGTAGTTATCCGCCTTACCCGTGAATTTTTCTTCGTTCATCTTCTTTTTCCTCTTCGCTCAGCTGCTCGTACAGAGGATTGTCAGGGGATATGGTGTACAATTTATACGGAAACGCAAACGTACGTCCGCTTGAAATAACCACATAGCATTTTTCGTTTGCTGACAAGCTGCTGAAAGTTCCGTACCCGACAAAAGCATTATGCTTTTTGCCAGATATAATAAAAGTAATAAATTTTTTGTCATTCAGCCGCTTGTATGGTTGATTTTCGTTTTTATCTGCTATCTGACTGACGAACAGCTTAACTTTTCCTTTTTTTATATTTCTAAGTGAAAAAATCAAAGAAAAAAATCCGTACACCATATAAGCAATTGCGGCAAAGAGTAAAATACCAATAAATATCGCCCATTCATTCCCTAAAGAAATCATAACGCAGATACCCAATGCCAGAGAAATTATTATTGATATTGCATATTCGACAATGCGATTATGCTTGTGGAAATTCTTTGTTATTACTTGAACAGTAAGCTCTTCCATAGTTTATTCCTCTACTACAGCGATACCGTCCTTAACAGTCACTTTATCCTCGCACAGCAGCCTTACCGCCTCAGGCAGTATCTTCCACTCCGCCTGTTCCATAATGCGCTTTTGCAGCGTTTCGGGTGTATCTCCGTTCTTGACTTCTACCGCCTTTTGCAGTATTATCGGACCGCCGTCGCATTCCTCAGTGACAAAGTGCACGGTCGCGCCGCTCAGCTTTACGCCACGCTTCAGCGCCTCTTCATGCACATGCAGTCCGTAATATCCCTTACCGCAAAACGACGGGATAAGCGCGGGGTGTACGTTTACCATCTTATAAGGAAATGCCTCGGTTATATGACTGTCAAGTATTGTCATAAAACCCGCATACACCACTATATCGGCTTTCGCCTCGATAAGCGCGTCGGTGACCGCCCTTGTGTAGGATGCAACATCGGCGTACTCTTTGCGGGGTATGACCATTGACGGGATGTTGTTTGTCTTTGCGCGCTCCAGCGCGTATACGCCGTCCTTTGACGCAATGACCAGCGATATTTTACCGTTAGGTATTTTCCCGTCATGCTCTGCGTCGATAAGCGCCTGTAGATTTGTTCCGCCGCCGGAAACCAAAACTGCGATATTTTTCATTATACTATCACTATTCCTTCGTCGCCTGCTATTATCTCACCTATGCAGTATGCGTCAACGCCCTCTCCGCGCAGCAGCTCTACCGCCTTATTAGCATTATCCTTGTCAACTATCACCGTCATACCGATACCCATATTAAAGGTATTGTACATATCATGCTCGGTGATGTCTCCTGCCTTTTGCATCAGCTTGAAGATTTCGGGCACCTCATAGCTGCCCTTGGTTATCTTCGCGGTCAGCCCATCGGGGATAGAGCGCGGGATGTTCTCATAGAAACCTCCGCCGGTAACATGGGAGATACCCTTTACCTCAACCTGCTCCAGCAGCTTCAGCACCGGCTTAACGTATATCTTGGTGGGTTCAAGCAGCGTCTCGCCGAGTGTTCTGCCGTTCTCCAGCTGATACATCAGTGTCTGCTTTGAGTTGATGTCAAATATCTTTCTCACCAGCGAAAATCCGTTAGAGTGTACGCCTGTAGACGCCAGTCCGATAACGATATCGCCCGGCTTCATGGTCTTGCCGTCGATTATCTTTTCCTTGTCAACGATACCGGTGCAATAGCCTGCAAGGTCGTATTCATCCTCAGGCATCAGTCCCGGATGCTCTGCGGTCTCGCCGCCGATAAGCGCGCAACCTGCCTGTACACAGCCTTCTGCCACGCCCTTAACTATAGCTGCTATCTTTTCGGGTATGTTCTTGCCGCATGCGATATAATCAAGGAAGAAAAGCGGCTTTGCTCCGCAGCAGATTATGTCGTTTACACACATTGCCACCGCGTCGATACCTATGGTATCATGCTTGTCCAGCAGGAAAGCAAGCTTTATCTTTGTACCTACGCCGTCCGTACCCGAAACCAGCACCGGCTCTTTCATACCCGCAAGGTTCGGCTGGAACAGACCGCCGAAGCCGCCGATACCCGAGATAGCACCGTCGATTTGGGTGCGCTTTACATCCTCCTGCATCAGGCGGACGCTTTCATATCCCGCGGTTACGTCAACTCCCGCATCCTTATAGCTGTCGGAAAAGCTGTTCTTCATAAAGTAATACTCCGTTTCTGCCGCTTATTTTTCTTGTGCAAGACCCGCGCGGCTTTTCGGGTAATGCAGGTTATTCAACAAGCTTTTGCTCAAATTTATCCTTAGGCATTTCGTCCGGCACTTCGATAGGATATTCTCCGGTAAAGCAGCCGCGGCAAAAGCCGGTGCCCGCCTCTTCGGCTATCCGCACCACATTCTCCGCACTTAAATAGCCCAGAGTGTCAGCGCCGATATGCTTGGCTATTTCGGATGTCGACATTTTGCAGGCTATCAGCTTATCCTTACTGTCGATATCCGTGCCGAAATAACACGGACTGATGAATGGGGGAGAGGAGATGCGCATATGCACTTCCTTTGCGCCCGCGTTTCTTATCAGGTCAACTATCCGTCCGCTTGTCGTACCTCTTACGATACTGTCGTCCACAAGCACCACACGCTTGCCCTCGACTACCTTTTTGATAACATTCAGTTTAATTCTGACGGAATTTTCTCTCATGCCCTGTGCCGGCTGGATAAACGTCCTGCCGACATAGCGGTTTTTGATAAAGCCTACTCCGTACGGTATTCCAGAAGCGTGGGCAAAGCCCAATGCCGCGTCAAGTCCGCTGTCCGGCACACCGATAACTATATCCGCGTCCACAGGATGCTCTTGCCAGAGAAATTCTCCCGCCTTTATCCTTGCCTGATGCACCGAAAACCCGTCAATAACACTGTCGGGACGGGCAAAGTACACAAACTCGAATACGCACATTGTGCCTTTTTTTCCGCAGTGGGTCCTTATAGAGGTCAGTCCGTTGTCGTTTATTACAATTATCTCACCGGGCAGTACATCTCTCAAAAACTCCGCGCCTACGCTGTCCAGTGCGCAGCTCTCGCTTGCTACTACATATCCGCCGTCCGGCAGAGTGCCGATGCACAGCGGGCGAAACCCGTCCGGGTCGCGCGCAGCGATAAGCTTTTTCGCCGACATTATCACCAGCGAATACGCGCCGCGTATCTTTCCCATAGCCGTTTCCAGCGCCTTTTCTATCGAGCCGCTGGTGATGCGCGCCTCGGTCATCGCATAGGCGATGACCTCCGTATCACTGGTAGAGTGGAATATCGCGCCTTTCAGCTCATATTCCCGCCGCAATTGCAGCGCGTTGATAAGGTTGCCGTTATGCGCGATTGCCATCGGACCTTTCACATGCCGCACAACGATAGGCTGAGCGTTAGAGGCGGTCAGATTTCCCGTGGTGGAATATCTGACGTGTCCTATCGCTATCTTGCCCTGCGGCAGCTTGGAAAGGTTTTCGGAATTGAAAACCTCGTTTACCAGTCCCAGTCCTTTGTGATAGCTGAATACACCGCAGTCGTTGACTACTATTCCGCAGCTTTCCTGTCCGCGGTGCTGTAGGGCATAAAGCCCGTAAAAAACCGAGTTGGCGACGGCAGTCGGGGTCTTGCTGTATACCCCGAATACGCCGCATTCCTCGCGGATGCTGTTATACATTTTATTCCTTTCCGTTCCAGCAATAGGTGCACAGTTTGCAGGAGGGAAGTCCCACTGCTTTTACCGTGCCGGGCAGCGACTGATATTCCAGCGAGGTAAGCTTCAGCCGTCTGCAGATCTCTGCGCGCAGCTTTTTGCCTCTCTCGGTCGCTGTATCGCTGTATTCTTCAATGTATTTTACTCCATCCGCACCCTCAAAATCATTTATTATATTTCTTGCTATCAGATCAAGCTCTGATGTGCTTCTTGAAAAGTTGAGATACTTACAGCCGTACATTATCGGCGGGCAGGCAGAGCGCATATGCACTTCCTTTGCTCCGTTGGCGTATAAGAATTCAACCGTCTCTCTCATCTGTGTGCCGCGGACAATACTGTCATCCACGAACAGCAGCTTTTTACCCTCTATCAGCTCATGCACGGGGATAAGCTTCATTTTAGCCACCTTGTTGCGCATAGTCTGATTTTGAGGCATAAAGCTGCGCGGCCAGGTAGGCGTATACTTTATAAACGGTCTCGCAAACGGTATGCCGCTGCGGGTAGAATAGCCAATCGCGTGCGCCGTACCCGAATCCGGGACGCCGCAGATATAATCTACATCCGGCAGCGTGCCGTTGTCAATGTCTGCCTGTGCCATCAGCTCGCCGTTTCTGTAACGCATGGTCTCTACGGTAACGCCCTCATATACCGAGTTGGGATAGCCGTAGTATGTCCATAAAAACGTACAGATACTCATTTCCTCACGTCCGGGGCTTAGTACCTCTACACCGTCCGCCGTTATCTTAACAATCTCGGCGGGCGCAAGCTCTCTCAGCGTTGTATAACCCAGCTTTTGGAACGCAAACGACTCAAACGACAGACAATAGCCGTCCTCTCTCTTGCCGAGGATTATCGGCAGTCTGCCCAGCTTGTCCCTTGCCGCGATGATGCAATCTTTTGTCAGTATCAGCAGCGACATCGAGCCTACAACCTTATCCTGCGCATAGCGTATGCCCTCTACAAAAGAATCCTTCTGCGAGATGAGCGCACCGATAAGCGCGCTGGAATTTATCTTCCCGCTGCTCATCGCCTCAAAGCTTGCCTGATATGTATTGGTTATCTCGTGCTTTAATTCTTCGGCGTTGTTTATTATGCCGACATGGCAGACAGCATAAGTGCCAAGCTTAGAGCTGAGCAGTATCGGCTGGGGGTCGGTATCGCTGATACAGCCGATGCAGAGTTTTCCCTCGGTATCCTCTACATCCTTTTCAAACTTAGTACGGAATGGGGAATTTTCAATGCTGTGGATACTGCGCTGAAATCCCTTTTCCTCTGAATATGCGGTCAAGCCGCCGCGTTTTGTTCCCAAATGTGAGTGGTAGTCGGTGCCGAAAAACACATCGCTTACGCAATCGTTTTTGCTTGCTGCTCCGAAAAATCCGCCCATAATATTTCATCCTTTCGGTAAGAATACATTCATATAAATCTGATTATATGAACAAATCCTGTAATTACTTATCAAACAGACGATGCATAATTTCGTTGTATGCATCCTCAACTCCGCCCATATCACGGCGGAAACGGTCCTTATCCAGCTTTTCGTGTGTGGTGCTGTCCCAGAAGCGGCAGGTATCCGGCGATATCTCATCCGCAAGGATGATGGTGCCGTCGGGGGTCTTACCGAATTCTATTTTAAAGTCGATAAGGTCGATATTCAGCTTTTTGAAGAAATCCTTCATAAAGTCGTTTACCATAAACGCGTACTTGGAGATAAGGTCGATTTCCTCCTGAGTAGCAAGACCCAGACCCAGTGCGTAATAGTCGTTGATGAACGGATCGCCGAGATCGTCGTTCTTATAGCTGAATTCCAGGGTAGGACACTTCAGCGGGGTGCCTTCCTCAATACCTAGCTTTTTGGAAAAGCTGCCTGCGGCAACGTTTCTTACGATTACTTCCAGCGGTACTATCTCGACCTTCTTTACTATCGTGTCACGGTCGTTTATCTCCTCAACAAGATGAGTGGGCACGCCTGCCTTTTCCAGCAGCGCGAACATGTAATTGGTCATCTTGTTGTTGATAACGCCCTTACCGGAAATAGTACCTTTCTTAAGTCCGTTGAACGCGGTCGCGTCATCCTTGTAGGATACGATAACGAGATTGGGGTCCTCGGTAGCGTAAACCTTTTTCGCCTTGCCCTCATAGAGCATTTCTTTCTTTTCCATTGTTTCTTCTCCTTTGTTTTATATTATTATAGTATATTTATTTACAGTACCTGTTCCTGCATCTTCTTGTCGGCGGCAAGTACCTTTGCGGTCTGCTCGGCCCTGAATGCCTTGAGCTTGCTCATCAGGTCGTCGTCGCCGACTGACAGTATCTGCACCGCGAGATATCCCGCGTTAGCCGCGCCGTCGATAGCCACCGTAGCCACCGGTACGCCTGCCGGCATCTGCACGGTGGACAGCAGCGCGTCAATGCCTTCCAGCGCGCTTGCCTTTATGGGGATACCGATAACGGGCAGGGGAGTCTGTCCCGCGATAGCGCCCGCGAGATGCGCCGCCTTGCCCGCAGCGGCTATTATCACGCCAAAGCCGTTATCCTCGGCGCCTGACGCGAACTCGCTTACCTGTGCGGCACAGCGGTGCGCGGAAAGCACCCTCAGCTCGAACGGTACCCCGAACTGCTGCAGTACCTCGGCGCTCTTTTTTACGACCGGAAAATCAGAATCGCTGCCCATGATGATAGCAACCTTTTTCATTTTTACATTCCTCCCGATTAAAAAATAAAAGCTGTGTATAATGACACACAGCTTAATGTATACTTATATTATAGGAAAAAAGCAGTGTATATTTGAACACGCGGAAATGTCTAAAAAAAGTATTGGACGAATAAAAATGACTGTTCATTTTCAGATCATTCCTTTCTTTATTTTCCTATAAATAATTGTACCTTATTTAGACGTTAAATTCAAGAGCAAAAAAGAAAAATCTAAGAAATTGTCGCTTTTTAACAACACTGTTAAAGTGTTTTTGTGCTTTTTGCACATTGCAGGGAATAAAAGCAAACTCAAAAGCGTTAATAATCAATGAAAACGTTTACAGATGCGTTAAGTGCCGTTTTTCCTTATATTGAGAGGGGTAGCAGTGTTTTTGACTGTTATCAATACTCTTAGTTAGTTACAAAACTGTAAATAAAAATTGTGCATTTTCACAAAAAAACGAATAAAACTTTGGTAATGTAAACGATTTCAGTAAAAAGTACAATTTCTTTGAGTAAAAACTCTTGCAATTTAGTGAAACTTGTGATATTATAATTGCAATAAGGAAAAAATGTTGTATTTTATGTCAACATTTTACCTTTATAAAAGTAAGCCGAAAGGCAAGCAAAGCCTTAGTGATAAGGCTGAGAAAACTACTGGAGGAATTACCAATGCAGAAAAGAATTTTAGCGGCTCTTCTCGCATCTGCTATGCTCGTTGGCATCGCAGGCTGTGAGTCTACCGCAAGCACCTCCGACACCGGTTCTACCGGCGGAGACAGCAAGGTTGAAGACAGCAAGGACAGCGGCGACGCTAGCACCGGCGGCGATGAGAGCACCGGCGGTGAAGAGAACACCGGCGATCCCGATCCCGGCAAGTACATCGAAAAGATGACTCTTGCTGAGGGCGAAGGCACTCACCTGAACATCCAGGTATGGAACGAAGAGTGGAAGGATTACTTTGACAAGTATATCGCTCCCCAGCTGCCCGATGGTGTTACCTATGATTTCACTATCACTCCCAGCGACAAGGGTGCATATCAGAACAAGCTGGATGCTGACCTTCCCGACAATGTTGGCAAGGACGATCCGATCGACATCTTCCTGTTCGAGGCTGACTACGCGCTCAAGTATGTTGACGCTGATGTTACTCTCGACGTTAAGGAACTCGGCATCACTGACGCTGATCTCAGCGAAATGTATCAGTACACCGTAGACGTTGCAACTGATAAGGATGGCAAGCTCAAGGGTCTGTCTTGGCAGGCAACTCCCGGTCTGTTCGCTTATCGTGCAAGAATAGCTGAGGACGTTCTCGGCACTTCTGATCCCGCAGAGGTTCAGGAAGCTCTGTCTTCTTGGGATAAGTTCAACAAGGTAGCTGCTGACGCTAGCGCAAAGGGCTACAAGATGCTGTCCGGTTACGATGATAGCTACCGTGTATTCTCTAACAACGTTTCCCAGCCTTGGGTTGACGCTGAAAAAAATATCATTGTTGACGATCAGCTGATGGCATGGGTTGACCAGACTAAGGAATTCACCGAGAAGAAATACAACAACCAGACCTCCCTTTGGTCTGATGCTTGGACCGCTGACCAGGGCCCCGGCGCTGACGTATTTGGTTTCTTCTACTCCACTTGGGGTATCAACTTCACCCTGATGGGCAACTCTCTTGAGACTCCTGAGAAGGAAGGCGGCAAGCCTGAGGTTGGCAACGGTGAGTACGGTGAGTGGAAGGTTTGCGAAGGTCCCGCTAACTACTTCTGGGGCGGCACTTGGATCGCAGCTGCTAACGGTACCGATAACAAGAACCTCGTTGGTCAGATCCTTAAGCAGTTCACCTGCAACGAAGACTTCATGAGAGACTTCACCAAGGTTACTCTTGACTACACCAACAACAAGGCTGCTATGAAGTCCATCGCTGAAGATAAGGAATACGGCTCTGCGTTCCTCGGCGGACAGAACCACGTTGCTCTGTTCTATGAGACTGCTCCCAACATCAAGATGGATAAGTCCACCAAGTATGACCAGCTTCTCAACGAGAACTTCCAGACCGCATTCAAGGATTACTTCAACGGAACTATCGACAAGGAAACCGCTCTCAAGAACTTCTACGCTCTTGCTCAGGAATCCTATGCAGATCTTAAGGTTCCCGCGTAATCTGGGAAAAAATTAATTTGGTATTAACCGATTAGCCTGTCTTGACTGCGGGTTCGCATGAATTCGCAGTCAAGCATGTTAATGGAGCGAATTGTAACTTATGCTTTCGCTCTGTTAACATGCTTTACTGAACAAGCATGGAATAAAAAAGTGAGGTGTTTATATGGCTCAGGCAGCGGCTTTGAAAAAGCCACCGGCAAAAAGCGGAAAAATAGGAAAGGAAAAAAAGTGGGGATATATTTTTATCGCTCCTTTTATAATTGTTTTCCTTATCTTTCAGGCTTGGCCTTTGATTGAGACTTTTTACTACAGCGTTTTCGAGTATTACAGAAGCGGACTTGACTGGATCGGACCTAATTTTGTAGGATTTGATAATTTCGCCGCAGTCTTTAATTTCGACAGGGTAAATATTTTCGGTCTTACATATAACACTTTGGTAATGTGGGCTATCGGATTTATTCCTCAGATAGTCGTTTCACTTCTCTTTGCGTACTGGTTCACCAATGTGCGGCTGAGATTAAAATGTCTCGGCGTATTCAAGACTATAATCTATATGCCTAACCTGATAATGGCGTCAGCGTTTGCAATGCTGATATTCTCGCTGTTCTCCGACATCGGACCTATCAACGAAGTAATTAAGTCCATTACCGGCGAAGCATTCCGTTTCCTTGATTATACTTGGAGTACAATGGGTCTTGTAGGCTTGATGAACTTCATGATGTGGTTTGGTAACACCACTATACTTCTTATGGCTGCAATGATGGGTATCAACGAATCCGTTATTGAGGCTGCGGAGATTGACGGCGCTAACAGTGCTCAGATCTTCTGGAAGATCACTCTTCCGCTTATCCGTCCGATACTTGTATATGTTCTTATCACATCTCTTATCGGCGGTCTGCAGATGTACGACGTACCTCAGATACTTACCGCAGGTGCAGGTTCTCCGAACTTTACCACAAGAACACTTATCATGTACCTCAGCGCGAACATTTCCGGCTCGCCGAACTACGGTGCAGCGGGTGCTATCTCGGTTATCGTGTTTATCATCTGCGCAGCGCTCAGCTTGGTTGTATACTACGGCTTTGCTGCTGACAAGTCTTCGAGAGAAGCAAATAAGAGAGCTAAGGCTGCGTTAAAGGCAGAAAAGCAGAGGAGGGGTTAAACGATGGCTAAAGAAATAAGAAAGCTTGAACATACTTCTGCTCTGCAAAGGGCAAACGCAAACCCTGATATGAAGGTAGGCCCTGGTCTTCTCATACATAGAATAGTTTGCTATATTGTGCTTACATTCTTCTCGGTTTTGTGTCTGTTCTTCTTCTACATCCTTATAATAAACGCAACTCGCGGTCATACTGACATATCCAAAGGATTTTCATTACTTCCGGGCGGCGTATTCCTGACAAACTTCCAGAGTGCTATTTCTAACACCACTATACCGGTACTTAACGGTATACTGAACAGCTTGATCATTGCGACGCTCAGTGCTATATTCTCGATATATTTCTCCGCAATGACCGCATACGCTATCCATGTTTATGACTTCAAGGGAAAGAAATTCCTGTTCAACTTCATCCTTCTGATAATGACCATCCCCACTCAGCTTAGTGCGCTCGGTCTGTTCAGAATGTCTACCGACTGGGGCATGAGAGATACCTTTATCCCTCTTATCGTTCCCGCTATCGCAGCTCCTACCGTATTCTTCTTTATGATTCAGTACATGAAGAGCTCGCTGCCTCTTGACATTGTCGAGGCTGCACGTATAGACGGTTCGGGTGAGTTCAGAACCTTTAACACTATCGTACTTCCGATACTCAAGCCGGCACTGGCAGTACAGGCGATATTCAGCTTTGTAAGCTCTTGGAATAACTTCTTTGTTCCGTCGCTGATACTCGACTCGGCAAGCAAGAAAACCCTGCCGATAATGATTTCTCAGCTGCGTGGCGCTGACTTCCTTAAGTTTGACTTGGGTCAGGTTTACATGTTCATATTCATCGCGATAGTTCCCGTAATGATCGTTTACTTCTGCTTATCGAAGTTCATCATTGCCGGCGTTGCAGTAGGCGGCGTTAAGGAATAAGATAATAAGTCTTTTCATAATATACTCCTTAAGTAGGGAAGTCCTCCGATGCATTCGGGGGGCTTTCCTCTTTTTCGGGGAAAAACTTTCTGTAGAAAGGTTTTCCCCATACCCCTTTCCAAAGACTTTTGATTTTACCCCAACGAGGACGGCAGCCGCGTTGGGATAAAATTAATTTATCGGAAAAGAGTTTGAGAGAGGACCTTTTTACAAAGGCCCTCCCTCAATAATAAACTATTGTTTTACATTCCTTGCTCGTGCTCGTATTTTACTTTATCCTCGTTCTTTTTGAGTATTTCCAGCACCTTGGGATTAAATATACCGCACTCGCCGTTGTATATCATATTCAGCGCGGTCTGATGGTCGAATGCCGCTTTATAGCATCTGGGTGAGGTCAGCGCATCATAAACGTCCGCCAGCGCAACGATCTGAGACCATATGCTGATATCATCTCCCGCCAGACCGTCGGGATAACCGCGTCCGTCCCATCTTTCGTGGTGATGACGGCAGATATCATAGCTGTAGTTGAAAATATCCTCATCCATTATCGCGGGGATATGGGTAAGAATTTCGCAGCCCTTTACCGTGTGCTGTTTCATTATTTCAAATTCTTCCTTGGTAAGTCTAGCGGGCTTGTTAAGTATTCCGTCGGGGATAGATATCTTTCCTACATCGTGCAGTATCGACGCGTTAACTATCTTGTCGATTTCCGCAGGTGTTGTGTTGTACTCGGGATATGTGTCGCTGATAGACGTCATCAGTATGCGTGTAAGACCGCAGATACGCTTTACATGCTCGCCGGATTCGCAGTCACGAAATTCTATCAACGTAGCCAACGTCTCTATCATTGACTGGTTGACCTTGCTCAGCTTTTCGATCTGTTCATCAACTATTTCCACCAGCTGATTTCTGTGTGCGTACAGCTCGATTATGCTGGTAATTCTTGATTTGATGAAGTTCATTCTGAAAGGCTTGGAGATAACGTCCACCGCACCCAGCTCATAAGCCTCGGTCAGTGTATCCTCATTATCTGCGGCAGTTATGATGAATACGGGGATATGCTTTATTTTACCGTTTTTATTAAGCTGATCCAGTACCTGTATACCGTTCATTTCCGGCATCAGCAGGTCCAGCAGCACAGCAGCGATATCGCTGTGAGTGTTTATCATCTCCAACGCCTGCTTGCCGTTTTCCGCTTCAAGGATATTGTATTGGTCGAGGAATCCGTTTGCCAGGATAACTCTGTTGGTTTCCGCATCGTCTACAATAAGAATGCTTTTATCCATTTCTACCTCCGAAGTTTTAGTTATTATTTTCTATGCAATTAAGTATCTGCTCTTCAACGGGTTGAATGTTTTCAACAACAGCTTTTGCTTTTTCAGGCTCGTTTTCCCTAAGCAGCTTTACCGCCTCGGTATACGCTTCGTAAAGGGGAGTTACCGACAGATTGCCGGTCACACCTTTTAGATTATGTGCGGCCTCAAGTGCTGCCTGAAAGTCTCCGTCCTCAAAATGCTTTAAAACCTCCTGCGCCCTTACGTTAGCAGGCAGCTTTAACAGCATCCTCTCATACAGAGCGGCGTTGCCCATAAAACGATTTAACCCCTCGTCAATGTTTACGCCGAGTTCTTTAAGCTGTTCGATCATTCCCATGCAGATCGCTCCTTTATATAATCTGTATGCACAGCTTTACTTTACGCAGAGTGCGATAGGTAAAGCAATATTATTATATCAATTATATCACACTTTAATAAAAAATACAATACTATTTGTAAAATATCTTAACGTATACTTTTCTCAGCACCTTCGGGCATTGACAAAAAGTTATTTTTCTGCTATACTTTATATGAATTATTACATGCATTTTTTACGGAGGATTTTATGAAACCGATAAAATTCATCGCGGCTGTTTGCTCGGCGTCGCTTTTGTTTTTGGGTGCGTGCAGCAACGACATTCAGCAGGAACAATCCGGCTCAGAGCCGATACAAGAGGAGGAATCCGGAATGAAAACATATATACCTAACAGTACTAACGTAAAGCCGTTAGGACGTACTTATGAGTTTGAGGATTCGCTTTGGCTGACCTTTTCCGGCTCCGGCGCGGAATTTACATTTAACGGTACCAAGGCATCTGTTACCATAGAGGGAGACTCCAACGCGGAAACCGCCAATGAGGAAAATCAGGCGAGAGTTGCTATTTATCTCAACGGAGAGCGCGTTATCGATGAGATGATAAATCAGGCTACGCAGACCTTCGATGTATTCGAGAGCGAAACACCGGAGGATTGCACGATAAAGATAATAAAGCTGTCTGAGACCGCGATGTCCACGGTAGGAATAAGTGAGATAGCCGTTGAGTCCGCAGAGGGCATCAAGCCCACTGAGGCAAAGGAACTGTCCATCGAGTTTATCGGTGACTCTATCACCTGCGGCTATGGTGTGGATGACGAGGACGCAAATCATCACTTCTCCACCGCTACAGAGGATGTAACAAAAGCGTACGCATATAAAACAGCACAAAAGCTGGACGCTGACTACAGCATGGTGTCTATCAGCGGCTACGGTATTATCTCCGGATACTCCGACGGCAC
Organism: Eubacterium sp.; assembly: GCA_022511265.1. GTDB lineage: Bacteria > Bacillota > Clostridia > Oscillospirales > Ruminococcaceae > Ruminiclostridium_E. The sequence continues at coordinate 12,973 of JAFLRX010000020.1, read as the reverse complement.
AAAGAAGGTATCTTCTCAGGTCGTTCCGAAATATTATACAAAGCTCGGTTTTTCCTACAGAAATTATAAAGAGCAGAATCCTGCCGGCGTAGTATGGGATTTCAGCCGTTATACCCCTGACCTGATAGTTGTAAACCTCGGTACAAACGATGACAGCTATACTCTTAACGATGCGGAAAGACAGCAGGAATACTGCGACGAGTACGTAGAGTTTTTGAAAAAGATACGCGAGCATAACCCCGACGCAAAGATACTCTGCACGCTCGGCATAATGGGTGACAGACTGTTCCCGATGGTGGAAAAGGCCGCAAGCACATACAGTGAAGAGACAGGCGACACCAACATCTCTACCTTGAAGTTTGACCCGCAGAACGGCAATGTTGACGGCTATGCCGCAGATTGGCACCCCACTGAGGCGACCCATGAAAAGGCATCCGACAAACTGGTTGAAGAAATAAAGAATATTTTAGGTTAAAATAATCCCGCCCTACGGCGGGATTTCTTTTGGAGGGAAATGTGATACAACACAATATTCCGCCGGTATATGACGAAAACAGCAAAATACTTATCCTCGGGTCGTTTCCGTCGGTTAAAAGCAGGGAAGGGATGTTCTTCTATCATCACCCGCAAAACCGCTTTTGGAAGGTGCTGAGCGCAGTGTTGGGGTGTGATTGCCCGCAGACTGTAGAGGAAAAGAAAGTGTTTCTGCTGACAAACAATATAGCACTTTGGGACGTGGTACAAAGCTGTACCGTCACCGGCTCGTCTGACAGCAGCATAAAGGACGCTGTACCTAATCCGCTGCGTATGATACTGGATAACAGCAGGGTAATGCGCATATATACAAACGGCAATACAGCGTACATGTTATATAATGGTCTTTGCCGTGAAGATATTGGTATTGATGCTATAAAGCTGCCGTCCACCAGCCCCGCAAACGCGGCGTTTTCATTGGAAAGGCTTATCGGTATATGGCGGGAGAAAATATATTTTTAAAAAATTTGCAAAAAACGGTTGACAATTCTTATCAAACCGTGTATAATATATATAATATCTAAATGCGTTGATTGGGAAAAAAGCCTTGATTTGACTTTCAGAGAGCCGTCGGCGGCGACCTTATCGGTCATCGGTGGTGCGAGACGGCAGCGGAGACAGGAAATAACTCACCCAAGAGCAGCGGGGCTGAAATTACAGTAGGTCTCGACGGGAGCTCCCGTTACAGAGTTACACATTGTTTGATGTGGCTGAGGTGTTGTGTGCGAGCACAGCACGAATTGAAGTGGTAACACGGGTATAACGCTCGTCTTCTGTATAACGGGAGACGGGCTTTTTAATTGCTCTGGGTACTTTAATAATACACGATTAGACAATGAAAATTTATTTATAAGGAGGAGTTTCACATGCAAAACACAGGGAAATATCAGAGAGGCTATTATATGCCTCCGACAGAATGTCTTGACTGGACAAAGAAAGAATATGTTGACAAAGCACCGATATGGTGCTCGGTAGACCTTAGAGACGGCAATCAGGCGCTTATCGTACCGATGAGCTTAGAGGAAAAGCTTGAATTTTTCAAGATGCTGGTAAAGATAGGCTTTAAGGAAATAGAGATAGGCTTTCCCGCGGCGTCCGATACCGAATATGAGTTCTGCCGCGCGTTGATAGAGCAGAACCTCATTCCCGACGATGTAACCATTCAGGTGCTTACTCAGTCGAGAGAGCATATCATTAAAAAGACCTTTGAGGCATTGCGCGGGGCAAAGCACGCGGTGGTGCATCTCTACAACTCTACTTCGGTAGCCCAGAGAGAACAGGTGTTCAAAAAGAGCAAGGAAGAGATAACCGAGATAGCGGTATCCGGCGCAAAGCTGCTTAAAGAGTACCGCGCGAATACTCCCGGCGAGTTCAAGTTTGAGTATTCGCCCGAGAGCTTTACAGGCACCGAGCCCGAATACGCGCTTGAGATATGCAATGCTGTGCTTGACGTATGGCAGCCTACACCCGACGACAAGGTTATAATCAATCTTCCCGTTACCGTTGAGATGTCAATGCCGCACGTTTACGCCAGTCAGATAGAGTATATGTGCAAGAATATGAAGTACCGCGATAACGTAATAGTATCGCTCCATCCGCACAACGACAGAGGCTGCGCAGTTGCGGACAGCGAGCTTGGCCTGCTCGCGGGCGGTGACAGAATAGAGGGTACATTATTCGGCAACGGCGAGCGTACCGGCAATGTCGACATTATCACCTTGGCACTCAATATGTACACCCACGGCGTTGATCCGGGACTTGATTTTTCCGATATACCCGCTATCACCGAGGTATATGAGAAGATGACCTGTATGAAGGTATACGAGAGACAGCCGTACAGCGGCGCTTTGGTATTCGCGGCGTTCTCCGGCTCGCACCAGGATGCTATAGCAAAGGGTATGAAGTGGAGAGAGGAAAAGAACCTCAATACATGGACTGTACCCTACCTCCCGATAGACCCGAAGGATCTCGGCAGAGAGTATGACGGCGATGTTATCAGAATAAACAGCCAGAGCGGTAAAGGTGGCATAGGCTTTTTACTTGAGACAAAATTCGGCGTTGATTTGCCTAAGAAGTTCCGTGAAAAGGTAGGCTATACCGTAAAGGGTGTTTCCGACCGCCTCCATAAAGAGCTTTCACCCGATGAAGTATACGGCGTGTTCAAAGAGAACTTTGTCAACATCGAGACTGAAATCAAAGTAGTAGAGGCGCATTACGCTCAGGAGGAAAACGGCAACAGAATAGCAGCCGAAGTTACTGTAGAGTATAAGGGTACGCGCAGCGTATTCAAGGGCAAGGGTAATGGCAGACTTGACGCGGTAAGCAACGCGTTAAAGGAAGGCTTGGGCTTTAAGTATACGATAACCACCTATACCGAGCATGCGTTAGAGGTTGGCTCTAAGTCCAAGGCTGCGGCTTATGTTGAGATAACCGACGACAACGGCAATTCAAGCTGGGGCGCGGGCATCCATACCGATATCATCAGCTCTTCAATAAGCGCACTGATAAGCGCAATAAACAACAGCGATATAGTTAAGTAAATAAAAAGTACAGCAGAGTATTCACTCTGCTGTATTTTTTATTTTTTCTTCTTTTTCCTTACCGTATAAATTATTATCGCGGCTAACGGTATCGTGAAATAAAGGGCAATGAACAATACGTTTATTCTATCAACAAACAGAATTGCATTTGACAACTCGTATTTTCGGTATGTTGTTATAGACTTTATTTCGCCGTTATCCAAAATGTAGCCGGACACGTATACATTTTCATTTCTGTGTATATATTCCAATAATATGTTATCATCGTGGTCGGTTATATATTCCTTTTGATAGACCTCATCAAAACCGTCTGTTATTTGAGTAAAGTCCATCCCCTCGGGAGATGTGTTCTGTTCAGGTGTTTCTATATATTGTACAAATTCTGAGGTATCTGTGAATGTCTTGCCTTCAATAAAATTATACTTGTCGACCGTGTTAAGTATAAATTGCCCGATAAACAGCATCGCTAAAACGCCCGCGGTAACACTTAAATATTTTACTTTTCTGCGATTTGCTCTTTTTTGTTCGGCAATATCTTCGGTGACACAGTACAATCCGCACCATATGCCGATACGGTAGGCAATCGCACAGGCGAAATAAGATAAAATTATAGCTGCCGCCGCGTAAATAAGTGCGTATTTCAAAAAATCATAGCCGGACAATGCCACAAACGAAGAATAAACATATACGATCAACGGCAGCATGGAAACAAGAACCGTAAAAATAAATGCTATTACCTTACAAGCGGTTTCAAATATGCTTCTTTTTGCGTCGTTTACTTTATCCGACTCAAAATCGCTGACTGCGCCGAATGCGCGCAGAGTGAATATTATCTCGGCGACTATTGCCGGAATACAGAACATAACGCAGAAAATATATCCGCCCCACCCGCTGGTAAATACAAAGTTGCCCAGCATAGCGGCAAGTATGGCAATTATCCCAACGCTTACCGAAATAACGCTGTACATCCTGAATTTGTTTTTGGTGTCGTTAAGCAGGTGCTTTATCTGTTTATCGCTTTTTTCGTCTGATTTTTCCGAGGTCTCTTCGGACCTTATAATGCGCTCGCCGCGCAGTATTTCATCAGAGGTAACACCAAACAGCTCTGCTATTACCGGGATAAGGGAGAGGTCGGGCGCGTTTTCGTCTCTCTCCCAGCGGCTGACAGCCTTGTCGGATACGTTAAGCTTTTCGGCAAGCTCACGTTGCGTCATGCCGTTTACTTTTCTTAAGGCCGCAATAAATTGTCCGATTGTTTTCTTTTCCATAGTGTTTTCCTTTCAAAAATGTGTAAAATATTATCTGTTTTTGAAAAGTCCGGATCCTTTTCTGATTTTATTCTAGCAAAACGTCGGAAAAAATCAAAGCCCATAAACCGTAAATATCTCTCGCATTGCGAGAATTTCAACAAATGTATAAAATTGCCCTGCCATCCGATCGGACAGCAGGGCAGAGGTTATTATTCAGTCATTTCCCAGTTGTGCCACACGTTCTGCACATCGTCGTTATCCTCAAGCGTCTCAAGCAGCAGCGTCATTTTCTTTATCTGCTCCTCGTCGGTGAGGGTGGTGTAAGTAGAGGGTACCTGTTCAGCCTCGGCTGAAACAACCTTATATCCGAGCTTGGAAAGTGCCTCGCCGACATTGCCTACGTTTTGCGGGTCGGTAGTTATCTCGATGCAGCCGTCCTCAAAGCTGAAGTCGTCGCCGCCGCACTCGAGAATATCCTCCATCGCCTTATCCTCGTCGATGTCGCCGTCCTCGTTGTCTATTACTATAATGCCCTGAAGACTGAACATAAACGATACGCAGCCGGTCGTGCCCATATTTCCGCCGAACTTGTCAAAGTAATGGCGTATCTCGCCTGCCGTTCTGTTTCTGTTATCGGTAAGGCAGTCAACGATTACCGCAACGCCTGCGGGACCATAGCCCTCATAGATGCAGTTTTCGTAGTCGTTCTTCTCTCCGCCGCCGACAGCCTTTTTGATAAGTCTGTCAATGTTGTCGTTGGGGATGTTGTTTGACTTAGCCTTTTGAATAAGCGTCGCAAGCTTTGCGTTGTTGTTGGGGTCTCCGCCGCCCTCTTTTATAGCGACCAAAATCTCGCGGCTTATCTTGGTGAATACTTTGGCTCTTGCGCCGTCTTTTTCACCCTTTTTTCTCTTAATCGTGCTCCATTTTGAATGTCCTGACATTTTTGTCCTCCTTAAAGCTCAAAGCGTGTTCGTGTATTAGCGTGAACACGTCTTAATTTATCTGCTGAAAGCCTTCTCCCAAGACCTCCTTCGCGCTGGTTATTATCATAAACGCGCGCGGGTCGATCTCTTTGACAAAGCGCTTTACCTTAACATATTCATTTTTGTGCACAGCACAGCATATTACCTTTACGTCATCACCGTGATACGCGCCTGTCCCGTGTAAAAAGGTTACGCCGCGGTCAGAAGATATTATCTTCTGCGATATTTCCTCATATCTTCGCGAGAATATCAGCAGCATTTTTCCTTCATAGCTGCCGTATATCAGTGTATCCATTATTTTTGATGAGACGAAAATGGCAATCAGCGAGTAAAGTCCCGCTTCAACATTTCTAAATGCCACAATCGCCAGCAAAATAACACACATATCACCAGTAAAGGTGATAACGCCCAGACTCATCTGAGGGAATTTTCTGTTTATCAGCTTGTTTATTATATCTGTGCCGCCCGAGGTGCCCTCGCAGTAATAGCACAGTCCCAAACCTGCACCCATCAATATACCGCCGAATATTGCCGCCAATATCATGTCGCCCTCATACTTCGGCAGAAACTCAAACACATAGTCTGTCGCAACGGTGACAGTAATTATCGACAGTATGGTTTTGAACATCAGCAGTTTGCCGAGGAATATAAAGCCTATTATCATTATCGGTATATTTATCAGCAGATAAAGAATACCTTCGTTCAGCCCCGTAAAATGAGATATGATTATCGCTATACCGGATATACCGCCGGAAGCGATATCGTTAGGCGCCGCAAAGGTCTTTAAGCCGCAGGCAAACAGAAAACTGCCTATGATAATAATAAGTATATCCCTCAGTAATTTCTTGACATTGAGCGGTTCTTTGTTTTTTGGCGTTTTAGCTTTTTTTGCGGTTTTGGCTTTTTTACTCTTTTTTTCGGTAGTCATAAGATACCTCTCTTAATTTTCGGATGTATCCAGCTCGTATATCATATCAAACAATTCGTTCATGCGTTCGTGCTTTCCTGAAAGATAAAGATATCCAAACAAGGTCTCCAGTCCTGTCGCTCTGTGATAGTCCTTAGGATTGCTGGAGCGGGGGACATTGCTGCCGGTGGCGTTTCTGCCGCGCTTGAATATCTCAAGCTCATCCTCGGTCAGACTATCCTCTATCTTCTCAGACGCATATGACTGAAAGCCGGCGTTTACCTTTTTTACAGCCATGCTGTGCAGGGTATGTATCGGCTTAGAGCCGTCTTTAACTATTCTTTCCCGTACCAGCACTTCATAAACGCTGTCACCGAAAAAAGCTAACGTGAGCGGACTTAGCGCCCGCGCGTCCTTTTCGGAAAAGTTGTCGTTCATATTTATTCCTCTATATGAAATTATCGCATATAATCAAACTCAAAATCGTAGATTGAAACGGTGTCGTTTTCCTGTACGCCCATTTCCTCCAGCTTGTCTATTATACCGCTGAAACGCAGCACACGCTGAAAATATTGCAGACTTTCATAATCATCCATATTGACAGTCTGAAGTATCGGAGCAAGGAAAGGCGCGTCAACAATAAATATTCCGTCCTCTTTTGTGATCTTAAAGCTCTTTTTCTTCAGCTCTTGCTCATCCAGCTCTTGACGGGTGAGCGGCTCAATCTCATACCGTTTTACAGGAGGCAGCTTGTCAAGCTCTGCGGCAATATAATTTACCGCGTCCGCAGTACCCTGTGCCGCAGCCGCACAGCAGGAAAAGCAGGGAAGTCCCATATCCTCAACAAACCTTCTGAATTCTTCAACCTGTTCCTCAGTTGCTAAGTCGGTTTTATTCATGACGACTATCTGCGGGCGTCCGGCTATTTCCTTGGAAAAGTTTTTCAGCTCGTAGTTTATCTTTTCAAAGTCCTCTTTGGGGTCTCTGCCCTCCGAGCCTGAAACGTCAACCACATGGACTATCATACGGCAGCGCTCTACATGCCGCAAAAACTCATGTCCAAGTCCCGCACCGTCGCTTGCCCCTTCGATAAGTCCGGGTATATCCGCCATAACAAAGGATTTGTCGCCTACGCTTACCACGCCTAGCACCGGGGTAATGGTGGTAAAGTGATAATTCGCTATCTTAGGCTTTGCGGCACTGACAACGCTGATAAAGGTGGATTTGCCGACGTTAGGAAATCCGACCAGCCCTACATCCGCCAACAGTTTTAGCTCCAGCGTTACGTTAAACTCCTCACCCGGAAAGCCCGGCTTTGCGAATTTCGGTATCTGACGGGTAGAGGTGGCAAAGTTCATATTGCCCTTACCGCCGTTGCCGCCTTTGGCGACTACCACCGGCTCGTCATCTGAAATGTCAGCCAAAATCCTGCCGGTATCTGTGTCACGGATAAGCGTACCGCGCGGTACCCTGATAACGGTTGGCTCTGCGCTCTTTCCGGTGCAGCGGTTCGAGCCGCCTTTTTCACCGTCGGGGGCGATATATTTTTTCTTATAGCGGAAATCTATCAGCGTGGACAGATTGTCATCCGCAACGAATACTATATCAGAGCCTTTTCCGCCGTTGCCGCCGTCCGGTCCTCCCGCGGCGACGTATTTTTCCCTGTGAAAGGAGACCGCTCCGTTGCCGCCGTTGCCGGCCTTAATATAAATTTTTACTATATCTACAAACATTACGCTGCTCCTTTCCTGTAAAGTCTCAATATTATAATATACAACAAAAAGGGCGGTATTAACCCGCCCGTAATGTTTTCAAATCTTAGTCAGCGTAAACGCTTACCTTTTTGCGGTTTTTGTCATAACGCTCAAACTTTACCTTACCGCTTACAAGAGCGAATAATGTATCATCAGAGCCGCGGCCTACGTTCTCGCCGGGATGAATGTGAGTTCCTCTCTGACGAACGAGAATGTTGCCTGCCAGTACATACTGACCGTCAGCGCGCTTTACACCAAGTCTCTTGGATTCGCTGTCGCGTCCGTTCTTGGTAGAACCCATACCTTTTTTATGAGCGAAGTGCTGTAAACTGATCTTAATCATTACTATCTTCCTTTCTAAGGTTAAATCTTGCTTTTACGGAGCTTTATCTGCCCGTAATCCTCTTCAATGCCGCAAAGATGCGCGTAAAACGATTCTATCATATTCACCGCGTTTTCATTATACGGTGCGGTCAGCAGCAGGGAAGCGTAACCCTCGTTTTCCGGGTCAACATCTATCTTTGCATCCGCCTTTATGAAATCCGTTATCGTGTTTACCGTCAGCATCAATGCGCTTGAAATTCCTGCGCAGACAATGTCCTGTCTGCTTTCATCGTAATCGGAATGTCCCGAAAGGGAAAACCCGATAAGCTTGCCGTTACACTCGGTAAAAACAGCCGTTATCATGCCTTACGCGTTGATAGCCTCGATCTTTACCTTGCTGTAGGGCTGTCTGTGACCCATAGCACGCTTGCTGGACTTCTTGGGCTTGTAGGTGAAGACTGTTATCTTCTTACCCTTGCCGTTCTTGATAAGAGAAGCCTTAACGGTTGCACCGTCAACATAAGGAGTGCCGACAACTGCGCCGTCATCCTTGCCTACCATGATCACCTTGTCGAATGTGATCTCGCCTTCAGCGTCAAGCTTTTCAATGAAGATCTCGTCGCCTTCCTGAACCTGATACTGCTTTCCGCCGGTTTCAATAATTGCGTACATATCAATACCTCTTTCAAAATCTCGCTGTCACGGGTGAAGCGTTCTTTCACGCTTACTTTATACGACCCTGAACAAGCGGCAGAATTATTATATCAGAATAAAACCCAAAAGTCAAGTGTTTTTTCTGATTTTTTGCTTTATTTAGCGGATTTTTTATTTTTTTCAGCCTCTTTTTGTGCTGTTTGGTATACATTTATCAACTGCGAGCCGATGAGACTTATATCTTTGTCCGAAACGGCGTTATATCCGTTATCCGCCAGCGAAGGCAGTTCGCCCTCTACCAACGCGCGGATTTTATGTTTAAAGTCCTCGTTATCCTTAGCTTTGTATACCTCGTTATCTTTCAGCCACGAGAACGCGGGGATATCCCGTATTATCGCGGGCGCTTTGGACGCCAGCGCCTCTAACAGTACGATGCCCTCGGTCTCCTCATGGGTGGGGAAGATATAGGCGTCACAGCCCGCATATGCCTTCTTCAGCTCGTCAGGCTGAACGTACCCGGCAAAGCATAGATTATCAAGCTTAGTCTTTACCGCCTTGCGTATTTCGTGCGGAACGGTAAACAGCGGAGTTTTGCCGAACCATATAAACTTATAGTCGGGCATCGCCTTTGCCAGCTCAACAAAGTCCAGCACACCTTTTCTGCGCAGATACAGACCGACCGCAATGACTACCTTGTCGCTGTCGGAATAGCCGAATTTCTTTCTGAACTCCTCACGGTCGGCGGCTCTCTTCTTGAAAAAGTCCAGCCGCACACCGTTTGACACTGCGAAAATCGGCTTGGTTATCCCGTATCCTTCCAGTAATGACTTTGAATATTCGGTAGGTGTAATTATCACATCTCCGAGGTTATAGCAGGAGACAATCCACTTCTTAAACACACCCGCGAACATGTTCGAGCCGATAAACGAATCCATAAAATCCTCTTTGGTAGAGTGTGCGTGGTATACCACCGCTTTGCCTTTTTTGCGTGCCTTTTTAGCAATACGGCGGGAGTTCAGCCCATAAGTGTTTATATGAACAACATCCCAGCCGTCATCTGACGGCTTGTCGGTATGCTCTATACCGCATTCGCTCAGTGCCTGCTTTTGGTGCATTATCGCGCGCCCCAACCCCGACACCTTGATAAACCGCATATTTTCGGAATATAAAAGAACCTTCATATCATCCTCCGAATTACACGTTGAATCTGAACAGAACGACATCCCCGTCCTGCATTACATACTCCTTGCCCTCAAGCCTTACAAGTCCCTTTTCCTTTGCGGCGTTCATATTCCCGCATGCCATAAGGTCGTCGAACGAAACTATCTCCGCACGGATAAAGCCTTTTTCAAAGTCGGTGTGTATTTTTCCCGCCGCTTTGGGTGCCTTGGTTCCGGCGGTTATCGTCCACGCCCTGACCTCCTGCGGACCTGCGGTTAGATACGAGATAAGCCCAAGCAGGCTGTAGCCGGTTTTAATGATACGGCTCAGCCCCGATTGCTCCAGGTTCAGCTCGGACAGGAACATCTGCTTGTCCTCGTCCTCCATATCGGCTATCTCTGCCTCTATCTGTGCGCAGATAGGCAGCACCGCGCTGTTTTCTTCCTCGGCGATCTTCTTTACAGCCTGATATTGCTCGTTGGTTTCGATATCACCGGTAAAATCCGCCTCCGAAAGATTAGCGGCGTAGATAACGGGCTTATTTGATAGGAGGGGAGTGGACTTTATCATTTCCGCCTCATTCTCGGTAAAGTCAAATCCACGCGCCGACTTGCCCTCTTCCAGATGTGTCAGCAGCCGTTCAAGGAAATCTACCTCCGCGGCGAGGGATTTATCGCCCTTCATCTGCTTTTTCACTCTGTCAACTCTGCGCTGTACTATTTCTATATCGGAGAATATCAGCTCCAGATTTATAGTCTCAATATCACGCGCCGCGCTTATCGTGCCGTCAACGTGGATAATGTTCTCATCCTCAAAGCAGCGCACCACGTGGACTATCGCGTCCACCTCACGTATATCCGCAAGGAACTTGTTGCCCAGTCCCTCGCCCTTGGACGCGCCCTTTACCAGTCCCGCGATATCCACAAATTCCAGTGTAGCGGGGGTGAACTTTTCAGGGTTGTACATCTCGGCTAGCTTGTCCAGCCGCTCGTCGGGGACGGATACAATGCCGACGTTCGGCTCTATCGTGCAGAACGGATAATTCGCCGACTCTGCCCCTGCGTTTGTCAGTGCATTGAATAATGTGCTTTTGCCGACATTCGGCAAACCTACCATACCTAATTTCATATATAATATAGTCCTTTCTTCGGATTTTGTTCTTTTGACAGTATACCATTTTTTGAGGATTTTTGCAAGGGGTTATATGAAAAATGGGGGATAGTTATTTTATTATAATCTATTTTCATCTTCTATTGACTTTTTTACTCATCTGCGTATAATGAAAATAAGTAACGAGATAAAATCGTTTTTATAAGAGGTGCTTCTATGAACAAAAAAATCATTATAATTGAAGGCTATCTTGCCTCCGGCAAATCCACTTTTGCTTTGCAATTATCAAAATCATTAAATGTACCCTATCTTATTAAAGACACCTTTAAGATAGCTATATGTCAAAACATCTCTGTTGCAGACAGGAACGAAAGCAGTGTTTTTTCGGCGGTCACATTCGACGCTATGATGTATGTGACGGAAAGAATGTTTGAAACGGGCAACCCCATTATTATTGAGGGGAATTTTGTTCCCGCCGGGCTTAAAAAGACAGACGAAGCGGGAGTTATCAAGCAATTGATAGATAAATACGGATATTCGTCGTTGACCTTTAAGTTTGCGGGAGATACACGCGTTTTACATAAACGGTATATTGAGCGGGAAAAAACACCCGAAAGGGGCGAAGTGAACAAAATGGGATTCGATGTTCCGTATGAAATGTTTGACACATGGTGCCGCAATCTTGACGCTTTTGACTCGGGCGGTAAAATCGTAAAGGTCGATACAACCGATTTTAGTAAGATAGATTTCAACGATTATATTGAGCTTGCCGGACAATTTTTAGGTTGAAAAAATTAAAGTATATTTATTTTTATTCACATTGATTTTTTGCTGTAATTATGTTATAATTAAATAACGATTTTATCAAAAAATTTAAGGAGGAAATAAAAATGGAAAATCAAATAATCAAGCCGATTAAAAAGACCTCAGCGGCAACAATAGCGGTAACACTGATTGACGTGTTCTCGGCACTGATGCTGACTGTTGCGTGGTTTTTGCCGGTGGTGTCATTTGGCCCGTTATCGGTCTCATATCTTGACGCTATATCACTATCAGGAGACGATGGAGAAATGGCTGTCATCTACTGGGCGTTTATTATTATTAGCGCTGTTTCTATACTTTGGGCGGCTTTCCCGAAATTGTGGGCTGCCATTGTCGGGATAATCTACTCCTTTGCACCGATAATAATTTGCCTTTCACAGGTGCTGTTATGGGCGGCAGAGGGTATCTCGCTGGGTATAGGTGCGATTTTTATGTCGCTTTTCTCGGTTTTGATACTTGTGCTGTCTATTGTAAAGCTGGTACTGACTATTTTAGATATGTCGCGTGTACGGACGTATAACGCCGCAATTCAGCCCCCGCCGATGGGAATGTATTGACGCGTGAAAACGGCCGCCGTATGAAAAGACGACAGCCGTTTTTGTTTTTTAACAAAAATTTTTCAAAAAAGTGCTTGACAGGTTTTATGTTTTATGATATAATATCTAACTGTCAGGCTGATATGGCTCAGGCGGTAGAGCACATCCTTGGTAAGGATGAGGTCCCCAGTTCGAATCTGGGTATCAGCTCCAGAAAAAGAAAAGACACGCAGTAGCGTGTCTTTTCTTTTTCAATTAAATCCGTCCTTACGGACGGAATAAATCCACCTAAGGTGGATGAAATCCCTCCGGGGTGAAATCCTGCTTCGCAGGAAGATATGACGGATTTAATTTCATCTGCGTCAGCAGATTTCATCCGAACTTGTTCGGATTTC
>JAFLRX010000002.1:118082-125473 GCA_022511265.1 Eubacterium sp. | reverse complement strand
CTTTTATTATGATTTTTCCCCTGATAGGGTAATACCCTATCAGGGGAAAAATAAAGCATAAAGTTTTCGGGAGGGAGTATGAGGGAGACCCTTTTACAAAAGGGTCTCCCTCAATAATAGTTATAGATTTTTTATAAGTATCAGCAATACGACAGAATTTTTATCTTACAGCTTAGTTCCGCAGCCCTTGCAGAATGCCGAGCCGGGCTCGTTAGCTATGCCGCATGCGGGGCATACACCAACCTGTGCGGGAGCGGGTGCTGCCTGTGCAGGTACGGGAGCAGCGGGAGCAGGAGCAACAGGTGCCGGTGCAACAGGCTGCTGAGGAGCGGGCTGTGCGTACATCGGCTGGGGCTGATACTGCTTCGGTCCGAGCATAGCCGCGAAATTCATCCATGCGATTATCGCGAGAGTTACCATAAGCGCAATGTCAACGACAGCAAATATAAAGCTGAACACATATCCTACGACTGACATTGCCGTCCAGTAAAATTGCGCGAATGTTACCAACCCTACGATAAGCGTGGTAAGGTAAATTGCCGCAACCTCGGAAAGCGCGATCGCAAGGGGTAAGAGAGTCTTTTTGGACATTGCGAGAAAGCCGAATGTCACCACGGTAAAGCTAAGCGTGGGCAAAGCACTGCCGAGGGCAGAATAACCGCCCATACCGATAAGAATAAGTATACTTACCGCGAGTGCGACGGCGGTGAGTATAAATGAGAGAATATCCGAAATCTTTGAAAATATTTTCAAAAATCCGTTGGTGCTGAAAAATTCAGCCATCTTTTCCGCCATCCCCTCAAAAGCGGATTTCTTACGCTGACGAATTTCCTCCATATTAGCATACATCATCTGCGGAGGAACCTGTGGCTGTTGATTATACTGATAATCCATAATTCGATCATCCTTTCGATTAGAAGTGGGCGTATAGTGCCTCTAAAAAAATTATACTATTTTATTTTAGCTTTGTCAATATATTAGTCTGATTTTATAGATATTTTTTGATATATTATACAAAGCCACGCTTCCCGGATACGGCAGCGTGGCTGTTAGAATTTACATAAATTTACTTATTAAACCAGCGTCTCTATCGCCGCCAGCTTTACAGCGGTCACAAAGACCTCCATTGCGGCGTACAGCTCGTCGGTGGTGGGGTAGGTGGGGGCGATACGGATATTCCTGTCCTCCGGGTCTTTTCCGTAGGGGAAGGTCGCGCCCGCTCCGGTCAGTACAACGCCTGCCTGCTTGCACAGCTCGACAGTACGCTTTGCGGTGCCTTTCAGTCCGTTGAAGGAAACAAAGTAACCGCCGTTGGGCTTGTGCCAACTGCCAAAGCCGAGCGGAGCAATCTCCTTATCCAGCATATCCAGCACGGTGTTGAATTTCGGCTCGACTATCGCGCGGTGCTTTTCCATATGTGCCTTGATACCGTCAAAGTCCTTGAAAAATCTTGCGTGGCGCAGCTGGTTCAGCTTGTCATAGCCGATAGTCTGATATGTCATCTGGCTCTTCATATATTCGATATTCGCGGCACTCGCGCCTATCACCGAAAGTCCGCCGCCGGGGAAGGATATCTTAGAGGTAGAGGTGAACATGAACACCATATCCTGCTTGCCGGTCTTTTTCGCCTCTTCCAGCAGGTTGAGCAGCGTGTCGGGTGTGTCGGTCAGGTGATGCACGCAGTATGCGTTATCCCAGAATATCCTGAAATCCTTAGCCTTGGGCGAGAGGTTAGCAAAGCGCTTTACCACCTCGTCGCTGTAGGTGATGCCCTCGGGGTTAGAGTACATCGGCACACACCAGATACCCTTTATCAGCTCGTCCTCAGCCACCAGCTTTTCAACAACGTCCATGTCGGGACCGTCGGATTTGTACGGTACGGTTATCATCTCAATGCCCATGCTCTCGCAGATAGCGAAATGACGGTCATAACCGGGGGCAGGGCAGAGGAACTTTACTGTCGGGTTCTTGCTCCACGGCTTGTCGCCGCCCAGCACACCCAGCAGCATCGCCCTTGCAATGGTATCATACATAAGCTGCAGCGACGAGTTGCCGCCGATGATTATTTCATCCTTACCTACGCCCAGCATCGGCATGCAAAGCTCTTTTGCCTCTCTTATGCCGTCCAGTATGCCGTAGTTGCGGCAGTCTATGCCGTCTAAAGAAACGCAGTCGCCGTCGATACAGTGGGTCAGCATCTCTATTGACAGATCCAGCTGATCCGCGCCGGGCTTGCCGCGGGACATATCCAGCTTCAGACCCTTTGCGCAAAGCTGCGCGTATTTTTCTTCTGTTTCGGTTTTGAGCTTTAACAGCTCATCCTTATTCATATCTGTATACATTTGTCAGCCCTCTTTTGCACTAATTTTACTGATTATATTATAGTACTACGAACAGCTTTTTGCAAGTATTTTTTTAACTTCCTGCAAAATTTATGCAAAATGAGCAGAAAACTTAGCCTTTTACCCCGCAAATATGACATACATATAAAAATTTTTTCTCAAGGTAACACCATGCGAAGATAGTGCGTGTATTGCACAGTCTGATTTTTTCAGATTGCCTAAAAATGCAGTCGGCATGCTGACGCACGTCAAGAAGTTTTTGGGTAATATGACGGCTTTGCAAGCAAGACGCTTGCAAAGCCGTCAGGCGTTTTTGTGCGGTGCTGCCTTAATATTAACCTTTCGGCTTTACGGGCAGCATTAGATCTATCTGTCCGTCTATTCCGTCATCCGGCCATCCCAAATGCGCGGCATATACCCAGTTGATATGCTCCTCCAAGCATCCCGCGTCACCGAAGTCTCTGTAGTCCGGCTCATATTTAGGGCTGTTGTTTACCCAATCGTGCAATTCGCCCCAACGGTGAAATTCGGGGAAGCGTATGGTAAGCACCGCGTACAGCCCGCCGTCAAACTTTTTCTTTTTAAGCGGCGCAGGTACTTCCATATCATCCGGTATCGTTACCCAGTCTTCATAGCCGTAAAGTCCGTTTTCAAGCTTTCCCGGGCTTGGGTTGTTCATACCGAACATGCGCGCGTCCGGTTTGATTTCGTACACTCGGCTTTTCTGAACAAATTCAGACACAACATCTCCTACCTTTTCCTCGGGATTTTCCCCGATATAATGGTAAGATGCCACCGTAAAAGACGGCAGAAGCAGAATACGCACATTTTCGGTTTTGCTGAGCTGTGCGTTGGCTCTGTCAAGCTCGTTCATGGAATATTTCTCCTTTAATACTGATTTTGAAAGGGTGAGCGTACTTATTGCCTCTTCGGCCGCCTTGTCGGAAAGCATATCAAACCTTGTGTTTGAGCGTACGCTTACATCAAGCCGCCCGGCAAATTCTCGGAGAATGTTCCTTATCCTGCTTAGCGCGTTGATATCATCATCCAGCTCTGATATTTTATCGCACATTATCTGCAACACCTTACGTTGATCGTCATCACGCAGTATGCACTCTATATCCTTAAGGGATATATGCAGCTTTCGCAGTAGGATTATCTGCCGCAGACGGCCCAGCGCCTCCTCGTCATAAAGGCGGTACGCGTACCCGTCTTTATGTGTCGCGGTGATAAGACCTATCTTTTCATAGTGCCTTAACATCCTCGGCGTGACGTCATATGCTTCTGATACCTGGCTTATCGTCAGAGGTTTCATATTCTCACATCCTTTCTGAGTTCAGTATAAGGTATGACACTGTGTTAAAGTCAAGTGTTTTTAAGAAAAAATAATTAAAAAAGCAAAAAAACCGATGAATTTCCATCGGTTTTTTATACTTTACAGTTAATCAGGTAATTATTCAGCACGCTGTACCTTGCCGGAACGCAGGCAGCGGGTGCATGCGTATACTCTGCACGGAGTACCGTTTACTATTGCCTTTACCTTCTGTACATTGGGCTTGAAAGTCCTGTTCGAGCGTCTGTGTGAGTGAGACACCTTGATACCGAAGCTTACGCCCTTTCCGCAGATTTCACATTTTGCCATGGGGTTTGCACCTCCTTCAGAAAATTGCATTTATATACAAATAAATTATCGTAATCTGAGCATTTCTGCTCGCACATAGCACTGATTATTCTATCATAAAATGAGAAAAAATGCAAGTGTTTTTTTCAAATTTTCTTTATTTTTTTCTCTTTGCGGCAGTTTGTCCAAAAACAACAGCGTTTTTTTGCCTTATTTAGACATAATGCCGTATTATTTAATGATATACTCTTTGCCTGCCTCGGTCGCAAAGCAAATTATGCCGTTTGTTTTTTCCGCGTTTACAGTCTCGCCGCCGCAGCTTACGCTGTTCAGCTCGGTCTTGATACGGCAGACGCCGCCGACCTTGCCGGTTATTTTTATCTCCTGCGGTTTTCCCGACTGCCACTTTGCGTCCAGAACAAATCCGCCGCGCGCGCACAGCCCCTTAAAGCAGCCGTCGCTCCATACTTTGGGTGCGGAGGGCAGCAGCTCGATATGCCCCTCATGGCTTTGTATCAGCATCTCCGCTATGCCGGCGCTGCCGCCGAAGTTGCCGTCCAGCTGGAACGGGGGGTGGAAATCAAACAGGTTGATAAAAGTGCAGCTTTTCAGCAGTCCGTTCAGTATCGAATAGGTGCGCTCGCCGTCCTTTATCCTTGCCCAGAGGTTCAGCTTGTATGCTCTCGCCCAGCCTGTGCTTTCGTCTCCGCGGTCGTTCAGCGTGTTTATCGCCGCCTGCAATAACTCCGGTGTGTTGTGGCTTATCGCCTTACCGGGGTAAAGTCCCATAAGGTGGGAGACATGACGGTGATTAGGCTGCACCTTTTCACGGTCAAAGCCCTCGTCGTCCTCCTCAAACCATTCCTTTAACAAGCCTGTTTTTCCGACAGCAAAGGGTTTCAGCTGGGATACCTGCTGCTTTACCGTCTCGCGCAGCTCTTCATCCAGACCCAGTGTTTCAGAGGCGGTGATAAAGTCCTTATAGAACTGCTCTATCAGGCTTTGCTCATAGGTGTTGCCGACGGTCACCGGGCCATGCTCGGGAGAGTAGGTGGGGGTAGACACCAGCCTTTGCTGCCTGTCGTCGTAGGTCAGCCACTGGGTGTAAAATCTCGCGCTTTCCCGCATTATCGGGTATATCTTTTCCTTGAAATATTCCTTATCACAGGTGAACTCAAGATACTCGTATATATTCTGCATCAGCCATGCCACCGCGGCGGTAGACCAGCCCCAGTAGAAATCCCAGCCGGGTGCCGTCCAGCCGAACGGGGACGCCTGCGTGTGCGCGCACCAGCCGTTTTCGGGGTGTTCGTCATCCGAGACTATGCCGTAATACGCCGCCGCCGACTTTCTGCCGGATGGACGCAGACTGTCAAGAAATTCCACCAGCGGCGGTACTGTCTCGGCAAGGTTGGTGTTGTACGCGCCCCAGTAGTTCATCTGTAAATTTACGTTGATGTGATAGTCACAGCACCACGGCGGGGTGTTGGATTCGTTCCACACGCCCTGCAAATTCGCCGGCAGCGAGCCGCTGCGCGACGAGGATATCAGCATATATCTGCCGAACTGGAAGTACAAAGCTTCCAGCGTCCGTGCGTATTCCGTGTTTTCGCCCTCTTTATATGCGTTTATCAGTACATCAGCGGCGGGTGTTTCCTCAGTCTCCGCGCCGAGATGTACCTCCGCTCTGTCAAACAGCGGCTTATAGTCCGCGAGATGCTCTCTGTACAGCGCGTCCCAGCCTTTTGCCGCCGCGCTGTCTATCCGCTCTCTTACAGGTATCGCGGGGTCGATGTTGTTTCTGAATTCGGGATATTTATCGCTGTAGTCGGTCGCCGCGCTTATGAGTATTACCACCTCGTCGGCATGCTCTACCATAATGCTGTCGGCGGAGTTTATCAGCTCGCCGCCCTTGTTTATCACCTTGAACAGCGTGCAGTATCTCAGCCCGTTGTCCCACAGCGCGCCGCTGTAGGTCAGTTCGTCCTCGTCTGCCTTTACGGTGCCGTCCTGCAATCTATCCAGCGACAGTCTTACGCAGACACGGCGGGGCTTGTCGCTTTTCAGCTTTATCGCGATAACGTTGGCGGGATAGCTGGCAAACGCCTGCCGCTCGTGCACCGCACCCTCGTAAGTGAACTTTACGCCGAATATCGAGTTGTCCATATCCAATGTGCGGGTGTAGTCGGTGACATTATCGGGATTTATGTTGGAAAACCCAAGCATAAGGTCGCACAGCAGCTGATACGCGCCAAAGCCTTCGGTCGAGCCGGTCAGCTCCGTCAGCAGCTTTACCGCCTCGTCATATTTTCCGTCATACAGCAGCTTTTGTATCTGCTTTGTATAAATGTGCTTTTCGCCGGTTATGCCGCTGTTATAGTCGGGTCTGTGCGGGGAAGGACCGCCCACCCACAGCGTCTTTTCGTTCAGCACCACCTTTTCGCAGGCGATACCGCCGAAAAAGCTGGCGCCCATATATCCGTTGCCGATAGGCTGACAGTGCTGCTCCCACTTGTCAAAGTCGCCCGGCTTGTCAAACCAAATCTTGTTTTGCATAGTTGTTTGTTGCAGCTCCTTTTCTGAAAAATCGCTGATTTCATTATACATCATTATGTAAACGTTGTCAATCATCGGTTTGTTTTTATGTGTTGACAAATACTCTGTAATATAGTAAAATGTTATTAGAAGTATTTAATAAAATGGGGAAAGGTCGGATGAAATGTTAGTTGATACTTTATTTGCGCTTGCCTCTGAGATAGGCTTGCAGGCAGACCCGCAGACTGCCACGGTATCCGGGACATACAGCGGTTTCGGCGTATCTATAAAGGCGATCGAGGGGAAGAACTGCTTTTTCGTAAATATATGGGCGAGAAAGGGCGCGTTGGCGAACGCCACTCCGGAAGAATTTCTTGCCGAATATTCAAAGCGACCGGGCAATGATTACATAAAGGCATTCAAGCCCGCTCAGTATGGGATAAACGCGCTGCTGCTCGGTGATGCCGACAGCACGGTGGTAAACACCCGCCTTATGACCTTTCTTGAAGATATAACAGACTTTTTACAGCTGAATTACTACAGCAACGCCTGCGCGCAGTGCGGCTCGTCAATAGGGCTGTCTATAGTTGCCGCACCGCAGGGAAACGTTCAGCTGTGTTCGATATGCTCTCAAAAAGAAGAGACCACCGCCGTAACAGCCGCGGCAGGTATAGCTGTCTTTCCGCAGGCTCAGCAGCCTGCCGCACCTGTGCAGCCTGTATATCCGCAGCCTATGGAAATGCCGCAGCCTGCGCCTATGCAGACTCAACCCGCATATCAGCAGCCGGTACAGAACGCATACGCTCAGCCCGCGCAGGATATGGGCTATCAGCAGCCGGCGCAGAACGCATACGCTCAGCCCGCGCAGGATATGGGCTATCAGCAGCCTGCGC
>JAFLRX010000002.1:0-117982 GCA_022511265.1 Eubacterium sp. | reverse complement strand
GAACGCATACGCTCAGCCCGCGCAGGATATGGGCTATCAGCAGCCTGCGCAGAACACCTATACACAACACGCGCAGGATATGGGCTATCAGCAGCCGATGCAGAATACCTACACTCAGCCCGTGCAGAATATGAATTATCAGCAGCAGGGCGCATATATGCAGCAGCCGATGGGCGGCGTGATCTTAGAGCCCGCCGCGTCGGTGGCAGAGCTTGGCAGTCAGGATGGCATGGAGGCTATAAACCCCGCCGAAATGCCGGAAAGCACAGGCTATTCCACCGCAGAGTCTCTCGCGGAGCTGACGCCACAGCGGTTAAATAACAACCCTGCGCCGAATTACGACTTTCCGCCCGCGCCGATGCCGGGAGATTTCCGCGCCGAGCCGGAATACGGTTCTTCCACCGCGGCATACGACCCGATGGCAACTCCGCCGTACGCATATGTCCCGGAGAAATCCAACCCCTTGATGGGCATTGTCGGCGCATTGCTGTTTTCACTTGCTGCATGCGTTCTGTGGGTGCTTATCGGAATGTCGGGATATGTGTCCTACTTAGGAGGACTGGCAATGGGCTTTTGCTGTGTAACAGGATATAAGCTGCTCGGCAAAAGATTTGATGTGTTCGGATTTGTATGCTGTATTATCGTGATACTGCTGGCGGTGCTGGGCTGCAATATTTTCATTGAGGTTTTAACGTTGTATAACGAGCCGGGCGTCGAAGAGGTGCTGAGGATGCTGGGCTATAACAGCTTTTTTGAGACCTTCTTCCGCTTTTTCGATCTTGCAAACTTTTTGGATAACGCCTTGGCAAGCGTTGCCCCCGGTGCAGACAGCGTAATGGGTAACTTTATGAAAAATCTGCTGATAGGCTATGCCTTTGCCGGCGTCGGATTTTTGGTCGTGGCAATACCGCAGCTCAAATCGAAAAGAATATAACCGGTATATAATAAGCAAAGCCGCCCTTAACGGGCGGCTTATTATTTATCCATAAGCTTTAATATCCTCTCGGGATTTTCCAAAAACAGCTAAGCACCACAGAGCATATGTATAATTCATCTGCTGTCATTTTTTATCCTCGAATTTTTTCGCAAACTCCGGCAGGGGGGCGGTAAACTCTTTTCCGTTAAGATATTCCAGCCGTCCCGCGTCGGTGGTGAATTTGAATATCAGCTTATAGCTGCACAGCGCCTGATATTTATAGCCGTATTTCTTGTTTATCTGATTGCTTCCGTATTTTCCGTCGCCTATCAGCGGATGTCCGATATAGGCTAAATGCGCGCGTATCTGATGTGTGCGCCCGGTCAGCAGGTCAACCTCCACCAGCGAGTTTTCCCCGTCAAAGCCCAATACTCTATATGCTGTCTTTATTGTGAGATTGTTCGCGGTCTTTTTGTTTGTTATCTTTACCGTGTTGGTGTCTGAATTCTTTTCAAGGTATGCGGTCAGCGTCGCCTGCTTTGGGCTGACATTTCCCGCCGCAAGGCAGAGATACAGCTTGGTCAGCTCGCGGTCGCGTATCTTCTGACTGAGTATCCGCAGGCTGTCCGCATTCTTCGCCGCGATGACTATACCGCAGGTGTTGCGGTCTATGCGGTTGCACAGCGCGGGCGCAAAGCTCTGTTCCGCGTCGGGGTCGTAACCGCCGCTTTTGTACAGATAGCTTTTTATGCGGTTTATCAGTGTGTCGGATTCGTTGTCCGCATCCTCGTGTACCACCAGCCCGACAGGCTTGTTAACAAGGATAATGTTCTCATCCTCGTAGATAATGTCTATCTCGCCGCTTATCTCTCGGAAGTCCCGCGCCTTGGGCTTTTCCAGCAGCTCGTCCGATATATACAGGCGGATAACGTCGCCCTTTTCAAGCCGTGTGTCTAATGGCCGCTTTTTCCCGCACAGCTTGATGCAGTTTTTGCGGTTCAGCTTTTGCAGCCGTCCCTCGGTAAGACGGGGATAGCACTTGGTAAGAAACCTGTCCAGCCGCTGTCCGCTGTCGTTTTCGGCAACCGTTATCTCGGTCATTTCTGTATTCTGGTAAAGCCATAAGAGCCGAAATGCTCTATCGCCTTGGTGAAAAACTCACCGCTGCCGCGGCTGTTGTCCGCCAGCTCGTCCAGCCCTGCCTTTGCGTCGTCCCATTTTTTCTCCCACTCGGGGCTGTCCTCGCCCACCAGCCACAGCTGATTTTCCCAAATGCCGTATTTGAGGTTTATTATGTAGGTCTTGGTTTTCATATTAACGTCCTTTCTTACAGCTTGCTGCCCTTTGCTCCGCCCAGCTTTCCGCCGGTAAAGCCTTCAAGAATATTGCTGTCAAAGCTGAAGGTCAGCGCCTTTTTCTCACGCTCACGCTTTAATGCGAGAGAGATTATCCTGTCCAGCAGCTCGGGGTACTTTACACCGACCGGCTCCCACAGATAAAACGACAGCGAGCCGGGGATGGTATTTATCTCGGTAAGATAAATATTCCCGTTGTCGTTATCTATCATAAAATCTATTCTCGCGATGCCGTTGCAGTTCAGTGCTTTGAACGCCTTTACCGCCAGACCACGTATCTTTTCGCGCTGTTCGGGGGATATATCTGCGGGTATCTTTCTTTTCAGACTTGCCATTCCGCTTTGTTTGCCGCCCTTTGCGTCGGAGATATATTTGTCATCAAAGCTCAGCATCTCGCCGCCTGTGATAGGCTGCTCACATTCGGAAGCCTCAGCCGCGGAGATATCTCCCACCACCGAGCAGTTTATCTCGGTCAGGTTGGTTATCGCATGCTCGACCAGTACCCTGTCCGCATAGCCGAACGCGTAGGTCAGCGTCTCGTCCAGCTCGTCGGCACTGTGCGCTATCTGTATGCCCACGCTGGAGCCGAGGTTGATAGGCTTTACTATCAGCGGATAGCCAATCTTTTCTTCTATCTCGCGCTTTACCTCCGCCTCGTCTGCGGAATAGCGGGAAGAATGAACAGTTACACAGTCCAGCACAGGTATGCCGTTGTCCTTGAATACGCACTTCATTATGTACTTATCCATACCCACCGCCGACGCGGTAACATCACAGAAGGTATACGGCACGCCTACAGTCTGCAAATAACCCTGCAGCGCACCGTCCTCAACATTGGTGCCGTGCACTACCGGCATTGCTACGTCTATGTAGTCGTACACGTTGTTGCCGAATTTCTTGGCAGGGAAGTAGTTCAGTTCCGCCTTGCCGTTATTCATCGCGATTACCACCCTGCGGCTGTTCTTTATCAGCTCGGGGATATTTTTATAGCATTCTATTTTGCCTATCTGCTCTCCGACGTACATCTCGGAGGTCTTGGTTATGTATATCGGGATGACGTCGTATTTATCGCGGTTCAGCGCGTTGCACGCCTGCAAAGCCGAGATGATGGACACCTCATGCTCGACGCTGATACCGCCGAACAGTACACCAACTTTTATCTTCATTCCTTTTGTCTCCTTATATTAAAATATATAAAAATATCAATAATTATCGGGCAGGTCGTTTTCCAGCAGCATTATCTTTTTCTTGCCGCCTGTTTTGAGTGAATCTGCCTGTTTCAGCGCAACGTCCAACGTCTTTGCTACAAATATCTTATCCTCGGGATAGCCCGCCTCCAGCAGTCCGTCCTTTATCGGCACAGCCTGCTTTTCGCCGACCGCTATCACATAGTCGCATACAGCCGCCGCCTGCTTGCCGAAGTTTTTGTTCAGCTCGTATTCCTTTTCGCCCAGTTCTACCATACCGGGTGAGATAAGTATCTTGTACCCGTCAAACACCGCCAGTGTGTCCAGTGCCGCTTTTGCGCCGCTGGGGTTAGAGTTGAACGCGTCGTCTATCACGATATCCTTGCCGCGCTTTATTATCTGTAGGCGGTGCGGCACGCTCTCCAGTCTGCGCACCGGCAGCACCAGCGCGTCAAGCTCTACGCCCAGCGTGTTGGCGGTAGCTATCGCACCGACTATATTCTGTACGTTATGCTCGCCTATCAGCTTGGTGGTAAATTCCTTGCTTTCCTCGCCGTGGTGCAGGGTAAAGTGGGTGCCGTTCTCGTTTACGGTGATGTTGTCGGCATAGTAGTCCTCGCCGTCGCCGGAAAGACCGTAGGTCACCTTATCCCGCTTATAACCTCTGCCTTTGATATATTCGTTATCGTAGTTAAGAAAAGCGATGCCGTCCTCCGGCAGACTGTCCGCCAGCTCGAACTTTGTGTTGATTATATTCTCCACCGACTTGAATGTTTCCAAATGCTGCGGTCCGATAGAGGTTATAACGCCGTATTTCGGCTTTACTATATCGCATATCTCTTTTATCTCACCGACGCCCTTTGCGCCCATCTCACACAGGAATATCTCGTGCGTTGCCTTCAGCGAGCCGCGTATAGTCTTTACCACGCCCATGGTGGTGTTATAGCTCTCGGGGGTCATCAGCACGTTGTATTTTGCGCCCAGCAACTTTTCAAGGAAAAACTTGGTGCTGGTCTTGCCGTAGCTGCCGGTAAGTCCCACCACGGTAAGAAACGGCAGCCCGTCGATTATCGCCTTTGCCTCGTTGATGTAGTGCATATTTACGCCATGCTCTATCGGCTTGTTGATAAGGTTGGCTATCATCACGATAAACGCAGTCAGTATCTGCATACCGCATGCGACCGACATGGTAACCATGCTGAATCCGCAGAATACCGCCGTCAGCGTCAGCACAGCCGCGTATATTATCGCCGAGGTCACCGCCATGCGGATTACACGCGGGGTGTACACCAGCTTTTTCTTTACTTTTTTATGTCCGTAGGCAAGGCTGTTGATATTCATTGTCATGCCGACAGCCGCCGCGAATATCAGCATCGAGCTGCTGAGCTTGTAATCCTGCGGCGACAGCGCGATTATCAGCAACACTGCCGAGATGACCGTGAATATATGCCGACAGATAACGTGCAGCAGATTATCCTTTATCCACTTGAACTGCTCGCCCGCGTGGTACGAGTTAAGCTGAAACATATGCATGTAATGATGAAAGTTCAGCACGCAGCTCGCGATCAGCGCGGCGTAAAAGCAGCCAACCGCAATATAATACAATACCATGTTATTTCCCCTTTATATGTTCAAGAATGAGGCTAAAATACGCGAAAAGGTGTACGGGTTATCTATGAATGAATAATGCCCCGCGCCGTTTATCACGGCAAGACCGCTGTCGGGTATCAGCTTTTCCATAGTCTGCCCGTCAGACAGCGGGGTGGCGTCGTCTCTGTCGCCCCAGATAAGCAGCGTTGACTGCTTTATCTTCGGCAGCAGGTCGGTCAGGTCCTCATTCACGGTGTTTACCAGCGTCTGCCGCATTATCGGCGAGGCTGCAAGATAATCCGCGCTGCCGCGCTTGTTGCGCATATTTTCCACCGCGTCGGGGAACAGTGCCTTCATCGGCGCGGTAGACATTATCGTCCTGCCCGCCTTATACATTTTGGTGCTTAGCTTGCTCTTGGCGCTTCTTTTCGGCATTATGCCCGCGCTGTCGGTGAGTATCAGCTTATCGGCTTTCACCGGGGAATTTTCTCTTGTCACCAGCTTAATTATTACCCGTCCGCCAAAGCTGTGCCCCAGAATTATCGGATTTTTGATATGCAGCTTGTCGCAAAAGCTCTCGGTGAAATCCACATAATCGTCCACCCGCCAGGCATCGGCGGGCTCGTCGCTGTCGCCGAAGCCCGGCATATCCGGCGCGATAACCCGAAAATGCGGGCAAAGCTGCTCGACTATCCCGTTGAACAGTGTTATATTAGAACCCCAGCCGTGCAGCAGCAGGACGCAGTCGCCCTCGCCGCGGTCGATGTAATTTATATTAAGTCCGTCTATCTCGGTAAACAAAACAGCACTCCCTTATCAGTTTATGCAAAGGTATGGGGAAATCGAACCCAAGCGGTCTCATAACTTCCCATATTATATTATATGATTTTTTGCCGTCAATGTCAAGAAAAACCAACGTCTCTATAATGATATATATGCAAAAAATCTGCGGAAACAGTCGTTCCGCAGATTTTTATCAATACTGCAAATAATCCAAATAACTTCCCACATCGCTCAGCGCGTTGCTGATGGTAAGTCCGAACAGCACGTCGTCGATATCCTGCTCATTGATGAAGTTCGCAACGTTGAAGTTGCAGTGCCGCACATCTATAACGAATATCTCCTCATATGACGAGGTCAGGCAGGGTACCGCCGCCGAAAGATAATCGTCCTTCAGCACTACCAGCTTTTTGCCGTTGTCGGCGTCGGTGGTGATATGCTTGATGTATTCGTCGGCAACCATGTACAGCGAGTAAAAGCCCTTTGCGCTGTAGTCGTTCTCCGGCATCAGCGGATAGGTGAACTGATAGTTGTAATCCTCATCGTAATAATCCACCTCAAAGTCGTTGGGCGGGATATAGTAGGTGAAGGTCTCATACACGCCCTCCAGCGCCTCAAAATCGGTAAAGGTGTATACCGAGCCGATAGAGTCCCTCTGCTTTTCGGTGTATTCCGACAGTGCGGGATATTTTACGCCCGCCGCGTCCGCGAATACCTTTGTCGCGTAATACGCGCCCAGCTGCTGCCAGTGGGTGTCGCGCAGGAAGTATATATCCTCGCTTGAATGCTCTGCCAGTGCGTTATATATATCCAGCACCTCGACATCTCCGCCTATCAGATTTGAGAGATAGGTCGCGTCGGCATGCTCGGTATATGTCCCGGTGTTCAGCTCTGCCGGGGTGACAAAGGTGTTCTGCGTCAGTATCGGCATAAAGTACAGCTTGGCATTTATCCGACTGTCAAGCGCCGCAACGGTATTCGCAAAATACTCCGCGTTGCTGCG
The DNA here is from genome assembly GCA_022511265.1 of Eubacterium sp. GTDB lineage: Bacteria > Bacillota > Clostridia > Oscillospirales > Ruminococcaceae > Ruminiclostridium_E. The sequence goes on along the minus strand of JAFLRX010000002.1, from coordinate 111,151 downwards.
TCTGCCGTTGTACAGCGAGCCTGCGTACAGCGTGCCGTGGCTGTAATATACGATATTGCTTGCCGCCTGCATCAGCACGTCTGCGTCAGGGTCGGACGGCGTGACAAACTGCTGCGGGGGTACGGGTGCAGGTGTGCTTTCCGCCGAGGAGGGCGGGTCGTCGGTGCCGTCAGTCGCGGGTGTGCTTTCGTCCTTTGACTCCGGCGCGTCCGAGCTTTCGTCCTTAGGCGCGGGGGTAACTATCGCGATAGGCCTTGTAGACGCGGTGGTCACTGCCGTCTCGTCGGGCGTTACCTGCTCGACAGGTCCTACGATAGCGTTGCCCTCTATATTTATCCCGAACAGCGAGCGGAACGCTGCGCCCAGCCGCTTGAAATCGTCTCTGTATGGTACGGTGTCGTTGTAAAACTCGCTTATCTGCTCGGTATATCCGCCGCTCCAATAATATTCCCATGAGAATTTCGGAAACTCGGTCAGCTTGCGGTTCTCAAGCTCGGATACCGTGGGGCGGGGCAGTACCAGCAGCAGTATAGCTATCGAGAAGAACACCGCGCCGGAAACAATGATGCTGATTATATGCGGTAGATTTTTGTTTTTACCCTCGGTCTGTTCAGGCTCGGACTTCTCCTTGATCGGCTTTTTATCTTTTGCTTTATCGGTTGCTTTGTCCGCCTTTACAGGCTTTTCCGTTTTTTGCTTTTCGAATTTCTTTTCCTTTTCAGGCTTATTCTCCGGCTCAGGGGATTTATCATTCTTTACTTTTTTAGTGCGTTGCTTTTGACTCTGACGCTTTTGTTCGTATATCGCGTTCAGCTCGTCAAGCTCGTTGTCGTTGATATAGTCTGCCATCCTTGCTCCCCCTTTCTCAGAAATGCCAGTATATGAACGGGCTGTCGGTGTTGTTTACCATCAGCACGCTGCTAAGCAGGAATATCAGTAAGCATGCCGCCGTCCGCGCGTACACGAACATATCCGACTGCGACAGCTCTTTGTACTTTTTGCGCAATGTCGGGATGAGCGGCAGGCAGCAGATAATGCAGAGGATGAGCAGGCAGCAGTTAGACGCCATGTTCATCAGCGATATCTGGTCGGTCAGCGCGTTGCCGTTGGCGCCTATGAGATTTCCTAAGAACACACCCAGCTGCCCGATATCCTCAAAATAGAAGATGCCAAAGCCTACGATTATCACCAGCTTGCTGTAAATGTGCGTTACCGCAAGAGGTATCTTTTTAAGGTTCTTGTTTCCTATCATACGCTCTATCAGTATGAAGAAGCCGAAATACAATCCCCATATGATATAGTTCCAGCTTGCCCCGTGCCAAAATCCTGTGCAGAACCATACCAAGAACAGATTGAGGTACTGTCTGCGCTTTCCGAATATCGGCACATACAGCAGATAGTCACGGAAAAAGCTGCCCAGCGAGATATGCCATCTCTGCCAAAATTCGGTGATGTTCTTACTGATGAAGGGATAGCGGAAGTTTTCATCAAACCTAAAGCCGAACATACGTCCGAGGCCTATCGCTATGTCGGAATAACCCGAAAAGTCGAAATACACCTGCATCGCGTAGGCTATCACTCCGTACCATGTGCCCAGCACCGACAGTGAGCCGAGACTGCCCGCCGCGAACAGCGTATCCACAATAGTGTATAAGTTATCTGCCAGTATCACCTTTTTGCCGAGACCTATGCAAATACGGGAAATGCCCTCGGTTATGTCGGCAGGGGAGATTTTGCGGTTGTCTATCTGATCCTCAATGGTGCTGTACCGCACTATCGGTCCCGCGATAAGCTGCGGGAAAAGGGAAATATACATCAGCAGCTTGAAGTAGTTTTTCTGTACCTTTATCTTACCCCAATAGCAGTCAAGGATATATGAGATTATCTGGAAGGTGAAAAAGCTGATGCCTATCGGCATTGTTATATCGGGTACAGGCAGCTTTAACGGGCTAATCGCGTTAAAGTTTTCTACAAAGAACCCGGTATATTTGAAGAACACCAGCACGCCTATGTTGAATATCAGCGCCAGCGCGGTTATTGCGGTACTTTTCTTGGTGTCGCGGAATTTATCAATATACAGCCCGGCGACATAGTTCACCGTCACGCTGGCTAACAGCAAAAAGACATAGGCAGGCTCGCCCCAAGCGTAAAAGATAAGGGAAAACACGACTAAGACGATATTTCTGTAGGTCGTTTTGCGGGAGATATAATAGCAGATAAAGCAAAGTGCCATAAAGGCATATATAAACATCAGATTGGCAAAAACCATCGAAAACTTCCTTTCGGTAAATTTACATTATGTAACATACTTAATATTATTATACAATAGTAAGCAACGAATGTCAAATGAAAAATCGAGTTTTTTCGTGAATTTTTGAGCTGATAATTTTACCGCATTGACAGCGGGGCGTGATTGTGGTAGAATAAGTTGATATGTTTTACGGGAGGTGCTGCAATGGGCATTACCATGATAGACAACAGCCTGTGCGACAGCGGCTTTGTTGACGGGGTGCGGCCGAGTCAGATCGTCACATACATAAACGCCCTGCACGAGTACGGGATAGCATATAACGAGATATCCACCGGCACGCTGGAGCTGCTGCCGGTTGGCTATGACTGCAAAAATATAATATTAAGAGTTACCGACGAAGCAGAGCTGCCCATGGCAAACACCTGCCGTTTCGGCTATGTTTGCCTGCCGGAGAGACTGTGGAATTACGCGGGGGATATAGACAGCCCCGTGATGCTGGAGCTGTCGCCGCACGGCAGCAATTTTTTACTGTACGCTCTTAACGCGTTTTCCAAAGGGGAATTAACCAATATTTCCGCGCTGAGGATAAAGGATGATTTTGATATGGAGGCATATCAGCTGTCCGCGACGATAGAGATATATAAAAATGACGCTCTGCTGCCGCTGGATATTTGTCCCACCGACGGAAAGCTGACAGCGGTGTCGTCGCTTATCTCCGCCGCAGCTGCGGGTGCGGACAGCGTGACCATGCGTTTCGGCAGCTGCGGAGAATACGCAGAGCTGAAGGACGGCGCGTTTGCCATGGCGGGTATGTTTTCCGCGCCGCTGCCGGACGATATAACCAAGGCGCTGATAAAATGCTCGCTTCTGTACCGTATGATATACGGAAGAGAGGCGGCAGGAATATTAAGTCATACAGACGGAATATATCTTCCGTTCAACTGCAACGCGGAATATCCATTTCACCTTAACCGCCGCAAATATGCCGAGGCGGCAAACGCCGAAAAGCGCGGCAACCCCTCTTCATTACTCCGCCGTCTCAAAAGCATGAGCGTGGACAGTGACAACGCCGCCGACCTCGAAAAGGCACTGGACGAATTTTGCATAAAGCTGTTTAATAAGTAAAAGCCGCCGTACGGCGGCTTTTACTTATTACAGTATCTTGGTGTTGTTTATTATCAGGCCGAACTTGACGTTCAGCGTTTTGGCGGCATTGCGGCAGAGTATCATACGCTGTAAAAATATCTCAAAATATTCCATTACCGAGCTTATTTCAAGGTCTATCGTCAGATCCAGGATAAGCTCGGACTTGTCCTCGGAGAAATACAGCTCTGACTTTTCGGCGGCGTAATTCACACGGTCGTGTATGTCATTCACAGTCAGCCCGCGCTTTGCCTTGTCCTGCTCCGCCAGCCTTACGCGAGTGCGGCGCACGTCGGACTTATCCGCGATGATAAGCGCGGCAGCGACGGGATTTACCGGTGATGCTGTACCCTCGTCATGGTTGCCTATCGCGGAGACTATCAACGCTATCTCGTTTGCGGGCATGCCCAGCTTGTCAAGCAGCCTGAACGCCATCACTGCTCCGGTCTGCGCATGGTCGTTGCGGTTTATAACGTTGCCGATGTCGTGCATATATGCGGCTATCTGCGCCAGCTCGCAGTCCCGCTGGGGATAACCCAAGGTGTTAAGTATCATATAGGCGGATTCCGCAGCACGCTCGACATGCGCGTTGGAGTGTTCGGTATAGCCGATGCTGTTCAGCGCGGCGTCCGCCATGTTGATGTAGGTCTGTACGTCCTTGTTTTGCCTGATGTATTTGTAGGTTACGTTGCTCATGGTGTTCTCCGTTCTATGTTTATTGATTATATTCTAACATATCTTGCGCCGATATTCAAGGTGTAATAAATTTTTAAGGAAAATTTTGTCTTGCAAAATCGCTGAAAATATGGTAAAATAATATTGGCATAATACTCAACCTCGCCCCATAGGAGGGAAAACATGAAGCTACATGAATCAGCCGAAAACTATCTTGAATCCATACTTATACTCAAAAACCGTCTCGGCAATGTCCGCTCGATAGATATTGTCAATTTTCTTGATTATTCCAAGCCCAGTATCAGCGTGGCTATGAAAAATCTCCGCAAAGAGGGATTTATCGAGATAGACTCTAAAAACTACATCACCCTCACCGAAAAGGGGCAAGCCATCGCCGAAAAGATGTACGAGCGTCACACAATGCTGACCGACTGGCTGACAAGGCTCGGCGTTGACGAAAATATAGCCGCCGAGGATGCTTGCCGTATAGAGCATGTACTCAGCGACGAAAGCTTTGAGATGCTGAAAAAGCATATACAGGAAACATCGGATAAATAACCCTAAAAGACTGCACGCGCAGTCTTTTTTCTTTTACAATTTATTTTCTTTTTCCTCTTGCAATACATTAGAAAATATTGTATAATCTTAATATAGGGTGTTATGCCCAAACGAATACTATGAAAAGAGGAAGATATATGGCAAAGGAATTTACCGTCTCCCTACAGGCAATCATTGAAAAATTCACGCTGGATGTAGTTCAGATGTCAGGCGACCCTAACAGCATTATGATAAATAATGCGGACGTTAACCATCCCGGACTTCAGATGGCAGGTTTTTATGAATATTTCGCCAGCGAAAGAATACAGATAATCGGGCGGTCGGAGATCGCCTATCTGGAGCAATGCGGCGCGGAGATAAGAGTACAGCGCCTCAGAAAATTTTTCAGCGCAAAGTCACCCGCGGTAATAATCACCCGCGGACAAGAGGCTATGCCGGAGATGAAGCAGATAGCCGCCGAATATGACGTCCCGCTGCTGACGAGCGAGGAAAGCACCACGGTATTTGTAGCCAAGCTGGTTGCGTTCCTTGCTATGGAGCTTGCCCCCAGAATAACCCGCCACGGCGTGCTTATCGAGGTATACGGCGAGGGTATGCTGATACTGGGCGACAGCGGCGTAGGTAAGAGCGAGACCGCGATAGAACTGGTAAAGCGCGGACACCGCCTTGTCGCGGACGACGCGGTAGAGATAAGAAAGGCTTCCAACATTACGTTGGTCGGCAGCTCGCCGGACAACATCCGACACTTTCTCGAGCTGCGCGGCATAGGCATCATCAATGCCCGTCAGCTGTTCGGTATCGGTGCCGTAAAGGTCAGCGAGCGTATCGACATGGTAATAGAGCTCGAGATGTGGAACCCCGAAAAAATATACGACCGTATGGGAGTAGACAACCACTATATGACGATACTCGGCGTAAAGGTGCCGTCCCTTACCATCCCGGTAAAGCCCGGACGTAATCTTGCCGTGATACTTGAAGTAGCCGCAATGAACAACAGACATAAGAAGATGGGCTATAACGCGGCGCAAGAGCTGCTGGACAACCTCGGTCTGGATATGGAGGGTATGGACACCGTCACCGACTGGGAAAATCAATAATACAGAAACTGTAATTTTAAAAGGAAAGTGGTATATATGAATTTTATAGCGGATATGCATACGCATACGCTCGCGTCTGCGCACGCTTATTCCACTATTACCGAAAATGCTGCTGCGGCTGCGGAAAAGGGACTGAAATACCTCGGCAAGACCGACCACAGCCTGAAGATGGACGATTCACCGCATGAGTGGCATTTTGCCAATATGAGGGCAATCCCCGCGGTTTTGAACGGGGTAAGGATCATCAAGGGCGTAGAGGCTAACCTCGTCGGATATAACGGCGAGACGGACCTTACCGATACGATACGCGGCGCGGTGGAATGGGTAAATGTTTCGATACATTGGGGGCTGCTGATGCCCGCCGACGAGACAAAGCACACCGATACATATCTTGCGGCGACGAAGGACCCCAAGACCTGCGTGCTGTGCCATACCGATTCTCACGATTTCCCGTACGATTATGACGCGGTAACTGCGTCGTGCAGGGACAACAACGTGCTGATAGAGCTTAACGCCAGCCGTCTATACGACCAACGCTCGGTAAAGAGACTGAAAGAATGTATATTGCCTGCGTGTGTGAAAAACGGCTGCAACATTATAGTAAACTCCGATGCGCATTTCTGGTCACATATAGCGGAATTTGACAGGGCGGAAGAGTTGCTGAAAGAGCTGGACTTCCCCGAAGAGCTGGTAATAAACGCTGATTTGCAGCGGTTTGAGGATTTTCTGGTATCAAAGGGTATTTCCCTTAACGGGTAATAAGCCGAACAAATAAAAAGTATAATATATAAAGGACGGATAAAGCAATGTATAATATAGGAATTGATTTAGGCGGAACCAACATAAAGGCGGGCGTAGTTGCGGACGACTGCCGTATAGTAGGACGTTCAAACATAAAGACCAATCTGCCGCGTCCCGCTGAGGACATAGCGGACAGCATAGCCGAGGCGGTAAAGCAGGCTATCGCCGACAGCTCGGAGGAGATAGACAAGATAAACAGCATAGGAATGGGCACCCCCGGCGTTGCGGACCGTAACTCCGGCATAGTGCTGTATTCAAATAATCTCGGCTTTGAGAACACCCCGCTCGGCGGAATGCTGAAAGAGCGTCTCGGCACTGACATCTATGTCGAAAACGACGCCAACGTCGCCGCATACGGCGAGGTATTGGGCGGTGCAGGACAGGGCTATAAGAATGTTGTTGTTGTTACTTTAGGTACGGGTGTCGGCGGCGGTATCATCATCGACGGCGAGATATACACCGGCTTTAACTTCTGCGGCGCGGAGCTTGGACATACCGTTATCGAGTACAACGGCAGACAGTGCTCTTGCGGCAGAAAAGGCTGCTTTGAGGCGTATTCCTCTGCTACCGCGCTTATCACCGCTACCAAAAAGGCAATGCGCGAGGACAAAAACAGCCGTATGTGGGCGATAGCCGACAATTCTCTTGACAACGTTGACGGCAAGACCGCGTTTGACGCAATGCGTGCGGGCGACGAGACCGGCACAGCGGTTGTCAATGAATACATCAACTATCTCGGCTGCGGACTGGTTAATATCGTAAACACCTTCCAGCCGGAAATGCTGCTTATCGGCGGCGGAATATGCAAAGAGGGCGACTATCTGATAAAGCCGCTTGAGGAAATAATAAAAAGAGAAAGCTACTGTATCAACCCCGAACGCTCGACAGTTCTGGCGACCGCAAAGCTCGGCAACGACGCCGGCATAGTGGGCGCGGCGAACCTGTACCGTCTGAGCAAATAACAAAAAACAGCGGATAGAGAATAAGTTACGCGCGCCCTGCGCGCAACATTACTTATTCACTGTTCACTATTCACTTTTCACTAAATTTAAGGAGTACGCTTTGAGTCTTTTTAATCTGGAACTTTTGGCGGAGATTGCTGACGCCTACGGCGCAGAGGTGCTGTATGACGAGCCGATGAAAAATCACACCACCTTCAAGATAGGCGGCGGGTGTGAGATGATGGTGAAAATCAACTGCGAAAAGCTGCTGCGAGAGCTTATCGCCTGCTGTAAGGAAAACGAGATACCCTTTTACATTATAGGCAGGGGCAGCAATATCCTTGTCAGCGACAAGGGACTAAAAGGCGTTGTGCTGCTGCTGGGCGGTGACTTTGCGACCGCGCACATCAGCGGCGACGTGATAGAATGTCAGGCAGGCGCGACGCTGGCGGCGGTATGCTCGCTGGCGCTGGCTAACTCGCTGACAGGGCTGGAGTTTGCCTACGGCATACCCGGCACGGTGGGCGGCGCGGTGTATATGAACGCGGGCGCCTACGGCGGGGAGATGAAGGACGTGATACAGTCCTGCCGCTATCTTGATGAAAACGGCGCGGTAAAGACCATCACCTGCGATAAAATGGAGCTTGGCTATCGCCACAGCATCTTTTCCGATAAGAATTACTGCATCACTTCGGTGGCGTTAAAGCTGGAAAAGGGCGACCCCGCCGCGATAAAAGAGCGGATGGATACATTGATGTCCCGCCGCAAAGAAAAACAGCCGCTGGAATACCCCAGCGCGGGCAGCACCTTCAAGCGTCCCGCGGGCGATTTCGCGGCACGCCTGATAGAGGCGAGCAACCTAAAGGGCGTATCGGTAGGGGACGCGCAGGTCAGCGAAAAGCACAGCGGCTTTATCATCAATAAAGGCAACGCAGGCTTTGACGATGTATGCGCGCTTATCGAAGAGGTAAAAAACAAGGTATACAATGACAGCGGAGTAATGCTGGAATGTGAAGTCCTGATAATGGAATAATCCAATAAAAAAGGAGAGCGGCTATGAATACCGAATTTGTAATAGTTACCGGAATATCCGGCTCGGGCAAATCCTGCGCGGTAAATGTGCTGGAAGATATAGGCTATTACTGTATAGACAATATGCCGCCCCTGCTTATCTCAAGATTTGCCGAAATATGCGAGGAAAACGAGGAAATAACCAAGGCGGCGATAGTCACCGATATACGCGGCGGCACGCTGTTTCTGAATATAAACGAGATAATTGAAGAGCTTAAAGGCCGCGGGCTGAACATCAAGGTGCTGTTTGTGGACGCAAATCGCGCGGTGGTAAAGCGCCGCTATAAAGAGACCCGCCGCCCGCATCCGCTGTTTGATATAGCCAACGGCGACATTGACAAGGCTATCGAGGCGGAGGCAGTCATGCTCGAGCCGATGCGCGCGATAGCGGATTATTATATAGACACCAGCCTGATGTCTACCTCTACGCTGAAAGAGAATGTCATCAACCTGTTTCTCGACAACCCGTCTGACAGCATGACTATCAGCTGTATGTCCTTCGGCTTTAAGTACGGTGTACCTAATGAGGCGGATCTGGTGTTTGACGTACGCTGTCTGCCCAATCCGTTCTATATCCCGGAGTTGAAAACAAAGACTGGGCTGGATGCAGAGGTACGGGACTATGTAATGAAGTTTGACAGCTCAAAGCAGTTAGAGCAAAAGCTGTACGACCTGATAGATTTTCTTATCCCGCAGTACCTGCACGAGGGCAAGAGCCAGCTGGTGATAGCTTTCGGCTGTACCGGCGGCAAGCACCGCAGCGTGACCTTTGCGCAGAATATGTACGACCATATAAAGCAGGGCAGCTTTAAGGTAAGGGTATTGCACAGAGATTTAGACAAGGTAAATAAATAGAGAGGATGTGCCGGGCGTGTCGTTCTGCACGGATATAAAAAACGAGCTTTGCAGACCGGAGCAGGACGAAGGTCAGCGGCTCTGCATTGCAAAGGGCGCCGCGTTTGGGATGAACGTCGGCGTATTTCAGACAGGAAACAAAAAGACCGCCGAATATCTGCATAAAACGCTTGTAGACTGCGGATGTGCGGCAAAGAGTGAAACAGTCACGCTGGGCAAGCGTTCGGCATACATAATAACGCTCACCGACGGCGCGTTTGTGGAAGAACTGCCGGATTGCAGCAGCGACGCGGCATTCGGCGCGTTTTTGCGCGGGGTGTTTTTGGTGTGCGGCTTTGCCTCAGACCCAGAAAAGGGCTATCAGCTGGAATTTTTCCTGCGCGATAAGGAAAAGACCGCGCGGCTGTCGGATATGATAAACGAGCACGGCATGAGCGTGAAATGCTCGTCGCGGCGCAGTGGTAGTTTTTTGTATATTAAGGACAGCGAGAAAATATCGGACATGCTTACCTTTATGGGCGCTATGGTGCAGTCGATGACGGTGATGAATGTCAAGATATATAAAGAGCTGCGCAACAACGTCAACCGCACGGTAAATTTCGAGGCGGCAAACCTTGATAAGACGATAGCCGCCGCCCAAAAGCAGACCGATGACATAAATTATATCATTGAAAAAAAGGGGATAGACTGGCTGCCGGACGAGCTGCGGGAGACCGCCAAGCTGCGTCTTGAGTCGATAGAGCTGTCCTTTACCGATATAGGAAAACGGCTTGACCCGCCGGTCAGCCGCAGCGGAGTGTTCCGCAGGCTGAAAAAGATTTCCCAGCTTGCCGAACGGCTCAGAAACAAAGGAGAATAAATGAGCGGATTTGCCCATCTTCATGTTCATACCGAATTCAGCCTTCTTGACGGTGCCTGCCGTATAAGAGGGCTTATTTGCCGTGTGAAAGAGCTTGGGCAGACCGCGGTTGCGATAACCGACCACGGCGCAATGTTCGGCTGTGTGGATTTTTACAACGAGTGTATCGCAAACGGCATAAAGCCGATAATCGGCTGCGAGGTGTATGTTGCGCCGGGCAGCCGCTTTGACAAGAACACCAAATCCGACCTGCGCCCGTATCATCTTGTACTGCTGTGTAAGGACAACGAGGGCTATCATAACCTTGTAAAGCTGGTATCTTTAGGCTATACCGAGGGCTTTTACGGCAAGCCGCGGGTAGACCGCGAATGCCTGCAAAAATACTCAAAAGGGCTTATCTGCCTGTCCGGCTGCCTGTCGGGAGAGCTGGCGCGGCTGCTGACGGCAGGGGATTACTCAGGTGCGGTAAAATGCGCCGAAGAGCATAAGCGGATTTTCGGTGAGGGCAACTATTACATCGAGCTGCAAAACCATAACCTTGATGAGCAAAAGCGTATACTGCCTTTGCTCAGGCGTGTCGCAAAGGAGACAAACACCCCGACCGTTGCCACCAACGACGCGCATTATCTTGAAAAGCAGGACGCGTTCGTGCAAAAGACGCTTACCTGCATAGCCACCAACACCACGCTGAACGACAAGAACGGGCTGCATTTCCCGACCGAGGAATTTTATATAAAATCCGAGCAGGAGATGTCGATGCTGTTCGACGCCGAGAGCATTGAAAACACCGTCCGCATAGCCGAGCGGTGCAATGTTACCTTTGAGTACGGGCATACCATCCTGCCGTATTTCAAGGCGGAGGGCTATGACAGCAACGAGGAATTTTTCGACCTGCAAGTTAAAAAGGGCGCGATAAGACGCTATGGAGAAAACCTCTCAGCAGAGGTAACAGAGCGGATAAACTATGAAACGGAAGTTATCCGTAAAATGGGATATATTGACTATTTTCTGATAGTCGCGGACTTTATCGCCTACGCCAAGAGCAAGGGCATTGCGGTGGGACCGGGGCGCGGCAGCGGTGCGGGCAGTCTGTGCGCCTACTGCTTGGGCATTACCGATATCGACCCGCTGCGGTTTGACCTGCTGTTCGAGCGGTTTTTGAACCCCGAAAGGGTAAGCATGCCGGACTTTGATATAGACTTCTGCTATATTAGACGGCAGGAAGTAATAGATTATGTTATCAGAAAGTACGGGCGCGACCGTGTGGCGCAGATAATAACCTTCGGCACTATGGCGGCGCGCGGCGCGATACGGGACGCGGGCAGGGCAATGGGATTGCCCTACGCCAAGGTAGACAGCGTCGCAAAGCTGATACCACAGCACCTCTCTTACACCCATGGCACGATTGACAGTGCGCTGAAAAGCGAGAAAGAGCTTGCGCAGCTGGCGGCGGCAGACTATGAGGTCTCACGGCTGATAGAGACAGCCACAAAGATAGAGGGCATGGCACGCAATACCTCTGTCCATGCGGCGGGAATCGTCATCACGAGAGAGCCTGTTACCGAGTATATACCGCTCTACCGCACCTCCGGCGAGACGGTAACACAGTACACCATGGGTACGTTAGAGCGTTTGGGATTGCTGAAGATAGATTTTCTCGGTCTGCGTTATCTTACGGTTATACAGGATTGCTGCAAGGCGGTACAAAAACGCATACCCGATTTTGACATAGAAAAGATACCCGAAAATGACGAGGAAACCTACCGCATGATGGAAAGCGGGCAGACGCTGGGACTGTTCCAGCTGGAAAGCGGGGGCATGACCCAACTGCTTGGCAAAATGAAACCCCGCTCGATAGAGGATATAACCGCGGCTATCTCGCTGTACCGTCCGGGACCGATGGACTCTATCCCGCAGTATCTGGAAAACCGCCGCCATCCTGAAAAAATAACCTACCGACACCCGGTATTAAAGGAGATACTGGACGTAACAAACGGCTGTATCGTGTATCAGGAGCAGGTAATGATGATATGCCGACGTCTTGCGGGGTACTCCTACGGGCGGGCGGATATCGTCCGCCGCGCAATGGCAAAGAAAAAGGCTGACGTGATGCTGAAAGAACGCGAGGCGTTTGTCTCAGGCGCACAGAAAAACGGCTGCGATGAAAAGACCGCCAACGAGATATTCGACGAGATGGTTAGCTTTGCGGCATACGCGTTCAACAAATCCCACGCGGCTGCATATGCGGTGCTGGCATACCGCACGGCATATCTGCGCTGTCATTATTATAAAGAATATATGGTCGCGCTGCTTACCAGCGTGATGGACTGGAGCGGCAAGACCGCCGAATATATAGGCGACCTGTCCGAGCGCGGGGTAAAGCTGTTGCCGCCGGATATCAACGAGAGCGAGAGCGGCTTTTCAGTGCAGAGCAGCGGCATACGCTATGGACTGATGGCGGTAAAGAACCTCGGCGGTGCGGTGATAGATACGATAATCGAAGAGCGAAAATCACACCCGTTTACCAGTCTGTATGACTTTTTAAGCAGAATGTGCACACATCGCGGATGTATGAACAAACGCGCCGCGGAGTCGCTGATAAAGTGCGGGGCACTGGACAGACTGGGCAACAACCGCCGCGAGATGCTCTCCGTCTACGATACGATGATAGACAGCCTGTCCGGCTCGCGCGAGCTGGAGGGGCAGCTTGACCTGTTCTCCGCTGTGGGCGAGTCGCCGATAGACGAAATAACCATAACCCCCGCCGAGGAATATCCCAAATCACAGCTGTTGCAGATGGAAAAGGAGATAATCGGTATCTATGTTTCCGGTCATCCGCTGGACGAATACGCGGGTGCAATAAAAAAACTAGGCTGTTCATATATCTCTACAGCCGTGAACGGTACGCCGGACGGCACAAAAATAAAGCTTATCGCCGCGGTCGTGCATAAGCGCGTGCATGTAACCAAGCGAAACAAGACCATGTGCTTTGTCACCCTTGAGGACCTCAGCGGCGAGACCGAGGCATTGCTGTTCAGCTCAAACTATGAGCATATAGCCCCGTTGATAAGGGTGGGGGAGATAATGCTGTTAGACTGTACGGTGTCCTGCGAGGACGAGGGCGATGCAAAGCTGATAATAAATTCCGTCGCGCCCGCACCGCCGACAGACGGCTTTAAGACGCTGTATGTCCGTCTTGACAGCGAAAGAGACAGCAGACTGCCCGTACTTAAACAGTTACTGGACAGCTATGCGGGCAGTAGCACAGTCAAGCTTTGCTATGCCGACACCCGCAAGACCCAAAAATATGAGCGTGACGTAAACCTTACTGCCGAGCTGAAAAAACAGCTGGAAAATCTCTGCGGCAAAGAAAATATTGTCATAAAACAGTGAATTTTGATAAAATACCCCTTGACTTATTTACGTTTTTAAGGTAAACTATAAGGTGTGGCATTGTTACGGTTTTACCGAATAATTATAAATTCTTTAATCGGAAAGAAGGAAAAAATTATGAAGAAAATTGGCGTACTCACCAGCGGCGGCGACGCACCGGGTATGAACGCGGTTATCCGTTCGGTTACCAGGGCTGCCATCTCAAAGGGGATGGAAGTAGTCGGCATACGCAGGGGCTATAACGGACTTATCAACGGAGATATTATCCCGCTTGATGTGCGCAGCGTTTCGGATATTATCCAGAGGGGCGGCACCGTGCTGTACACCGCAAGATGTGCTGAGTTCAGGTATGAAGAGGGCTTGCAGAAGGCAAAGCAGACCTGCCTTGACCATGGCATTGAGGGTATAGTTGTTGTGGGCGGCGACGGCTCGTTCCGCGGCGCGGCTGACCTGTCGGCGCGCGGCATACTCTGTGTCGGCGTACCCGGCACGATAGACAACGATATCTCTATGTCTGAGTACACCATTGGTTATGACACCGCCATGAACACCGCGATGGAAATGGTTGACAAGCTGCGCGATACCGCACATTCTCACGACCGCTGCTCGGTAGTTGAGGTAATGGGAAGAAACGCGGGGTACATCGCGCTCAACACCGGTATCGCGTGCGGTGCGACATACATAATCACCAAAGAAGAGCCGTTCACCATGAACGACGTATATAACAAGATAGTTGCGGGACTTCAGTCCGGCAAGCATCACTTTATCATCGTAGTTGCCGAGGGTATCGGTAATTCCGAGCAAATAGCTAGAGATATCGAGAAGGAGACCGGCGTTGAGAGCCGCGCGACCATTCTCGGCCACGTCCAGAGAGGCGGCAGCCCGACCGTCCGCGACAGAGTTGCGGCAAGCCAGTTGGGTTATCACGCTGTTGAGCTGCTGGCACGCGGCACCGGCAACCGTGTTGTAGGTCTTCAGGACAACAAGGTAGTCGATTACGATATTCAAGAAGCACTCAAGATGCATAAAGAGTTCGACCACGAGCTGTACCGCATCGCGAGTGAAATAAACTTCTGATTTTCCTTAGTGAAAACAAAAATTTTAACAGAGTAGGAAAGCGCGCGTTAAGTGCCCTTAAGCAATCACAAATGTGATTGCTTGCGAGAACGGAGAGTTGTCTCAGGGACGAACACCGAAAGGTGGCGGTGGGCTTTCCGCATCTCGCTGTTGCATAAAAGAGATAACGCCATAATTACCTCTATATTGCGATAATGCGGGAAAAGGAGGTAAATATGGCGTTTTTTACTTGTTTCAAAAAGTCCGCGCTGGAGCTGAAAAGCGTGAAATGTCTTGCGGTGACTGCCATGCTTATTGCGCTGGCATGCGTGCTGAAATCGCTGACGATACAGCCGATGCCCACGCTGAAGATAGGTTTTTCCTTTCTTGCGATAGCGTCGATAGGTATGCTGTACGGTCCGACCGTCGGTGCGCTGGCATGCGTTGCGACCGATGTTATCGGTTATCTGGTGTCAAACCAGTCATACGCGTTCTCGCCGCTGTTTACTTTAGTCGAGGTCACAGGCGGGGTAATATACGGACTTTTCCTGTATAACTTCAACCCCATCAAGCCGGACTTCACCTCGGCAAAGAAATTTTTCGAGGGGTTGGGGTCAAATCTCCCCGCGCTGTTAAGGCTGTTTGCGGCAAAGTTTACGATAAATCTTGTCTGCAATGTTTTCATGAATACGCTGTTTATGGCGGTCATGGGCTATTATGCCACGGAAACACTCGGCGTGCATATATGGGAGCGCGTGATAAAAAACGCGGTAATGCTGCCTATAGAGGTGCTGCTGCTGATACTGACCATGTTCCCGATAAAGGCGGCGTACCGTGCGGTATTCAAGAACAAACAGGCAAACGTATAGAAAGGACATAAAATGCGAAAACTGGGATTTTTAGGCGCGGGCAATATGGGCGGCGCGATAATCAAAGGATTGTGCGCAGGCGGCGCCGACATAGAAATATATGTATATGAAAAGGACAGCGCAAAGGCCGCCGCTTTACAGCCGCTGGGTGTAAAATTATGCGACAGCGAAAGCGCGCTGGTACGGCAGTGCGACAGCATACTGCTGGCGGTAAAGCCGCAGATACTTCCCGATGTACTGACGGCGATCAAAGCGGATGTAACCGCCGACAAGCTGATAATCTCCATCTGCGCGGGTGTGTCGGAGGATTTCATCCGCAGCCGCACTGTACCTGACGCTAAGGTGGTTTTGGTTATGCCCAACACCCCGATGATGCTGGGACTGGGCGCCAGCGCGATAGCAAGGGCGGACGGCGTCAGCGACGAGGATTTTGCGTTCGCAAAGTCGGTAATAGAAAGCTGCGGCATCGCCTGCGAAGTGCCGATAAACAAGATGAAAGAGATAATTGCGGTCAACGGCAGCTCGCCCGCGTTTATTTATCTTTTCGCGAAAGGTTTTATCGACTACGCCGACAGCGTAAGTATTGACAAGGACAGCGCGTTAAAGCTGTTTGCGCAGTCGTTGGTCGGCTCGGCAAAGATGCTGACAGACTCCGGCATGACGGTGGATGAGTTGATAAAACAGGTGTCCTCGCCCGGCGGTACCACCCTCGCGGGACTGGACAAGCTATATGCGGGAAAGCTCACCGACACGGTGGACGAATGCTGCAAAGCCTGCACCAAGCGCGCGTATGAATTAGCTGAATAAATCCGGCAGGTAGGCTGTTGTATATAAGTTTATAGTTAATATCGGGGGAAACCTTTCTGTAGAAAGGTTTCCCCCGTACCCCTTTCCAAAGACTTTTATTATGATTTTTCCCCTGATAGGGTAATACCCTATCAGGGGAAAAATAAAACATAAAGTTTTCGGGAGGGAGTTTGAGGGAGACCCTTTTACAAAAGGGTCTCCCTCAATAATAGTTATAAGCTTTATATACAACAGCCTACCTGACGGGTTTTATTCAACATCAAGGCTTATGCTGTCCGCAGCTGCCGCAGAATGCGTCGTCTTTTTCGTTCTGCCTGCCGCATGCGCCGCACCGCCAGCCGTTGTTGGCGGGTGCAGGCTCTGTATTGGCGGGCTTGGGTATCGGTAACGAGCCGTCATATCCGTCACGGTCGGGGTAGTATATATCGAAGTCACCGCAGCCACACAACGGACATTGTGAAGAATACGGCGCCACCGACGCATGACAGTGCTTGCAGGTCTTTACCTGCGGCTCGTCAGGCCGCTTGGCGGAGTTAGCGCGGGCTAGGTCGGTATATTTGTCGGATATGCAGTTGAACAGCGAAAACATAATACATCCCGCCGCGCAGATAAGCAACGCGGCGTCAAGGTATATCTCCCCCTCGTTGCGGATATCGGACGCGACAGCGGAAACGATCATCAGCGCGCATAAGATACCCAGCGCCACCGAGCAGGTTATTATCGCTTTGCGCTTTCCCAGCGTGGGGAACGCAAGAAATCTCAGCGTTATCGCCAGCATAATTACAGCGATTATTACAATGATAATTTGCAACAACATATTTTTATGCTCCTATGCCGTGATTTTTTCTTTGGGATATCACGAAGCCCTCGGTGCGCCGCAGCCGTCACAGTCGGGGTCGTCGCCCTTGTTCATACGTCCGCAGTAACCGCACTTCCACTCCGGCTTTTCCACCTGTACAACCGTCATAGGCGCGGTGTAGGTGGTTTGGTTGAATGTGGCGGTGTATCTGTTTTTGATGTCTGTGTAGGTTTGGGTAAAGGTGTTTGTGGTCGGAGTGATTTCCTTTATCGCCTTTAACGCCCTGCTTGACGCGATAATGCTGATAATAATATTTATGATCGTGCCTACACCTATGGTAGAAAAACCTATTATCACAGAGCTGATATCGTGATCGGTGACGAGCGAGGCAAAATCGCTTATCAGCGCTACTATCACCGGCAGTACTACCGTCAGTATCGTGGCAAAAACAAAAAACAGATTAAAGCAGGATAATATCCTTAATGCCATTTGCTTTCCCGTGGTGGGGTTCATACGGTAGCTGGAAGTCAGCACCAAAATAATTATCGCAAATACAAACATAGCATTTTCCTTTTCATTTGCCGTGTAATACGGCGGTTATTATATTGCCGCGGGTTGACACCCGCGGCAATGGTGTTATCGGTTGTTAGCAGGTCTTGCTGCGCCGCATCCGGTGCAGAACATTACGTCATCGCCGTGTGTGGTGTTGCAGTTGGCGCAATACCATTCATAGTGCGGCTGGTCGGCAGGCTGCTGCATCTGAGATGTAGGCTGCTGATACTGCTGAGCCGGCTGTTGTACGGGCTGAGCCTGCTGTACGGGCTGCGCATACGGCTGCGCGTAAGGCTGACCGGGCTGCGCAACGGGGGGCACAGGCTGTGCAGGCTGCTGATACTGCATAGCCTGCGCATAGGGTTGAGCAGTCTGCTGATACTGTACCGGCTGCGCGTAGGGCTGACCGTAAGCCATCGGCGGCTGGAACTTCTTGGTAACGCTAAAGCCGTATATGCTTGCGAAAATAAAGAACGCGGAAATAACAAGCGTTATTATACCCATGATAAGCGCGTAATCCAAAATCATCTGGAACATATCGATGACTATCTCAGCGATCTCGTCTCCGGCTGTCTCGTAAATTTCAAGTGATACTTCGTAAAACAAATCGAAAAACGTATTTTTCATCAATGCTATGATAAGAAGTGATATTCCGCTGAGAACATTGAATATCGCTAATATCAGGTTAATGACGCCCAGCACGGTTATTCCGGTACGCTTGCCCTGTGTAGGCGCGGTTTTGTATGTACTTGCCATAACAAGTATTATGATAGAAAAAATTACAGGTAACATTTTTCTCCTCCTGAATGCGGCATACGCCGCCGGCTTTACCGTGAAACACGGTATATGGTTATATCAGCCCTTGCTGAATATATCTTAATTTTACCATATTATTATCTGTTTGTCAATAATATGCGCTAACTTGACAATCGCCCGAAATATGGGTATAATTTATTCTATGAATACTGATATGGAGTGGATTTTTATGCGTTTTACATTTTGTCCCGATTGCGGGCAAAAACTTTCGGCGCGTGATCTCGGTGACGAGCACGATGTACCGTGGTGCGACGGCTGCGGCAGACCGTGGTTTGAGATGTTTCCGTGCTGTGTTATCGTATTGGTACGGCGAGCAGGAAAATTCGCGCTGATAAAGCAAAACAGCTGCGAGCAAAGCGAGCGGGATAAATACGTCTGCGTATCCGGTTATATCAAGACTGGCGAAAGCGCGGAACAAGCAGCACTGCGCGAGGTAAAGGAAGAGCTTGGATTGGATCCGTTGTACTGCACCCTTGTCTCATCGTATGTGTATAAGAAAAAGCAGATGCTGATGCTCGGTTTTTGCGTTGACGCGGATGAGGGAGAGTTTTCGTTATCCGACGAGCTGTGCGAGGCTAAGTGGTTTAACAAAGAACAGGCGGTAGAGCTGCTCGGTAAAACGACGGTCGGCGACCGCCTGATATCAGATATTTTAAGCAAAGGAATATGACAATGGAAAAAATGATAATACCGCCCTATGAAAGGACAGCATACTATTACGAGACGGACAGAATGGGGATAGTGCACCATTCCAATTATATCCGCTGGTTTGAGGAAACAAGGATATATTTCCTGCAAAAGGCGGGGTATCCTTACGCGAAAATGGAAGAGGACGGGGTAATGATACCCGTGCTGTCCGCCTCATGTGAATACAAGAACGCGATAAGGTTTGACGAGACAGTACTAATCGATCTGAAGGTCACCGAGTTCAACGGCTTTAAGATGACTGTTACATACACAGTCACAGGTAAGAACGACGGCGTGCTGAAGGCGACAGGAGAGACCCGCCACTTCTTCGTGGATAACAACCTCAGACCGCTGAGGGTGAAAAAGGACTACCCCGGTATTTATAATGTCTTCAATGATTATAAGGAACAATGTACAGCCGAAAGCTATTGACTTTTACGCTTTAGTGTGGTAAAATATAAGCGGATGAATAATTATCTTTGAAATAAATCGGCAAAGGACGGTAATCATGAACGATAAACTCAGAAGTAAGGATAAAGAATACCTTTTCAAGGCGGTTTTACAGCTGAAGACGGTGGAAGAGTGCTATAACTTTTTCGATGACCTATGCACCATACAAGAGCTGGAATCAATATCTCAGCGTCTGCATGTGGCAAAGCTGCTGACCGACGGACTGGTATACAGCGACATAGTGGCAAAGACGGGTGCCAGCACCGCGACCATAAGCCGTGTCAACCGCTCGATAAAGGGCGGCAACGACGGCTATTCGGTTGTGTTCGAGCGGCTGGCAAAGCTGTCTGACGAGGACTGACCGTGGGCGGATACGGCTGTTTTGCGGCGGTCTACGACAGGCTGACCGAAAATATAGATTATGACGAAATGTGCGCGTACTATGACCGCATGATAACAAAGCTCGGCGGCAAAAAAGGCATACTGCTTGAACTTGGCTGCGGCACGGGAAACGTCAGCATGGGTATGGCAAGGCTGGGCTATGACGTGATAGGCACAGACCTAAGCGTTGATATGCTGAATATCGCCATGTCAAAGCCGCATGACGGGATAGAGTACCTCTGTCAGGATATGCGCACGCTGGATATGTACGGCACCAACGACGTCACTATCTGCACATTGGACGGCATAAACCATCTTGACGGCGAGCAGGATATATTGGACTGCTTTAATTCGGTATCGCTGTTTTTAGAGCCGGGCGGGCTGTTTTTGTTTGATGTAAACACAGTGCGCAAGCACCGCGAGATACTCTCCGACAACACCTTTGTCTATGACCTTGACGACGTGTATTGCGTGTGGCAGAATTTTTACGATAACGAAACCGACCGGGTAGATTTCGTGCTGGATATATTCACAGAGGAAAACGGGCTGTACCTGCGTCAGACCGAGGAATTTTCCGAGACGGCGTTACCGCTCGGGCGGATAAAAGAGCTGCTCTTGCAGGCGGGCTTTGAGAGCGTAGAGATACATGAATTTATGACCGAAAACAAGGGCGGGGAAGAGTGCGAGAAGGTGCTGTTTTCCGCTGTAAATAAAGGCAAACAGAAAGTATAAAAAAGGGGATAACATTTTGGGAAAGATAGTCAGGGCATTATCCGCGGACGGCAGCGTGCTGTGCTCCGCAATAGATTCAACCGACATTGTAAGAAGAATACATGAGATACACGGCACGTCGGCGACCGCGTCGGCGGCGGCAGGCAGACTTATCACCGCGGCGAGCCTTATGGGTGCGCTGATGAAAAACGAGAGCGACCGCCTGACCGTCAGGATAAACGGCGGCGGACCTGTCGGCACGATAACGACTGTGTCCGATTATATGGGCAACGTAAAGTGCAGTATAGACAACCCGCTTGCCGACCTGCCGCCCAACCAACTCGGAAAGCTGGACGTGGCGGGGATAGTCGGCACCGACGGATATCTCACCGTTATCCGCGATATGGGACTGAAAGAGCCGTATGCGGGGCAGATACCGATAATCAGCGGCGAGATAGCAATGGACATAACCCAGTATTACGCGGTCAGCGAGCAGATACCTACCGTATGCGCGCTGGGTGTGCTGGTGGACACTGACCTTAGCATCAAGAGCGCGGGCGGCTATATAATCCAGCTTGTCCCGCCGGTAAACGAAGCGGCAATAGATTTTATCGAGGAAAACATAAAGGACATGCAGTCTGTGACTGAGCTGCTGACAAGCGGCTGCACGCCGCAGGACATCGCGCTGAAAGGTTTGAAAGGTCTTGACGGCGATATCCTTGACGAGTGGGAGGCGCAGTATTACTGCAATTGCTCGCGCGAGCGCACCGAGCAGGTGCTGACGGCGATAGGCAAGACCGAGCTGGAAAAGCTGGCGGCAGAGCAGCCCTCTACCGAGCTGTGCTGTCATTTCTGCGAGAAGAAATATCGCTTTACCTCTGATGAGATAAAAGAGCTCATTAAAACAATTTGACGGTGACGATGTATGAAAAAATGGCTGCTGAAAAGCATTGACGGTAACCTGTCCGAGGGTCTCAGAAAGGAGACGGGCTTACCGTCCCTTGTCTGCGACCTGTTGGTCGCGCGGGGGATACATACCGCGGATAAGGCGGGCGAATACTTCAACGGCGACAGCGGCAGCCTGTCCGACCCGTATCTTATAAAGGATATGGACAAGGCGGTCGCGGCAATAGAAGAGGCACTGGAAAACGGCGACAAGATAACCGTCTACGGCGACTATGACTGCGACGGCATAACCGCGACGGTAATGCTGGTCAGCCATATAGAGGCACTGGGCGGCGAGGTAGATTGGTATATCCCTCAGCGTGATGAGGGATACGGACTTAACCTTCACGCGATACAGAAAATTGCAGACAGCGGCACCGGGCTGATAATCACGGTAGATAACGGCATCTCCGCCGTTAACGAGGCAGAGCTTGTGTACGAGCTGGGTATGAAGCTGGTAATAACCGACCACCACGCGGTGCCGGAGGTAATGCCGAGGGCGGAGGCGGTTGTAGACCCGCACCGTCATGATGATGACTGCCCCTGCAAGTATATCGCGGGCTGCGTTGTGGCGTTAAAGCTGATAATGGCACTGGAGCATGACACCGAGAGCGTGCTGGAGCAATACGCCGACCTTGCCTGCATAGGCACCATAGGCGATGTTGTACCGCTGGTCGGTGAAAACAGGATAATAGTAAAAGCCGGACTTTCCGAAATGGAATACAGCGAGAACAGCGGACTGCAGGCGCTTATCTCGGCGGCAGGACTGCACGCGGACGCAATGACCGCGACGGCGGTCGCTTTTGGTCTGTGTCCGAGGATAAACGCGGCAGGCAGATACGGCGAGCCCTCCAAGGCGGCAGAGCTGTTTTTGGCGCAAAAGCGCTCTATCGCCGCCGCACACGCCGAAGAACTGTGCGAGCTGAACGAGCAGCGCAAGCAGTGCGAGGCGGAGATATTGGACGAGGCTGTAGCACAGCTGACCGGTGACCCGCGCGCGTTTAACGAGCGGGTGCTGGTGGTTGTCGGCGACGGGTGGAAGCACGGCGTGATAGGCATTGTAAGCGCCCGCCTTACCGAGCGTTACGGCAAGCCGTCGATAGTGATAGGCATAGAAAACGGCGAGGCGCGCGGCAGCGCCCGCAGCATAGATGGCTTTTCGATATTCGGGCTGTTAAACAGCTGCAAGGATGTGCTGACAAAGTACGGCGGCCACGAAAAGGCAGGCGGCTTTTCGCTTGAAAAGGACATGGTAGAGGAATTTCGTGACAAGGTGCGCGCCTACAGCGCGGAGCATTTTCCCGTAATGCCTGTACCTGTTATCGAGGCGGACAAAGAGCCGACGGTATTTGATATGGATATATCCGCGGTGGAAAACCTGAAATATCTTCAGCCGTTCGGCGAGGAAAATCCCGCACCGCTGTTTTTGCTGAAAAACTGCGAGATAATCTCTACCCGCCCGCTGAAGGACGGAAAGTACACCAGCTTTCAGGCGCAGTACTGCGGCAGACAGTTTAAGTTTTTATGCTTTTCTGTCGCGTACGCTGATTTTCCCTTTCATATAGGGGACAGGGCGGACGTGCTTGCAAATCTTGAGGTCAACGAATATAATGATGTAAAGAGCGTAAGCATCCGCGTAAAAGAACTGCGCCGCAGCGGGATAAACCAGGATAAGCTGTTCGCGGCAAAGGATATTTACGAGAAAATAATAAACGGCGAAAAGGTGGACGGACGTCTTGCGGGCAGGATAATACCCACTACAGGGGATATGAAGCTGCCGTTTGACCTCGCCCGCAAGTACAAGAATGTTGACGGCGCGGCGGAATACGCGCTGTCAATGGGTATGAATTACTGCAAGTTTATGATGTGCCTGCATATTTTCAACGAGTTCGGACACTTAAAGCTTGACAGAGTAAACGGCACTATGGAATTTATCAAGGGCGGAAGAAAGATAGAGTTAGAACAATCCGCGGTCATTAAAAGAATAAAGAAAAGCTGCGGAATGATTTGATTATTTCTGAAAGGAGACACGGTATGCTGTATACGATAGAGATGCTGATAGACAAGATAAAAAGCAGCGAGAAAAGCTATGATATCGAAAAGATAACACAGGCGTATCAGCTTGCCGACAAGGCACACGAGGGTGTGCTGCGCACCTCGGGAGACCCGTATATTTCTCATCCTGTCGCGGTGGCGTACATCCTGCTGGAAAAATTCTGGATGGATACCGACACGGTATGCGCGGCACTGCTGCATGATGTAGTTGAGGATACCGATATCGGGCTGGATGAGATACAAAAGCGTTTCGGTGAGGACGTGGCAAGACTGGTAGACGGCGTCACCAAGATAGGCTTGGTCCCGCTGAACACCCGTGAAGAGCAGCAGGCGGAAAACATCCGCAAGATACTCATCGCTATGTCCAAGGACATCCGTGTAATAATCATCAAGCTTGCGGACAGGCTGCACAATATGCGCACACTGGAGGCGCGCCCGCCTGAAAAACAGCGCAAGACCTCGCTGGAGACGATGAACTTCTACGCGCCCATCGCGCACCGTCTCGGTATCAGCGACATAAAGGAAGAGATGGAGGATATCGCGCTGCGGTATCTCGACCCGTACGGCTTTCAGGATATACAGCGTCAGCTCAGCCTTAACAAGGCGGACAGAGACGACTTTATCGAGACGATAAAAAACCGCATAAGCGAGCGTATCTCCGATATAGAGCCTACCCCGATAATCGAGGGCAGGGTAAAAAGCACCTACAGCATTTATAAGAAGGTCTATGTAAAGGGCAAGGCGTTCAGCGAGATATATGACATCTACGCGGTGAGGATAATCCTGCAGACGGTGGTAGAGTGCTATAACGTGCTGGGTATTATCCACGATATGTTCCGCCCGATACCGTACCGCTTTAAGGATTATATCGCAATGCCAAAGCCCAACCGCTATCAGTCTCTGCATACCACCGTTATCGGCAGAGAGGGTGTGCCGTTTGAGGTGCAGATACGCACGCAGGAGATGCACAACACCGCGCAGTACGGCATTGCCGCCCACTGGAAGTATAAGGCGGGCATACAGGGCAGTGTAGCGGGAGAAAAGCGCTTTGACTGGATACGACATATCCTTGAGCAGCAGCAAGAGGCGGACGATGTAGAGCAGATATCCGAGGCGATAAAGGTAGATCTTGCGCCGGACGATGTATATATATTCACCCCCAAGGGCGATGTTATCACACTGCCCGCAGGGTCTAACATCATAGACTTTGCCTATGCTATCCACACTCAGGTCGGTAATAAAATGACCGGCGCAAAGGTCGGCGGGCGTATGGTCAGCTTTGACCATGTGCTGAGCACAGGAGAGATAGTCGAGGTGCTGACCAGCAATAATTCCGGCTACGGGCCGAACCGCAACTGGATGGAGATAGCCAAGACCAACGAGGCAAAGGCAAAGATACGTTCATGGTTCAAGCGGGAATGCCGCGAGGAGAATATCGAGCGCGGCAAGGCACAGCTGGACCGCGAGCTGAAGCGCAACGGCATAATTGCCGATGAAGAAATGCTGAAGACCGCGGCACAGCGGCATCGCTTTGAGACGGTGGACGACCTGTATGCTGCCATAGGCTATGCCGGTGTGCAGATATCCAAGGTGGTCACCCGCCTGAAAGAAGAGCAGATACGTCAGAACAAGCTGAACAATGCCGCGGCGGTTGACGTTGACAAGCTGATGCAGGAGACCAACGCCCGCGAACGTAAAAACGGCGTAATAATAGACGGCATAGATGATTATCCCGTAAAGTACGCGCAATGCTGCAACCCGCTGCCGGGCGACGAGATAATGGGCTTTATTACACGAGGCTACGGTGTGTCGGTGCATAAGGCGGACTGCCGCAACGTGATAGACGGACTGAAGGGCGAAAACAAAGACCGCTGGCGTCCCGCGGGCTGGGCTGTGAATGAGAGCAGCTCGTTCCGCGCGACCATTGATATTATTTGCGAGGACAGGACGGCGATGCTGGCGGATATCACCACCGCCATTGCAGGCAACCATCTGCCGATATATGAAATAAACGCCCACAGCCTTAAAAACGGCAACGGCGATATTATCGTTACCTTAGAGGTCAGCGGCATAGAGCAGCTGAAAAATGTTATTCTCAAGCTGCAGAAGATACCGGGCGTAATCAGCGCGGAAAGGACGGGCAAGCAGTGAAGATAATAACAATGAACTTAGGTGAGTTGGATACATCGTGTTATATCGTCGTGTCCGACAGCGGCAACGCCGCCGTGATAGACCCCGCCGATAATGCGGAGCATATACTTGATGTGCTGGGGAAAAACTCTCTCACGCTGAAGCTGATATTGCTCACCCATGGGCATTTTGACCATACCGGAGCGGCGGCTGAGCTGAAAGAGCAGACCGGCGCAAAGGTATATATCCACAAGGCGGATGAGTGTATGCTGGACGACAGGCAGAAGAATGTATCTTACCTGCTGCCCGGCTTTGATTATAAATCGTTTGCCGCCGATGTGACGGTAGACGAGGGCGACACCGTAACACTTGACGAGATAACCTTTACGGTAATTCACACCCCGGGTCATACCGCGGGCAGCATTATGTTTACGGCGGATAATGCAATTTTTTCCGGAGACACTATTTTCGAGGGCTCGGTAGGGCGTACGGATTTTTATTCCGGCAGCCCCGCGCAGCAGCGGCAATCATTGCAGCGGATAATGAATATGGATGGCGATTTCGACATTTACCCCGGACACGGCGGCAAAACCACCCTCAGTGCAGAAAAGCGGCATAACCCCTATCTGCTGTATCTTGACAGACTATGACAGACAAGCTGTATTTTTACGGCAGGGCGGTGGATTATAAGTATGAGATAGAGCGGCTGACACGTTGTTTTCTCCCGCCAGGACCGCTTGGGCTGCATTACGACGAGCCTGTCAGCGGAAATAATTACATCGCATTTTCGGCGGACGAAAAATATATCACGGTGACAGTATCCGACGGCGAAAAGCTACAGCTGACGGAAGAGACCGCCGACCGTGACGACCTGACCGAGCTTAGGCTGTGGCGGATGATATACAAGCTGATGAGCGCGCGCACGGGGATAACCTTACCGTGGGGGATACTTACAGGCGTACGCCCCGTAAAGGTGATAAAATCCGTTTATGAGCGGTATCATAATGACAGCGAGGCGGAGCGTTTTCTCACTGAAGAGGTGCTGGTCTCAAAGGAAAAGCTGGCGACGGCAAAGAAGATAATCTCGGTGCAGCAGCCGTTTGCGGATATGCTGCACAGGCGCAGCGTCAGCCTGTATGTGTCGATACCTTTCTGCCCGACACGGTGCAGCTATTGCTCGTTTATATCATCGTCAGGCAGCGCGCTTAAATTAAAGGGAGAGTATCTCGCACTGCTGCTTAAAGAGCTGGATGTGTATAAGGATATTGTCCGCGATTGCGGACTGGAGATAACCTCGGTATACGTCGGCGGAGGTACGCCGACCATGCTGGAGGCGGACGAGCTGTCCCGACTGCTTGACAAGCTGTCGGAGTTTGATTTGTCCCATATGCGGGAATTTACCGTAGAGGCGGGCAGACCCGACACCGTCACCGCCGACAAGTTGAAAGCGCTGAAAAGCGGGGGAGTGTCCCGCATCTCGATAAACCCGCAGACGATGAATGACGAGGTGCTGAAAGAAATAGGACGCAGCCACACCGCAAAGCAGGTGTACGAAGCGTTTGAACTTGCGCGGCAGGCGGGCTTTGACAATATCAACGCGGACATAATCGCGGGGCTGCCAAAGGACACGCCCGACAGCTTTCACGATACGCTGACGCAGGTGTGCGGGCTGTCACCCGAAAACGTGACGGTACATACTTTATCGCTGAAACGCTCGTCAACGCTGTATCAGACCCACGGCGAGCCGAGCGGAGCGGGCGATATGGTGGCAGACGCAACGAAATTTCTCACCGACGCGGGCTATCAGCCGTATTATATGTATCGGCAGAAGAACATCACCGACAATCTGGAAAACATCGGCTGGTGCAAACCGGGGTACGAATGTCTTTACAACATCTTTATTATGGAAGAGCTGCAAAGCATACTTGCCGCGGGGTGCGCCGCATCAAGCAAGCTGGTGGGCAACGGTAAAATAGAACGTATCGTCAACTTCAAGTATCCGTACGAATATATCTCGCGGTTTGACGAGGTAACCAAACGCAAGCGGGAAATCGAGGAATTTTTCATTGACAACAGGCAAACATTGTGATACAATATGCATATATTATAATTTATTATATATAATATAACTTTTTTCGGAAAGGAAGCGACAGAATGAACATAAAGGACATCAATTTCAAAGAAGAAGTGGACGTGGTACTCGGCAAGGCGAAAGAGCTGACCGACACAGGTATAAAAAAGACAGACGAGGTAATAAAGATATCCCGCCTGAAATTACAGTGCATAAAGCTTGACAGCCGGATAAAGGAAAAGTACACCAAGCTCGGTAAGAACGTATACAATATGGTAAAGCAAGACACCGCCGACAGTGATGTCATCGCTTCCGCCGTTGTTGAGATAGAGCAGCTGTACAAGCAGATGGCGGCTCTGCGCAAGAGGATAGAGGAGATGAAGCGTATCATCACCTGCCCCGTATGCGGCACCAAGAACAAGTTTAATTCCGAATACTGCACCCAGTGCGCGCACCGCCTTGTGGTGACCGATGTCGCACCCGACGGGTACGGATATGACGATGATGACGAAATGCCTTTTTAATATCGAAATACAGAATAACAAAACCGACGGAAAATTTCCGTCGGTTTTTTTGTACATACTGTCATTTTACAGGTCGTGCGGACATATAATCAAGCAGTACAAAATCCAATCAAAGCGGAAAGGAGAGATGCTTCCTTTCGGAAGCATAATTAAAATTATGTTTGTAATGACAATGACAAAACGCAAGCTGCTGCGTGCGATAACGCTGCTGCTGGTGCTTATCACCGGGGCCGCGATAGGTGTGTTTGCCGTGCTGTCCTCTGTTGACACAAAGGCGGAGACGGTAAAAGCCCCGATATACTGTGTTGATAGGGCAGACAATAAGATAAGCGTGACCTTTGACTGCGCATGGGAAAACAGCAATACCGACCAGCTGCTGGCAATACTTGAACAGGCTGACGTAAAGGCAACTTTTTTCGTGACGGGGGAGTTCTGCGACAACTATCCCGAGGACGTAAAGAAGTTTTACGACGCGGGACACGAGATAGCGAATCATTCAGACTCGCACCCTCATGTAAAAGGGATGAACGTAAACGACCTTATCGAGGATACCAAAGAATGCTCGCGCAAGATAGAGATGATAACCGGAGAAGCACCGACGCTGTACCGCGCGCCGTACGGCGAGTATGACGACAAGTCTCTCACCACCCTTGAAGGCATGGAATTGAAAGTCATTCAGTGGAATGTTGACAGCATCGACTGGGATCAGCCCTCGTCGGAGACTATCATACAGCGCACCACACAGAATATCGCGTCCGGCTCTATACTGCTGTTCCACAACGACCTTGAAAATACCACCGAGGCACTTCCCAAGGTGCTGGAGAGCCTTATCTCTCAGGGCTTTGAGCCTGTAAGGGTGTCCGACCTTGTATATGCTGACAACTACACGATAGACGGCACAGGCAAGCAGATACAGCTGTCCGAAAGCATTTCCACCGTAGTATACAGCGATGACCCTGATGTCAATGCGGCATTCGAGGCGCTTGCCGCAGGTATGACCCGTGAGGATATAGATATGATAGCCGCGCAGGGTATGTCGGCGGAAATAGCACAGCGTGCCGAGACACTGCTTACCCAAGAACAGATAGACGCGATAGCAACACTCCAGTTTGATGAATTGACCGAGCTGTTCGCAAAGCTGTCAGCAGCGGTATACGCAAGGGACGGATTATCTGAGGATCAGGTACCCGATATAGCCGCACCCGGTGAAGAGTATGTTCCGTCAGGCGACGGAAACGGCGATGCAAATGGCGACAATAATTCCGATCCGATAGTTGCCGAGACGGATAACGGCAGCGGCACCACCCCGCCGGCAACCACCCTGCCTGATAAGGACGGCGGCGTGCCTGCGCAGACCACGACCGCACCGTCAACGATGGATCTGGATTCCGCCTCGGTGCCGGAGACTGCGCCCGCCGCAGAAAGTACACTTCCCGAAAGCACCTCGCCCGAAAGTACAGAAAGCGACGCGCCCGAAAGCATCTCAAACTACGGCGGCGTACCGATAGTTATCGACCCTGTCGTCACCGTTGCAACAACCCCGCAGGTGATAAAATAAAGCAACAGCCCCGATTTCGGGGCTGTTTTTGCGCTTTTACACCGCTATTCCTGACGTGTTCTGTCGGTTCTCTTGAAGACAAGGGCGACTAAAAGACCGAATATTATCGCGGCGGTTACTCCCGCGGAGCAGGCGGTAAAGCCGCCTGTGAAGATACCCAGCAGACCGTCCTCGTCTATCGCCTTGCGCATGCCCTTTGCCAACGTATTGCCAAATCCCGTCAGCGGAATTGTCGCACCCGCGCCGGCAAAATCAATCAGCGGCTGATACCAGTCCAGCGCACCGAGAATAGTTCCTACCACGACATAAGATACCAGTATGCGGGCGGGGGTCAGCTTGGTAAGGTCGATCAGCACCTGCCCTATTGCGCAGATAAGACCGCCCACGATAAAAGCCTTAACGTATTCCATAAGAATATCCATATCATTACCCCCTTTACAGCGTATCGGATATCTCGACAACGTGCGAGATACCGGGTATGCTTTCACCCTGCTGTGACATTGTGGTGGACATCAGCGCGCCTGTCGCGGCGAACAGCACCTTATGCATTTTGCCCGCCTTTATCTCCGGCAGGATATGCCCGCACAGCACCGACGCGCTGCACCCGCAGCCAGAGCCGCCCGCGTGCACGTCCTGATTTTCGCGGTCGTACAGCATCAGTCCACAGTCGTTATGCACATGGCTGACATACACACCCTGTTTTTGGAACAGCTCGTGCAGTATATCCGTGCCAACCTGCCCGAGGTCGCCTGTAAAAATCCCGTCATAGTCGTCGGGCGTACTTTTGGTGTTCTCCATATGGCGGGAAAGGCTGTCGTATGCCGCGCCCGCCATCGCCGCCCCCATGTTGTTAGCGTCCTTTATGCCCATGTCGGTTATCTTGCCGACTGTCACCGCCTTGATGTACGGCGGCTTGTCCGCAGGCTTTGTGATACAGCAGCCTGAGGCGGTCGCCGTCCACTGTGCGGTGGGCGGACGCACCCCGCCGTAGTTTATCGGGAAACGGAACTGCCGCTCTGCCGAGCAGAAGTGTGACGATGTTATCGCCGCAAAGTAATGACCCAGCCGCATATCCGCAAACAGCGACGCCAGCATAAGGCTTTCCGCCATGGTAGAGCATGCGCCGTACAGCCCGATAAACGGCACCTCTGCGTCGCGCAGCCCGTAGGCCGAGCCAGTACACTGGTTCAGCAGGTCGCCCGCGAAAATTACGCTGATGTCCTGCTTTTCCAGCTTTCCTTTGGAAAGCGCTATCTCAAAGGCATACTGCTGTAATTTGCTTTCCGCCTTCTCCCATGTCTTCTCGCCAAGCTCCGCGCCCTCGGTGATATAGTCAAAGCACTGCCCCAGCGGACCTTCGCCCTCCATTTTGCCCACCGCCGCCGCATATGCGCAGGCGGACGCGCCGTTGTTCAGACGTATAGTGCCGTCCTTTATAAATTCAGCCATGATTACCCCTCCTTATGAAAACAGTCCGTATATATAGTAGATGATACCGTAAACAAACGCCGCCGTTATACCGTACACTATGACAGGACCCGCGATGACGAACATCTTCGCGCCTGTGCCAAGTACATATCCCTCGGTCTTGAATTCAAGGGCGGGGGAGACCACCGCGTTGGCAAATCCGGTGATAGGCACCAGCGTGCCCGCACCGCCGTGCTTTGCTATGCGTCCGTACAGGCCGAACCCGGTCAGCAGCGCGCTTAAAAACACCATGGTGACAGAGGTGTACGCAGCCGCCTGTTCAAAATCCAGCCCGATATACTGCTGATACATATTGAGAAAAAATTCACCTATACAGCAGATAAATCCGCCTATCAAAAACGCCTTCGGCAGCGTTATATACATCTTTGACGAGCCCGCGTGCTTTTTCGCGGTCTGCTCGTATTCCTGTTTTGATATATTCATAAAGCTTGCTCCTTTTACAAAATTCTTTTACAATATTATCCGATAAAATATCGCCGTTATTATAGGAAATTAACGGTGTGATATAATTGACATAATATCGAAATTATGGTATACTTATTTTGCAAAAATCAACAGAAAGAAAGTGACCTTATGAAATACGTAGTTTTGCTTTGCGACGGAATGGCAGACCTGCCGCGTGAGGATATCGGCGGCACGCCGATGAGCAAGGCGAACAAGCCCAATATGGATATGCTGGCGAAAAAATCCCGCGTGGGACTGGTAAAGACAGTCGCCGACAACCTGAAGCCGGGCAGCGACGTTGCCAATCTTTCGGTACTGGGATACGACCCCGCGATATATTATTCCGGCAGAAGTCCGCTGGAGGCGGGCAGCATCGGCATTGATATGAAGCCCACCGACGTGTCGTTCAGGACTAACCTCGTGACCCTCTCGGATGAGCCTGTATATGAGGATAAGACTATCCTTGACTACTGCGCGGACGATATCTCCACCGCAGAGGGCGCGGAGATAATAAAGTACATAGACGAGCAGCTCGGCACTGACGAGTTTCGCTTTTACAGCGGCGTAAGCTACCGCCACTGCCTTATCTGGGACAACGGCACGCTGGACGTGGGCAAGCTGACCCCGCCGCACGACATCACAGGCAAGCCGATAAAGGACTACCTCGGCGCAAACGAGAACGGCAGGCCGCTCATCGACATGATGAAAAAGAGCTATGAGCTGCTTAAAGACCACCCCGTGAATAAAAAGCGTATCGAGCGCGGACTGCGTCCCGCCAACAGCATTTGGTTCTGGGGTGAGGGCGTGCGCAAGGAGCTCGCGCCGTTTGCCGAAAAATACGGCAAGAGCGCGGCGATGATATCCGCAGTAGATTTGTTGAAGGGCATCGGCAAATTCACCGGTATGGAGGTGATAAATGTCGAGGGCGCGACCGGCTATATCGACACCAACTTTGACGGCAAGGCAGACGCGGCGATAAAGGCACTGAAAGACGGACACGATTTCGTATATATCCATGTCGAGGCACCCGACGAGTGCGGACACCGCTTTGAAATTGAAAATAAGATAAAGTCGATAGAGCTTATCGACGAAAAGATACTCGGAAAAATTCTGAAAGCGTTTGAGGGCGAGGATATAAAAATTCTTATCTGCCCCGACCACCCCACCCCGTTAGAGCTGAAAACACACACCAACGCGCCTGTGCCGTTTATGATTTACGACAGCACAAAAGAGCAGAACGGTGTGGACGGCTTCTGCGAGGAGACCGCCGCCGCAACAGGTGATTTCGTTCCGCGCGGACATGAGCTGATGGGAGAATTTTTGAAGTAAAATTACATAAACAAAGCCGCCCTTTCGGGCGGCTTTCGCATTTGTTAAAACATATCTTCCAATCTGACCTTAATATCCCGCGAGGTCTTGATAAGGTGGTTCAGGCTTATCATCAGTGCTTTTTCCTCATATATCAGCGCGTCTATCTGGTCGGGGTCGCATTCCATATTAAACAGCTGGCGGACTTTTTCCAAACGGTCTTGCAGATATGTAAGACGCGTCTTGTATTCGGCAAGCTGCTTGTAACCGTCATCAACAGGATTTTTATGAAAAATCTGCGTCATTTGTCCCGCCTCCTCAATAATTATATATGAGAATTTCGGGACAAATATACGTGTATTTTTTTACCGAGGATTTACCCGCAGATTTTCACTATCGCCGCCGCGAAAATTTCGGTATTTTCGATAAATTCGCTTATCGGCAGGTACTCGTCCGCGCCGTGTATTTTATAATCCTTGCCTTCATGCTCAATACCGAAAGCGACGCCGCCGTCTATCTCGTGGACGTATGTTCCGCCGCCTATCGAGATGCATTCCGCTTTTTCGCCGGTAAAGCTTTCGTATACCGCAAGCAGCGCCTTGACAAGCTCGCTGTCGCCGTCAACGTAATGCGGTTCACTGCCTGTGTATTCGGTGATGCTGATTCCTTTGTCCGAAAACGCAGCCGTCAGCCGCTCGTGTATCTCCGCTTTTGACGAGCAAACAGGAAACCTTATATCCATACGGCAGTCAAGCTGTCCGTCGTTGGTGTCGATTATGCTGAGCACTTCGGTCAGCCCGCCGGACACCTCGTCACAGAGTTTTATGCCGAGCGAGCTTCCGTCGGTCTCGCCGACAGGGAACAGCTCGGTAAGCGCACTCAACGCGATATTTTGCCCGCCGAAGTCTATGCCGCGTAAAAATCCCAACAATCCCGTTATCGCGTTTATACCGCTTTCGGGGGTGGAGGCATGCGCCGACTTGCCCTCATAGCTTATGGTGACAAGCCCGTCCGACTCCGTGACGGTGATATTTTCGTATTTTTCCGCGGCGGTATTAAGTATATCTTTGAACCGAACATCTATCTCCGCCTTTGCGCGGGAGGGGACGGCGTTTATCACCTGTCCGCCGCTGATGTTCTTTACCGCGCCGTCGGGCAGCGGCAGGGAAAAGCCCACTCGGACCATGCCTTTTTCGCAATTTATCACAGGATAGTTTGCATCGGGGGTAAAGGTCATCGGCGGCATCTTTTCCTTGGTCAGATAATATTCTATATCTTCCGAGCCGTTTTCCTCGTTTATGCCGAATATCAGCCGCACCCCGCTTTTCAGCTTATATCCCAGCTCTTTTACCGCGTACAGCGCATACAGTGCCGACACCGCCGGACCCTTGTCGTCGGTGGTGCCTCTGCCGTACAGGTTGCCGTCCTTTTCGGTAAGCTCATACGGCGGCAATGTCCAACCCTCTCCGGCGGGGACAACGTCTAAATGGCAGAGTATGCCCAGCTTTATTTCCTCCGCGCCCTCAGGAAGATAGTCGGCACAGCCGCAGTAGCCGTCAATGTTTTTCACCGAAAAGCCCAGCTTTTCTGCCGCGTCCAGCATCATATCCAGTGCCCGCGCAGGCTCTGCGCCGAACGGCTGCCCATCGGTATATTCCCCCTGAACGCTCTGACAGCCCACCAGCCCGCCGAGCAGCGCTTTCATTTCCGTTTCCTTACTTTTGATAAATTCCTTGATGTCCATATATTTACCTCTTTCAGTGCATATTTACAGTATTTAGTATACAACTATTTTCCTAAACAGTCAATCCTTTTCTTTTTTAAATTTTATGTAATTCGTACAATAAAGTTGACTTTTCGGCAATAGTGTGGTATAATTTAACCAATAATATTCTTTTTGCTTTTACAGCGACAGAAAAGGAGAAAAAGATGAAAAAAACCGAACTGCTCGCGGAGTTTGACATCAAGGCTGCCGCTCTTAAAAAATTCGTTTTTGATGACCCGTATATTGAGGAGAGTACGAGTGATTACAAGATAAATACGCTTTTCAAAAGCAGCGTGGTGTTCATTTCTGTCACCGACGGAAATGACCGCGCAGCGGTATTCAATTGTGCCGCGCCCACGTTAGAAAGTGCGTGGGATGGCGCGTGCGCCCTCGCCAAAAAGTATGTCGGCGACAGCAAGACTTTCCCGCTGTGGTTAAAGACGGATATACTAAATGACTGTAAAATCACCGACTATTCGGCGGTACGTCAGGAGATAAGAAAGTCACGCGACTTTTATTATAAAAAGGGCATCAGCTTTGATGTGGATTTTTACACCGCATTGCTTGAGGCACAGCTGAACTGCGGCGGACTTATCGACTATAACGCCAAGGCGCTGAATTTAAGACGGCTGAGAGAGCACTTTTCCGACGCGGGCAACGATATGTTCGTCTCGATACCCGAGCAGGTGGTTACCTTTACCACGATAGGCTATATCTGCGACGAGGATATGAACACATACAAGCTGTACCCCGATGAGGAAAACTACGGCCGACGTGTAACAGGCGAGATAACCTCGGCACTGTTACAGGATGTTATCGCAAAATCCTCCGCATATCTTTCGGCATGCGTGGATGAAAACGGGCGGTTTGACTACGGCGTAAACCCCGTGATAAACGACCATTTCACTTCATATAACATACTGCGCCACACCGGCACGGTATGGAGCATAATCATGCAATATCAGACCACGGGCGACGAGACGCTGGTACCCAAGATAGACAGCGCGCTGGAATATATGATGAACAGCGTTGAGCAGCCGGACGATGACCATGCTTATCTTGTCGAGCGCAAGGCAGACGAGATAAAGCTGGGCGGCAACGCGATAATGATAATAACCCTGTCAACATATATGGATGTTTTCGGCGGGGATAAGTATAAAGAGCTTATCCGCAAGGCGGCAAATTCCATACTGGATATGCAGGAGGAAGACGGCAGCTATTTCCATGTTTTGTCTTTCCCCGATTATGCGCGCAAAGACCGTGACAGAATAGTATATTATGACGGCGAGGCAACCTTTGCGCTGGCAAGGGCGTACGGCATTATCGGAGACGAAAAATATCTTGACGGCGCGCGCAAGGCGTTGGATTACTTTATCGCCAACGGCTATACACGTTATGCCGACCACTGGATAGCATACTCGATAAACGAGGTAACTTTGCACGACCCGCAAGAGCGTTATCTTAACTTCGGACTGAAAAACGCCAACGATAATCTTAACAGGATATTCAATCAGGATACTACCTTCCATACATTCCTTGAGCTGCTTATGGCGACCTTTGAGCTGTACAGCCGCATAAAGGAACAAAAGCTAAGCCCATCGTATCTTTCCAAATTCAATTTTGATTATTTCATGCGCACCATATTCCGCCGCATACATTATATGCTCAACGGATTTTTATATCCCGAGATCGCAATGTATATGAAGTACCCGCTGGGTACGGTCAACACCTTCTGCGTAAGGCATGACAGCTATCGCGTGAGGATAGACGACGTGCAGCACTATATCGGCGGATATTTCAGCGCGTACAAGCATTTTGACGAGCTGAAGGAATACTACGACAAGCTGGTGCAGCAGGCAGTTGTCCGTGAAGAGGACAAGCAGGCGGACGACCGTGCGGAATTCGTAAAATGGATATTGGATAACATATAATAAGGAGTAACAGATGAATTTCAAGGAACTGAAAGAGAAGAGCAAGGCGTTCAAGGTGACCGTCAAGATAGCCCCCGGCGTGACAGAGCTGGTATGGGACGCGGTAGAGCATGCCGACGGCTATAGGATATTCAGCAGTCCGCACGGGAAAAATGTTTTCCGCGGTCAGACATCGGTGACCGATACATCGGTCAGATTTTCTGGCTGCAAAAACGGCGTGCCGGTAGATTATAAGGTAAAGGCATTCAGAACGGCGGACGGTCCGGACAACTTTTTTGCCGAGTCTTATCAGGTGACTGCCTGCCCGATGGCAACACCGTCCGAGATACAGGTGAAGTACGGCGCTGACAGCACACCCTCGTTGTACTGGGACAACAGCGACGGCTGCGATGGATATAAGATATACACCTCTCAGGGCGACGGTGATTTTGAATTTGCCGCATACTGCCCGTCCGCGCCGTATACTTTTATCGGCGGGGCGTTATCTAAACCGATAAACGTAAAGGTGCGCGCGTTCCGTGTAATTGACGGGGCGGAAAAGCTGAGCAATTTTTCCGATGCCGTTCAGATAACTCCGTCAGCGGAAAAGGGTAAAGCCCGCGCCGCAGAAAAGATACTGGATCGTCCCGCACGCAGACAGGCACTGGACGGTGAGAGCCGCTACAGTGAAAATAACGGTACGCTCACCAACAACATACGCAAATGCACAATAGTTATCGGCGGTGACATCTCTACATCAAAGGCGGTGCAGAGAGAGGCATACAACTGCGATAAGAGCTTTGACTTTGCTTTTTCATATATAAAGTCGCTGTTCACTTCATCTGATTTTTCTATCGCTGCGCTTGATACCGAGCTGAATGACGACATGCTGTATACCTACGAGGATGAATCGGTAAACAACTGCCCGTCCTTCCTTGCGGACTCGTTCAAGCGTAACGGTCTTGACGCCGCGGTGCTTAACCGCAGCGCCAAGAACGCGGCAAAGGTATTGGAAAAATACCCTGTATCGGTCATCTCCTCCGACACCAAGGCGAAGAATAGAAGGAATTGTATCACTGCCGATATATCCGGCATAAAGACCGCGTTCGTCACCGTATCGGTAAACAGTAAGACCGCCGACAGCGCGATAAAGGCGGCAAGAGACGGCGGCGCGGAATATGTGATAGTATTCTGCGACTGGAACGACAGACATTCTCCCGTGGTAAAGCCCGCGTGGCGCAGCTATGCTGAAAAGCTGGCGGCCGCAGGCGCAGACTTTATTATCGGCACAGGGGTAAACTCGCTTTGCGAATATGATGTTATCAATTCGGGCGAGGGCAGAGAAGTGCCGGTGGCATATTCTCTGGGCTGTATCGTCAGCAATAACCCCGCGACCAGATTTGAAAATATCGGCGCGCTTATCTGCGTTACCTTGCAAAAGGACAGCGAGGGCGTCAGCCTTTCCCGTACGGGTTATTTCCCGTACGCTATGCGCCCGCGCGGTGCGGCAAGGGTGGCGGTGCCGCTGTTCGACAGCAATCGCAACCGCTTTACCCGTGCGGAATTTGACGCGCTGCTTAACGATATATCCGAAAAGCTGGGCGAGAAGATAGAGCCTGCCCGCCGCACCGAAAAGCCGCGCAAGGTCTCCTTTGCGCTGAACGGCTCGTCGCTTATTTCGGGCCTTTTCGCAGGATGTGAAAATGTCGTCACCGACCGCTCGCACCTGTTTATCTCGCAGTTCGCGATATGCGGAGACAAGCGCAAAGTGGAAAAGCGTTATTACGCCGACGCACCGACCCCGCTGTATTATACTTTAAGCAAGGGCTTTTCGGAATATCTGTCCGAAAACAAGAGCGAATATCTTATACTTGACCTTTACTATGCCGCGGCAAGCGCGCTGTACGAAATGGACGGTGTGGTCTATTCAGGCGGCAGACAGTTTATAAAGTCGGCATTTTATAAGGAAAATAAAGCAAAGCTGAAGCAGCTTGATTTTTCGAGAGAATCTATATGGAAAAGATACCTTGACGAGTACATCAAGGCGATAACTGCCGCGTATCCGTCGGGTAAGATAATAATCGTTAAGGTCAGCGACCCCTGCCTGTATGACAGCAACACCGGGCTGATAGCCGAGCAGGACGTGTCGGTCAACTTCCGCCTGCTGGCCGCGATGCAGGATTACTTTATCCAAAAGGCGAGACCCTATATCATTGATGTGCCGCGTTATTTCTGCGGCAAGGCGAACAAGGCGGGCGCCTGCTATGCTATAAACCGCTCTGAGGAATATTCTCAGTACATCTCGCAGATGGCGTTGTCCGCCGCGCGCGGCGACGCTGACCCGCGTACCGGCGGCAGTTTTGCTCGTCTGTGGCTGACGCATATCTCAGACAACTTTGATGAGATACGCAGACTGAAGGATAAATCCTTCTTCTTTGACAAGAACGGCATTGCGGACCATATCATCAGCCGTACGTCGGGCGAGTTTATCAGTATGAATTTTAACGACCTCGCGCGGCTGAAGGACAGCGGTTTCCCGACCTTTACCGAGCTGCTGACGCGGTTTGATTTCGGCGGCAACGCGCTGTTGGAGACCGTCTGCCGTGCAATAAACAGCCTGCGCCGCAAAAAGCTGGAGGACGAAAACATTTCCGTGCTGATAAATCTCGGGCTGGCTGCATCCGATGATATAGTATCGGCGCTGGAGGCGTTCTATAACGAGCAGGGAATAATACCCGACTGCCGCCTGACCGAACGCAACCTTGACTTTTACCTCAAATGTGCCCGTATGTATATCACAGGTAAGAACAAGACGGCTGTCAGCCGCCTTGTGACGGCGTTCTATGAGAAAAACAAGCCCGCAATGATAGATATGTGGGGCGATTCGCTGATGTCCAGGATAGTGCGCGAGACCGACGCCGCCGTACCCGGTGCTCGACTTGTGGACTGCTCGGCACTGACCGCGTTTTGCGAAAAGCCAAAGGCGGACCTCAGCTATATCGACCGCGGCAGCACATATTATAAGGAGTTGTGCGGCAGCTTTACCGACAGGCTGGGCAAAACAGGCGACTGGATACTGATTGATTTTTCCGATGTGATACTGCCTGTGTGTCAGTCAGGTACAGCGTATTATTCGCTGATAGCGGGATTTGAAAGCTCCAACTTCTTCAAGGCGTTCTGCAAGGATGATATTAAAACAGTGCCTTACGAGGATGGCATCGACAGCGAGCTTGTGAAAAACGCGCTGGAAAAGACCGCCGCTTTCCTTAAAGAAAAGTACGGCGATAAAATAATACTCGGCCGCTTTGACCTAAAGCTGAACTACATCGACCTTGACGGCACGATAAAGCCGTTTTCCGATGAACAGGTCGAGATAAAGAACCGCTTTATCAGGGCGTTTGAGGATGAATTTATCCGTCTTACCGACTGCTATGTCATAGACCTTTCGGATAAGTTTATCGCCGACCGTTCTTCCTGCCGCAGCAAGCCGTCAAGCTCCGCTTATGAAAAGCTGTACTATACGACCGCTGCCGCCGCCGTTGAGGATATAGTAACAGGAAAAGCGGATAAATCACCGCAGACAAAGGTGGATATAGTAAGCTATATCCAGCGTACCGAGAAGATAAAAGAAGATAACCCCGATATGAGCGCCGAGCTGCTAAGACAGATATGCGGCGGGATGTACGAGCTTATCAGAAATTAAAAATCTTTAGCAATATTATTGAAAGGATATATATGCTGGATAATAACGGATTTGACCTATGGGCAGACGGCTATGATAAAACAGTCGGACTGTCCGATGAGGAGAACAGCTATCCATTTGCCGGTTATAAAGAAATACTGTCAAAAATATATCAGACTGTCTTGAAAAAAGGAAAGTCAGTAGTTCTTGATATAGGCTTTGGGACAGGAACGCTTACACAAAAGCTCTATGAGCAAGGGTGTGAAGTATGGGGACAGGATTTTTCAAGCAGAATGATTGAACTGGCAAGTGCAAAAATGCCAAATGCCCATCTATTTCAGGGTGACTTTTCACAAGGACTGGTCGAACCTCTTCTTCAAAATTCTTACGATTACATTATTGCGACATATTCATTACATCATTTGACAGATGAAAATAAAATCGCACTGATTCAATCTTTGACAAGCCTGTTAAAAGAGAATGGAGTTATCCTTATCGGCGATGTGGCGTTTGACAACAGGGAAGATTTAATACGTTGTCAGCAAGATGTCGGGGAGGAATGGGATGACGATGAGATCTATTTTGTGTTTGATGAGTTGCAGAAGGCGCTCCCGAACATGAAATTTGAAAAGGTTTCTTATTGTGCAGGTATATTGTCATTGTCACGATAAATCATATAACACAAAATCCGCACCCTTTTTAGGGTGCGGATTTTGTGTTTTTAGATAGTGACTCTAACTTGAAAGTTTTTCCGAATATTATAGTCCGTTTGGATTGTTCTTTATAAAATTCCAGCTGGACGCTGTCATCTCGTCTAACGTCAGCGTAGCCTCCCAGCCGAACACCTTCTTTGCCTTGTCGGGGTTAGCATAGCAGGTCGCGATGTCGCCGGGCCTCCTGGGCAGTATCTTGTAGGGCAGCTCTTTACCGCATGCCTTTTCAAAGCTGTGCAGCACGTCCAGCACCGACGAGCCTTTGCCTGTGCCGAGGTTTACCGCGTCGCAGCCCTTGTTTTCAAGAACATATTTCAGCGCGCAGAGATGACCCTTCGCAAGGTCTACTACATGGATATAGTCCCTCACACCTGTTCCGTCGGGGGTATCATAGTCGTTGCCGAACACGCCGAGACGCTCCAGCTTGCCAACTGCCACCTGACAGATGTACGGCATAAGGTTGTTGGGTATGTCGTTGGGGTCCTCACCGATAAGACCGCTCTCATGCGCACCGATGGGGTTGAAGTATCTCAGCAGTGACACCGACCATTCGTCGTCCGAGACGCATACGTCTTTTAATATCTGCTCTATCATAACCTTGGTATAGCCATAGGGATTTGTTGCAGAGGTAGGCATATCTTCGGTGTAGGGCGCTTTGTTTACCGGACCGTAAACGGTAGCGGAGGAGGAGAAAACTATCTTTTTACAGCCGTACTTTCTCATCGCCTTTATCAGCATCAGCGTGCCGGTTATATTGTTGTGGTAGTATTCTACCGGCTTTGCCACCGATTCGCCCACTGCCTTCAGCCCTGCGAAGTGAATGACAGCCTCGATATCGTTTTCCTCGAAAATCTTTTCGGTCGCCTCAAGGTCGAGTATATCAGCCTCGTAAAACTTAATGTCCTTCCCGGTGATCTTGCGTATGCGGTTAAGCGCCTCAGGCTTGGAGTTTGAGAAGTTGTCCATTATTACTACCTCGTACCCCGCGTTCAGAAGCTCTACACAGGTGTGGCTGCCGATAAAGCCCGCGCCGCCTGTAACCAGTATCTTTGCCATAACATCAAATCCTTTCTGTAGGTGTATTTCGTTCTCGCTGTTATAAATATAACATATCCCGAAAGCTTTTGCAATATGAAATTCGTTGCAATTATATGGATTTTTGTTGCAAAAATGCTGATTGTGTGCTATACTTTCGATAAGGCGGTGATATCATGGAGAACAAGCATTCATTCCGTGCGGAGTATACCGAAAACGCGTCTTTGTCAGTCTACAATGTCGGCTATGAAAAATGCGCTCCGCTGCACAGGTGGGGCAGCGGTGTACGGGACCATTATCTTATACATCATATCGTCAGCGGAAAGGGGATTTATTCGGTCGGCGGGAAAAGCTATACACTGTCGGCGGGGGACACATTTCTTATCTACCCTAACACCGAGATAACCTACACAGCAGACGGGGTCGACCCGTGGTCGTATTATTGGATAGGATTTAACGGCAGCGACGCCGAGCAGCTGCTCGCGCGGACTGATTTTTCCCGCGATTATCCTGTTATCTCCACCGATTTCGGTGACGAGCTGCGCAGAAGCATACAGACCGCATACGATATGAGCGGGCGGCACACCTCCGACTCAATGAAAATGACAGGTCAGCTTTATATTACACTCGGCATACTGATGAGCCGCAGCACCCATAAGACTTCAGCCCGTCACAGCCGTGCCGAAAGCTGCGTACGCAAGGCGGTGCGGTTTATGGATTTTAACTACGCGATGAATATAAGTATAAGAGATGTTGCCGATTACGCCGGGGTCAGCCGCACTACGCTGTACCGTGCGTTCATCGTGACGGAGGGCATATCTCCCGTGGAGTTTCTCACTGCGTTGAGGCTGTCGCAGGCGAAAAAGCTGCTGCAAAACACCGACCTGCCTATATCTGCGGTGGCACGCTCGGTGGGGTTTGAGGATGCGTTGTATTTTTCCCGTGTTTTCCGTAAAGAGGAGAATATGACGCCCGGTGAATACCGTCATGGTATAAATAATAAATAAAACAGAGGGGAAATCTTATAGGTTTTCCCTCTGTTTTTGTCATAAAAGTTTTTGAAGGTTATTAGGAAGCTTTTTTCAAAAAGTTTCCTAATCGGGGTATGGGGCAGCGCCCCGACTTACGTTATCGCCGTCATAATATCCGCCAGTCCGGAGTCCTCCGAGCCCTTGAACAGCACCGCGTCGTTAGGTCTTATATTCAGACCGAGAAACTCTGTCAGCGCCGCCTCGCTTTTCAGTATGATAACGGACTTGTTTTTCAGGTCGGCGGTCTGCGCAATATTCGCGGCTGTGTCGCCGTAGCAAACCGTGATGTCCACCGTGCTTTTGTTTATCGCTGTGCCCACACGGCGGAACAGGCTTTCCTCAGACTCTCCGCCGCCCGCTATATCAGCAAATACCGCGATACGGCGCGCCTCCGGCTGGATGAATACGTTGCACAGTTCTTTCAGCGCGGCGGCGACGCTGTCGCTGCCGGTATTCTCAAAATCGGAAATGACGGTGACGTTGTTTCCGTTTTTGACGGTGCTCATACCCGGGGATTTGCGGTATTTCTCCAAATATACCGCTGTCTGCTTTGCGGGGATGCCCATTATCTCACCCAGCGCAAAGGTAATAAGCGCCTGGTATATTGCGTGCTTATTGTCGGAATACAACTCGATATGATGTATGTTGTCGCCGTTTACAATATCAAACGATATTTTATCTTCTTCAATAACAATGCTGTCGGCGTAATAATCCGCCATATGGTTGTCTACACCGACGGTTATGATATCCTGCTGTATCGAGAAAATACCCGCGACCCTCTTGTCGTCGATGTTCATTATCACCGCGCCCGCCTCGGACATACCTTTGCATATTCCCAGCTTTCGGTCCAGCATCTCCTGCTTTGAAAGCTCGTTCGGATTTTTCGATGCCGCAGCAGCCGCGATGATGGCAATGTCAGTACCCGCCGTGGTGGAGACGCGTTCTGCGTTTTCCCTCGTTTCGGCGGAAACATTGATGACCGCCGCACCGGTATCCTTTGAAGCGGACAACAGTGCCTTCAGCATTGCGTCGTAGTTGTTTTCCAACGATGCGGATTTGACAGTCTTCATCTTTTCGTTCAGCAGTCCGCATATCATATTCAGCGGGTTTATCTGCTCGGGGCTGTCAAGCACCGCTATAGACCACATACCCAGCTTAGTTTTTATATGAGACGCC
This sequence comes from Eubacterium sp., assembly GCA_022511265.1. GTDB lineage: Bacteria > Bacillota > Clostridia > Oscillospirales > Ruminococcaceae > Ruminiclostridium_E. The sequence continues at coordinate 66,544 of JAFLRX010000002.1, read as the reverse complement.
AGTCTCTCCTTGGCTGCGTTGATGTCAGTCACCACTATATTCGCGATACCGCTTACCGGCTTTTCGGTAATGACTACAGCCGCGCCGTTGTTGTATGCCTCTTTTGCGGCTCTGTCGTCCGCGGCAAAGTACGCGCAGTCTTTTTTTATCTTCTGTCTGCCCACCGCGATAGAGTTTATCGCCGCGTCGGGAGAGTTGCGGCGGGTGACCTTTAATACATCGCACAGCTCTGACACGGTAAACAGCGCGTCCTCCGCTTTTATTTCCTCGGCGGCGGACTTTTTACCGCTCAGCTGCTCGAAATTATCAAAGGTGAAATCCAACAGCGTGATAGCGTCGTAAAAGACATACTTCATCTGCTTGGTATGCTCCGCGCCCAGCACTATCGCCATTATCTCTTCGCCGTGCTTTCCTTTCGGAGGCAGGGCAGAGCAGGCAAGGCACGCCTTTGACTTTGCGGTGTATCCGCTCTTGATACCTATTGCGGTATCGTACTTGTATCTTTTATAAGAACTGTTTACCAACAGGTTAGAGTTGCTGATGACGCGTTCGGGGCTTTTATCGGTGGCGGCTATAGTATACTTTTCGGTGTTTGCTATCGTGCGGAATATGCGGTTGGTCATACAATAGCGGCAGATTATCGCCAGGTCATAGGCGTTGGACAACTGCTCTGAGGTAAAGCGACCCTCGTTGTCGGTCAGCACGGTGCTTTCCGCGCCCAATGCCTTTGCTTTTTCCTGCATCATCTGCGCGAATTTATCCTTGCCGCCGCAGATAAATTCTCCCAGCGCGAACATCGAATCGTTGGCAGATGCCAGCATCATAGAATATACTAAATCAAGCACTGAAATGCGCTCTCCCTCAATAAGACCTATCGAGGCGGAGTTTTTCCACTTGCTCATTTCGGCAACCACACCCTGGGATACCACAACGGTATCTGACGGGCTGCACTTTTCCAGTGCGATTATCGACGCCAATATCTTGGTGATAAAGGCGGGATACATCATCTTCTTGGCGTTCTTTTCAAGTAAAATTTTGCCTTCGTTCTGAGTGACAACTATCGCCGCAGTTGCTTTTATCTCCGGCATATCGGTCTTTTGTACCGCTTTGATCTCTGCCATATAACATTCCCTTTCCTATTCTCTTAGATTAGTATATCAAAAGGACTGAATAAAAATCACTATATTATAGTATATTTTAGCATAAATACGCAAAAATGTCAATCTGAAATATGCTTTTTATAAGCATTCACACCTATCAAAAAAGATAATATTTTTATTAAAACAGCACAAAACCTAATCTTTTGTATATAATGACGAAAAATTATTAAAAATTTTATTAAATTTTCTACATTAAACCGAAAAGTTTTTCGGATTAAGTATTGACACGAGTTTTTGCGGAGCTTATAATTAAAGTACGAAGCTTAGACGCGGCTTGCAAAAACACCCGCAAACCCGTCTGATATAAGGAAAACAGGAACATCGAGTTCCGTTTATTAAGGAGGAAATTCCTATGACAGACAATGTAAAGAATCTCCCTGAGCAGACTCAGCTTTCCGCAAGAAAGAAGATACTCAGAAAAATTATAGCGTTTATTTTCGCTATCAATATGTTGATTACGCGTCTGTTCTCAATGGCCGCACCGGCTCAGCAGCAGGTCAATACAGATCTGTTCGGACAGGGAACTTCGCAGACATATTATACCGAAAATGTATATCAAACACAGCTTCCGTCAATGCTTTCCACCTCTAACGCAGGTGCGTTTGACCAGGAGACCATTGATTACGACAGCTTACTCGGCATAGATGACGCAGACAGATCCTACGAGACAGTAAACGATCTGCTCGGATACGCTGCCGGCTTCAGCCTTTTCGTTGAAGAGGATGCCGTTATCGAGGGTTCTGACGTCGGCGGACGTGTTGCGGTAGGCGGCGACCTGACTGTTACCGCTTCTGACGGATGGTTTTCTTTCAACACCGCTAACCTCGCAGGAGAGGGCGCTGCTGATATCATCGTCGGCGGCGAGGCTGATTTCAAGCTGAGCGACGGCGGACGTGTTGTTTGGGCTAACGAAGTATCTGACAGATATTATAATCAGAACTCCGGCGCGACCGTAATCGGCGGCGTAAACGAAAAGACCGATTTCAGCTTTGAAAAGACCTTCGAGCAGCTCAGAGCTACATCTCAGAAGCTTGCAGAACTTGAGACCACCGGCGTATACTCCAACAACTGGGGTACATTAGAGTTTACCGGTTATTCCGAAGGCGTTAACGTATTCACCGTTACCGCTGACGAGATCAACGCTTCAAACGGCGCACCCTTCGGTCTTTCCTTCAATAACATCCCCGAGGGCGGCAAAATAATACTCAACATAGTAGGTGGAGACGCTGATACCGTACTTAACCTGCGTATTAACTATGTCACCATAAACGGCTCGCAGATAAGCGCGACCAACGATGTCGCTGACAGATACCGCAACATTCTCATCAACGTTGTTGATGCAGGCACTGTTGATCTTTACGGCTTTACCGGCAACGTGCTCGCTCCCAACTCTCACGTTAACGGCGAGCAGCGTCACCTTGAGGGTCAGCTTATTGCTAAGTCTTACAAGGGCGGCATGGAGTTTGGTTGGAATTCGTTCGACATCCCCACCAGCGATGACGATCTCGATCTTGACGTAGATCAGGACGATGACGGCGACCCCGGCATAATCCCCGGCGACCCCGGAACCGGTGACGACGATACCGATACGGATACGGATACGGATACCGATACAGACACTGATACCGATACAGACACAGATACCGATACGGACACCGATACCGATACTGATACCGATACCGATACAGACACCGACGCCGATACAGACACCGATACGGATACGGATACCGATACAGACACTGATACCGATACAGACACCGATACCGATACGGACACCGATACCGATACGGATACTGATACCGATACCGATACCGATACAGACACTGATACGGATACCGATACCGATACAGACACTGATACCGATACCGATACAGACACCGATACCGATACCGATACAGACACCGACACTGATACTGACACTGATACCGATACAGACACTGATACGGATACCGATACAGATACCGATACAGACACCGACACTGATACTGACACTGATACCGATACAGACACAGATACAGATACCGATACCGATACTGATACAGACACTGATACCGATACAGACACAGATACTGACACAGACACCGATACCGATACAGACACTGATACCGATACGGACACTGATACCGATACCGACACTGATACCGATACGGACACCGATACAGATACTGACACCGATACCGATACTGATACTGACACCGATACAGATACTGACACAGACACTGATACTGATACAGACACTGATACCGATACCGACACAGACACTGATACCGATACCGATACTGATTCGGATACAGATACTGATTCGGATACAGATACTGACACGGACACCGATACAGATTCTGATATGAGTACAATCCCTGGCGGTAGCGGAAACGGTGATGATGATACCGATACCGATACAGACACGGACACCGATACCGATACTGATACAGACACCGATACCGATACAGATACCGATACCGATACCGATACGGACACTGATACCGATACGGACACCGATACCGATACAGACACTGATACCGATACCGATACCGATACGGACACTGATACCGATACAGACACTGATACCGATACCGATACCGATACTGATACCGATACAGACACTGATACCGATACGGACACTGATTCGGATACCGATACCGATACAGACACTGATACCGATACAGACACTGATACCGATACGGACACTGATACCGATACAGATACTGATACGGACACAGATACCGATACCGATACTGACACCGATACCGATACCGATACAGACACTGATACCGATACCGATACCGATACCGATACAGACACTGATACCGATACAGACACCGATACGGATACGGATACGGACACGGACACTGATACCGATACAGACACTGATACCGATACCGATACGGATACGGACACTGATACCGATACGGACACTGATACCGATACCGATACCGATACAGATACCGATACCGATACCGATACAGACACTGATACCGATACCGATACAGACACTGATACCGATACGGACACTGATACTGACACCGACACCGATACCGATACAGATACAGACACTGATACCGATACAGACACTGATACGGATACCGATACAGACACTGATACCGATACCGATACCGATACCGACACTGATACCGATACGGACACCGATACCGACACCGATACCGATACCGATACCGATACCGACACTGATACCGATACGGACACCGACACAGATACCGATACCGATACCGATACCGACACTGATACCGATACGGACACCGACACAGATACCGATACCGATACTGATACGGATACAGACACCGATACCGATACGGACACCGATACCGATACGGACACAGACACTGATACCGATACCGATACAGACACTGATACCGATACCGATACAGACACCGACACCGATACCGATACAGACACAGACACTGATACCGATACGGATACAGACACTGATTCCGATGCTGAAAATGTCATTGATGATGTTGACACAGATAACACTATAGATAATGCTGACACAGATGTCAACAACACTATCATAGACGAGAGCGCATCTTATGATGCTCCGACGATTGATTTCGAGCAGGCTACACCTCAGGGTGGTGCTCCTACAATCGCGTTCGACCAGATGACTCCTCAGGCAAGCAACCCGAACACCGGCGTTGGTCTTGATGGGGCAGCAGGTCTCGGCGCAGCTGCTGCGGCAGCACTTGCGGCTGCATCCCTTGTGGCAGGCAAGCGCAAGAAGAACGATAAGAAATAATTGATAAATCACCGCACGGAATACCGTGCGGTGATCTTTTTGCCGATAATAAATTAACACCGCCTATTTAGGCGGTGTTAGTTTATGCTTATTCTTTTTTAATCCTTATATTCATTGCACTCAAACCAGAAGGTGCTGCCAACGCCGATCTTGCTGTCAACGCCGTAGTTGAACTTATGCAGCTCCAGCACTCCTTTGACGATAGACAGTCCGAGTCCGCTGCCGTTTTTCGCGCGCTGGTGGGTCTCTCCGTCGTGCTTTACCTTATAGTATCTGTCCCAGACGTACTTTATGTTTTCTTCATCTATGCCTATGCCGCTGTCCGTGACCTCAAATCTTACTGTGTTTTTATCAGGCTTTCTGTATAGGGCGATTTTTATGGTTTTATCTTCACCGGTGTAGGTTATCGCGTTGTTTATAAAGTTATATACCACCTGCTCCAGCTTGGTGACATCAGCCTTGATAAAAATATCCGGCTCGCAGCTGAGCAAGATCTTATAATCTCTTACCTCATTAAGCAGTGAGAACCGCGACGTTAGATCCTTGAGATGCTGCGAGAAGTCAAACACCTCCATATGCATTTCCGCCGCGCCGCTTTGCAGCTTAGACAGGTCAAGGATATCCGTCACCAGCGAGGAAAGTCTGTCCGTCTCGTCAATGATGACCTTCAGATGCTTTTCGCGTTTTTCGGGATTGTTGCCGGACAGATCTCTTATCATCTCGGCGTATGCCTTTATCATGGTAAGAGGTGTGCGCAGGTCGTGCGAAATATTCGCCATCAGCTCCTTACGCAGACCGTCCGACTTTGCTATCTCGTCAGACGCGGAATTAAGCGTCTCGGTAAGCTCGTTTATCTCCAAAAACTGATGCTTTTTTGTCTCAAGGTGGAAGTCACCCTGCGGCAGCTTTAACGCGGATTTGGATATCTGCACTATCGGTTTTGTTATACTGCTTGAGAAGAACACCGATATAAAAAACGCAGCGAGTATTATCAGCACAGCCGTTAAGTTTAGCTGGCTGTATATTATCTCAGAGGTGGTGCCGATAGGCTCAAGATAGTTGTAAATATAGACATCTACCGCGCCGTTGGTGACGAATACCGGGTTTTGTTCGCCTGCTTCGGCTATCCGTGATATCATAATGATAGCCTTGCTGCCGTCCTTCGAGCGGGGTAGAGTGGCAACTAAATGTGTGCTGTCGCCGTTTTGATATACCTGTAAATGTTCCTCGTCGAGGTTGAGTATCATATCCCGTATTTCCTGATTGTTACGACCGAGGTAATTTTTATGCACATAAGTCCTGTTGCTGTCTGAGATATGGATGTACAGCTGACGCTCCATAGCCAGATTTTCTACCACAGATGATAATTTTTCGGGATTGTTATGCCAGGTCTCGTTTATTATTCTTGCGGTATCTGAGGTCTCTATCGTTTTCATGTATTCATAATAGCTGCCCAGCATTACCACCTGAAAGAAATATAGGAATGCTATTATCAGCAGGGCAAATATGATAAACATCAACCATACCCTAAAACGTATACTTGAAAAAACGCCCTTCATGCCATCACCCGACCAAAACCAGTGTTATACTTCAAATTTATATCCCATTCCTCTTAACGTAACGATAAATTTTCTGTACTGCCCGAGGTTGTTCCTCAGCATTTTTATATGCGTGTCTATCGTTCTGTCATCTCCGAAAAAGTCATAGCCCCACACCTCTTCCAGCAGCTTGTTTCTGGTCAGCGCTATGTTCTTGTTTTTGACGAGATAGAACAGCAGGTCGTATTCCTTGGGTGTTAGGTTCGCCTTTTCGCCGTCGATTATTACATCTCTTGCGGTAAAGTTTATCTCCAGCCCCTCAAACTTGACTATATCGCCCACCTGTCCGCTGGCGGATTGGTTGCGCTTGATTATCGCGTTTATCCTTGCCATTACCTCCTTAGGGGAGAACGGCTTTACCACATAGTCGTCTACGCCCATCTCAAAGCCGAACAGCTTGTCGTATTCCTCGCTTCTTGCGGAAAGCATAAGCACCGGGGTGTTTTTCAGCTTTCTTATTTCCTTGCAGGCGGAAAAACCGTCTAACCGCGGCATCATTATATCCATCACGATGATATCAAAATCCTGCTCCTTCGCCTTTTCCACCGCCTGCATACCGTCTACCGCCTCAACGACGGTGTGCCCCTCGTATTCGGCATATTCGCGTATTACTTCGCGTATTTTTTGTTCGTCGTCAGCGATAAGTATTTTGTACATTTTCCAAATCTCCTTTTTATATGTAAAAAAATATTCAGTTTAAGCCGGTTAAACTGAATCAAATAAAATGCCCAAATAATAAAATACAATTTAGGGGAGAGGAAATCATGATAATTGAATAGTTCAACCACCATCAATTTCTGTCAGTATCAACTGACAACCTAATTATAGTAGGGTATTATGAAAAATAAGTGAAAAACAGACAAAAACAGTATAAAACTGTTTTTCACTTATTTTTCTAATAGCTGAGGAAAATCCCGACCGACTGCGGCGCCTTTGTCCTCAGATTATTGAATTCAGGAATATCACAGCCAGCCTGTCAAGCTCAGGTTCATCAGCAATGGAAGTATCTGATTTGAAGATATGTTCTTTTCGGTATATCGGGAATACAATCTCTATCTCCTCGCTTTTCTCATTTGCGGAGAGATTTATCTTGCCGCCGATATATTCTATATACATTTCCGCCGCGAAATAGTCAAACTCGTCCGAGTTAAGCCGACGCTGCGGCTTTTCATATACTAGGTATTTCAGATAAAGGTATACGTTATTGTTATCGTGAGAGATACTCAGCATATAGTTTTGCTCAAAGGAAGAGGATATAGCCCTTTTGATTATGCAAAACAGCGCGGTGACAAGTATCTGCTTTTCACCTGTGATGATTATGTCGTTTATTGTGTCCGGCTGTGCAGCGAACAGTCTGATATTGCGGTTGTATTTGTTAATAAAGCGGTTGCACGCCGCTATTACGTCCGCCGTCTCTTTGTACAGTCGGACGGTCCTTTCCTTTTCTGCCTGACCATATATCACCTCGGTCAGCCTGTCTAACACCTCTGTCTGTTGCAGCAGCTCAAAGCAGATATGGTTTTGCTCTTTGGCAAGCTGCGTAAGGTCTGTATCTTTATTATCGACCATTTGCTCGGCAAAGCCCATAAGCGTCGCAATGTTTTCCTTTGCCTCTTTTATAAGATAGGATACCTGTTTATAGGTGTTGGTATAGCCGAGATGGAAAATTATATCGGCGGCATTCCTTACCGTCCACATATACAGCTTTTCTCCGTCGATATTGATGACGGTACATTCCGCGCTGCGGCAATGCCCGTTTACGTATACCGAGCATATCATACCGTCGGCGGGCCTTTTACCGTCAATGTCGGAAAAGGTTATCTGCATTGTATCGTAATCGCTGCTGTTCCATAAAATGTTGAATTTTTCATCGGATAATATCCGCAGCAGCTTGCCGCCTTTTTCGTACAGTCCGACGGCTTTGTCAAGAACCGGAGTGCTCATTTGTCCTCTATCAGCTTGCGCTGGTTTCCTTTCTCATCTTCTATATATACACGGTCAAGCTCTGACATCAGGTTCTGCTTGAACCGCGCGCGATACTCGTTTCTGAGTGCGGTCTGTTCCGCCTTTTCCTCATCGGACAGCTCGCGTACCCTAGACTCACGCGCGAGATAATTTATTCGTTCTATCTTTTCTTTTTCCATATTATCCCTCTATATTCTTTATCATAGTTATCGGTTTTAGCGGCTTGCGTATCAGCAGGAATATCACTATCCCGCCGAACAGTCCGCTGATAATACCGAATATAAGCAAAAACGGTAAGAACGTCCACACCCCCGCACCGTATATCAGCGACGCCGCGGCAAGCTGACCTATATTATGTGCCGCCGCCGCTAACGCCCCCGCGAATATCACCGCCGACGCGTCCTTTACCAGCAGCTTTATGCACCACATCACGGCCGACGCAAGTACAGCCCCCGATACGCTGAACAGCAGCGCGGTCGGATTTCCTGTTATCAGTGCCGACAGCAGCACCCGCGCGACCAGCACCAGCACCCCGTCATAGGTTTTCCACCCGCCGCCGATGAATATTATCAGCATTATCGGTAGATAGGCAAGCCCTATCTTCACCCCGGGGATGGGTATTATCGGCGGAAAACCGCTTTCCACCACGAACAGTATCAGCGACACCGCGGTAAACAATGCGGCGCAGCTTAGCTTTTTTACAGATATCTTCACGGGCCGTACGCCCCCTCAACGGATATTATCAGCTGATTAGGCACGCAGATTATCGGGTGTGGGTCGTTCTTTATCCCCGCCGTATGGACGCATACCTTGTCGGGGCAGTCCGCCCCGGTCACGCTTATCATGCCGTCCGACACCGCCACGGTGTTCCTGCCGCCGCTGCTGTTTACAACGTCAAAGGTCATGTCTCCACAGGTGGACGGGTTTACGGTTTTTATCAGTTCTCCCTCGCTGTAGATGTTGACAGTTGCGCCGCCTTGCCCGGTGAAATATATAAAATACACGCTCACCGCCGCGGCCGCCAAAATCAGCACTATCACCAGCGACAGAATAATTTTTATCGTCTTTTGTTTCATTTGGCAAAAATCTCTTTCGCTCCGCCCGAAAGCACAATATCGCCGTCCTTCAGGGTGATAACCGCTTCAACATTTTCAAGCTCGTCACAAATTGTCAGCGCCCTTTCGCTTCCCATCACGAAGAACGCGGTGGACAGCGCGTCGGCGTACACCCCGTCCTCACATATAACAGTGACGCTCTTTATATCGCTGTCGGCAGGAAAGGCGGTCATACCGTCTATTATATGGTGATATCTAACCCCGTCATATTCCACATATCTGCGTGACGCGTTAGAGGTGGAGACGCAGGTCTCGTTCACAGTTATTTTTCCTATCGTTGTGTTGGTTTCATCCGCCGTGATTGCGACGCCCCAATGCTCGGCACCGGGCGGCGCGTCGCCGACGGTCTGTATATTCCCGCCGAAGTCTATCACCGCGCTTGTCACGCCGTCAGACTTCATCTGCTCTTTCAGCCTGTCCAGCGCATAGCCCTTTGCCGCCGCGCCGAGGTCCAGTGAAAAATCATCAGTGAGAAAGCTTACGGTCAGCTCGCTCTCATCAAGCACTATGTTATCATAGTTGCGTTTGCCCGCAAGCTGTTTCAGCTCGTAAAAATCGGGCGGGGAAGTGCGCTCTGCCGAAAAGCCCCACAACGCGGATATGTCCCCCAGCGTTATATCAAACGCCCCGTCGGTCATCCGTGATATTTCCGCGCATCGCTTTATCAGCCCAAATGTCTCTTTATCTATGACAACAGGATTAGCAAACGCAGTCTCGTTTATCTGTGAGATAAGTCCGCCGTCCGCGTGGGCTGTCAGCTTTTGCTCCAGCTCGCCCAGCAGATTTTTACAGTTGTCGATTATCTCTTTGTCCGATTTGCCGTTATCGGTGTCGTACAGCGTGAATGTAATATATGTGTCAAAGTAAAACGCGCTGAACGAGCGTGGGATACTTTCCGTTTCGCACCCGCCTAAAACCAGTACGGCGCACAGCAGGCAAACAATTAATTTCTTCATAATCTGAGTATATCACCAAAGCCTGACGCTGTCAAGCATCGCTTTTATCAAGAAAACCGAGCTTTCTGACGTTGGTGTCCTCGCTGAATGTTATAGTATTATACATAAACAGTATCGAGCCGTAAGAATTTGTATCTACCCCCATATCAGCCAGCGGCAGATTGATGTATCTTAAGTCCAGTACTGTTATTTTGCTGTAGTGGTTTGTCAAAAACGGTATCAGCGTGTTGGCGTAGCTGTCCTTGAATATCAGCAGCGAGCCTTTGTCAACGTCCTCGCTGAGCTCTGTCTCTATCTCCAGCATAGGCACATTCAGCCCCAGAAAGCTGGAATATTTGTCCTTTTTATCCAGATACTCGCGGAAGTACAGGCTGTAGTATTTCTCGGTTTTTTCCCCGTCAAAAACATGCAGTGTCTGCTGCGGGCTGCCGCCTGCGGGGATATAAAAGTCGATTATATCCGGCTTGACGCTGTTATCCAGCGTTTGCGAGTAAAGCGTGCCCCTGAACTCGTTGGACGCGTGCTCTATATTGAACTTATCTATCGAGTATGGCTCGTACCCCATTACCTCTCCCGCCTCTCTGTAGGCGAGAAACGCGCCGCCGCTGGTCCAGTGGTGGTCGGTGCGGTAAAAGATATAATCGTTTCTCGCACCGTACAGGGCGCTGTATACATCTATCCCGTATATGTTGTCGGAAATGCCGTAACAGCTGTCTATGAACGCCTTTTGGTCTGCCGCGCCGCAAAAGGCGGGCAGGGTATCCTTGTATATCTCCTGCGCGTTGGGGGAGAGCATAAAATACACCTTTTGGTTTTGCGAGTGGTTTTCGGCAAATTCTGCCATCGCGTTAAGGTTGGCGTTTAAGCCTGCCTCGTCCCAGCCTTTCCACGCCTCCATCATCCTGCCGTCTATGGTGAAAATGTTTTTAATTTCCGTCTTACCCAGCAGGCGGTCAACGCTGTTTTTTATATTTATCCATTCCTCGCGCAGGATAAACCTGTCCGAAAAGTATTCCTCAAAATCCTCCATAAACTCTTCGTCCCGCACGCTTTCCCAGCTGAATTTGGGCAGGTCGGCAAGATAGCGGTTTTCCGTCTCGCTGAAAGAGCGTTCCGGCATACCCGAGGCCTTTATTATGGTAGTGATAGGGATTATCAGCGCAATCGCGCCGACCAGCCCGAGAGTAAGCAGCTTGTACGGTTCGGTCTTTTTCATCTCTTGCCACCCCCTTAAAAGTTAAAGTATAAGAACGGATTGTATGTTTCGTCCACAAGATACGCCGTGCAGAGTAAAAACATTGCCAGCATTACCGCAACGCCTGCGTAATTTACTATTGCGGTCAGCTTGTCGGATAGTGCCTTGACCGCCCTTTGCGGCAGGTCGGTACAGCCTATTATACAGATAACGAACATCAGCCCGTAGTTGGTGAGATGATACAGCGCCGTTTCGTCAAACAGTATGCCCGTACCGCCGAACATCGCGGAGATATACGCCCCCGCCGACGGCAGGTCGGGTGTGTCGAACAATACCCACCCCAGCACCACCAGCAGCATGGTGTATATGCAGTCTATCGCGGCGGGCAGCTTGTCCAGCAGCTTGCCCAAAAACAGCCGCTCGCAGATGATGACAACGCCGTACAGCGTGCCCCACAGCACAAAGTTCCAGCTTGCGCCGTGCCATATTCCTGTCACGACCCACACAACGGCAAGGTTGAATACCGTCCTGCCCAGCCCCTTGCGGTTGCCGCCCAGCGGTATGTAAATGTACGAGCGAAACCACGCGCCCAGCGTGATATGCCACCGCCGCCAAAACTCGCTTATGCTTTTGGACATATAGGGATAGTCAAAGTTTTTAGGGAAGTTAAAGCCCATCATCTTGCCAAGCCCCACCGCCATATCGGAATATCCCGAAAAATCAAAGTATATCTGGAATGTGAATGCCAATATACCCAGCCACGCGCCGAGTACCGACAGCCCGCCGAAATCCGTCGCCTTTACAGCCGTCCACAGCGAGCCTATGCTGTTAGCTATCAGCACCTTTTTGGAAAGTCCTATTATAAACTTGATAACGCCGTCGTATATAAGGTCAAGCGTTATAGTACGGTCGTCCAGCTCTGCGGCAACGTCGTTGTATCTTACGATAGGCCCTGCCACTATCTGCGGGAACAATGTAACGAACGCCGCAAAGGATATCGGATTTTTCTGCACCTTGACATTGCCGAGGTACAGGTCAATTGTATAGGACATCGACTGGAAGGTGAAAAAGCTGATGCCGATCGGCAGCAGATCCATCGGAAGATAATCCAGTCCGAAAAGATACATATCATGTATATTAAAGCTTGTGCCGAACACCGCATTGATATTTTCAAAGATAAATCCGCCGTATTTGAATATCCCCAGCAGTCCGACATTCATACAGATAGATACTATAAGACATATCCGCCGCGGCAGCTTTTTCCCCTCGAACTTATTCATGATAAGTCCGGCGAAGTAGTCAATCATGGTGGAGATTATCATTACAACGACATAGATAGGCTCACCCCATGAGTAAAACAACAGCCCGCTTATGAGTATAATTATGTTCTTAACTTTTATCCCGGGGAAAAGGTAATATAATATCAGCACTGCCGGTAAAAACAGATATAAAAATACCGGTGTCGAAAAAACCATTTTGAGATGTATCCTTTCTTATAGCTTAGTTGATCTTTGAAAGCGCAGCTGTGTATTCATCTTCGGAAAACAGCCGATTGATTATCTCTGCCGCAGCCTTGCTGCTCAGCCGTTCCGGCAAGCCCAAAGCGGCTAGCAGCCGCCTGCGTTTGTATGATGCGTTCGGCGAGCCGATAAGCCCGTCGTCAAGCATACGCGCGTTGTCAAGAAAATCCGACCTGCCGTCCGCCTGCGCAATGATATCCGCATCGGAAAGCGCTTTTCTCAGCACCTCGGTGTCCATACCCTCTACCCCAAGCAGCCCCTCGGCAGAGGGCGCTTCTTTCCGCCGTTCTTTGCCCTTTATCTGCGGGATATATATATTGGTTATCTTGCCGTTTTGCACAAAGCCCTTGATATGATTTCTTATCCGAAAGCCCGCCGTATCGCTGTCAGTCAGTATTATTATCCCGACGCTTTCAGCGAGCGAGCGTATCAGCGCCTTTTTTTCCTTATCCTTGAATATGCCGAAACCGTCGGTGGTTATTATCAGCGCGTCCAATACCGAGGACAGCTTTGCCTTATCATACTTGCCCTCGACTATGACCGCCTGCTTTAATGTCAGCTTATCCTGCATACATCAACAGCCCCGCGACGGCTTGCTCCAGCACTCTGCGGCTTACCTCCGGATTGCTTGTGCCGGTAGTTTTCAGCTTCATATCAGCGTCCTTCAAGAGGGAAATGCACTTTCTGATATTTTCCGGGCGCATCCTTGACACCGCGGTGAATGCCTTTCCTACCAGGAAAGAGGTCCTTTTCGGATACGCGAAATCAGCTATGACCTCTTCCTTGGTTTTTCCCGCGCGCTTTGCGCAGGACGCACGGTAAAAGTCAATATACGCGCCGGACAGCGAGCCGAGTATCATCACCGGCTCAACTCTTTGCGCATACAGCTCGTCAAGCAGCATAAATGCCTGCTTGCGGTTGTTTTGCGCCAATGCTGTACCTATGGCGTACGCTTTCGCGTCCGGCAGCCGCAGCACAAGCTTGTCTATTATATCCGCCGTTATCTCGCCGCTTTGGACATAGCTGCACAGCTTGTCCGTCTCGGAAGAGCACAGCGTCAGGTTGTTCAATGACATTTCCGCCAGCATCACGGCATTCTGACGGCTGATGGTGCAGCCGTTCTTTGTTGCCTTTTTCATTATCAGGTCGGCAATCTTAGTCGAGGTCATGGCGGCAAATTTTACGACATATGTCCCACTCTGCTTTGACAGCTTGTCAATAAAGGCTTTGTTGCGCTTTTTGGCAAGCAGCTCTTGCGAAATACCGCTCTGTGAAAAAACAACGGTACATTCCGCAGGGGTATTGTCAAGTATATCTGTTATTGCCGCGATGTCATCCTCGCTGAACTTCTCACAGTCAAAGTCCTTTATCAGCACCGTCTTGCACTCGGCAAACATCGGCAGACTTTCTATACTGTCTGCAAGCTGTTCAACGGTAAAGGAGTCGGAAAATTTTATCAGATTTACGTCGTCGGGGTCGTCGCCGACGGTCTTTTTTATCACACGCTTTGTATATGTGTCGGTAAGGAAGACCTCTTCACCGTAGAAATAATACACACGCCGGATAGTGCCGCCCTTCAGCTCGGCCGACAGCTTTTTCTCATCGGCAGTCATTTACCGTCCCTCCTCCTTTTATAAGTGATCCGCCGTCGCGGGAAATTTCAATATAAGTCTCGTTATAATATAAATTTATGTCGTCTCCGTGCAGGAGAATTTGATTTTTATCAAAGCAAAAGCACCGCCCGTACAGCTCTCCGTTCAGCTTTTCGCTGCCGTAGTAAAAGCATATCTCGGTGTCCGATTTCTCGGATATATGCGACAGGCTAAAGGTGCAGCCGTTTATCACCGCCCTGAGCTTGCTTTCATCAAGCTCAAAATAGCTGTTGCCCAAATACAGGCTCTCTGAATATTCGGGATAAATTATCCTATCGGTAAACGGCGCAAAGGTTTCTATGTATTCCGTCTCAGAGTTGGTGTTGTCCTCCATCAGCCGTAGAAAATCCAGCCGCCGTATGTTATCGCCCTGCATGGTGGAATACAGCAGCTTTGCTATATCTGTACCACCGCCGAACACGACCGCACCGCAGTAATCGGTACTTTCTATCAGCAGACAGCCGTTTTTGCCGTCGGTAAACGGCTTTATCCTCACACCGTCAAAGGTGATCTGTCTTATTATACAGCTTGCCGTAACTATTACCGCTGCAACAGCACAGGTCAGCGCGGTGGCGGTAAGACGGTGTTCTTCAATAAATATGTATATCGTTACTACCACGGCTATACCCGCGATGACGGTAAACTTCTCCGGCAGCTCGCCGCAGCTGATGTGAGAAAAGGGTATGCCCGCCGTAAATGAAAATATACTGTTCATCATCGTACAGCATACATGAGCCGGAGCGAGCAATACATCAAACATCCCGCCCGTCAGCGCAAACAGCATCATACAAACAAGGCTCACCGTGAAAAACGGTATGCAGGCGAGCGATACAAGCACGCCGTACACCGGAAACATTTCAAAATACAATGCCGACAACGGCACCGCAAACACCGATGCGCAGACGCAGCAGCACAGGCAGTCGCATAGTGACAATGCAGTCGGCTTTTCAAGCTTAAACCGCTTTTTCAGACGGTTTGACAGCTCAGGCGCGACCGCACCCGCGCCTATTGCGGTAAGTGCCGAGAACGTCAGTCCCGCGTCAAGGCAGGCAAGCGGGTCAAAGGTCAGTATAATAACAAGTGCCGCACCTATGGAATTAAGGCAATCGCTTTTGCGGAATAACAGCTGACCGCAGTAGTGTATCATCAGCATCAGCCCCGCCCTCATCACCGAGGCGGTAAAGCCGAAGAATATCATAAACCAGCCGACCGCCGCAACAATCAGCAGTATACGCAACCGTGTAAATCTTCTCAGCCCGCACAGCTCTAACAGTGAGGCGAAAATACAAACGATAAGCGACATATGCATACCCGACACCGCGGTAAGGTGCGCCGCGCCGGCAGCCCGGATATTGTATTTATCTATATATGACTGTTCGCTTTTGTCGCCCAGAAATATCCCCTGCATCAGCGCGCCGCCGCTGTCGGGGTATAAAAGGGAAATGCGCCCGCCGATGTATTCGCGGTAATCCTCCAAAAATCCCAGCGGGTCTGAATTGCCGTTCATAATATATTCCGGCTGAGAGCGTGGGGAAGCACTGAGAGTTATCCCCTGTGACAGATAATAGCCCCCACTTGAAAATGCGGTGCTGTCCTCTATCACGGAAAACTTTACATCGCATAATATCCTGTCGCCGCAGCTTGCGCCTACGTCATCACCAAACATCAGAAAGGTGACTGTTTCGCGGTCGATATCGGCTTTCAGTATATAGCTGCTTACGTCATTGCCGAGGTTGTTACAGCCTATTATCTCGGCGTCTACGCTGTATGTTCTGCCGTCGTCATACGCACGATGCTGCACAATAGGGAAGTAGGCTATACAAAACAGCGTCACACCTATCGCCGCAGATATCGCGGCAAGACACAGTGTCTGTCGTTTCAGCCTTATCGCCGCGAGAAACGCCGCAAACAGCACCGCCACCGCAGCCACTCCGTAGGCAATCTTGGCGGAAAGAAAAACAGAGGCAAAAATCATTGCGCATAGATATGAAAAACCTGCGACCGCTAATTTCTGCCTCATATTGTTTTACCCGCTATGCAAGTTCTACGCTGAGCTTTTTGCCGCCCAGCAGGTGAAAATGCAAATGCTTTACCGTCTGACCGCCGTGCTCTCCGACGTTGGTGACGATTCTCCAGCCGTCGTCAAGCCCGAATTCTTCCGCCAGCTTGCGGGCGGTGAGCATTATCTCGCTCACTACGCCGACATTGCTTTCGTCCAGCGCGTTTGCGCCGTCAATGTGTATCTTGGGTATTATAAGAATGTGCACCGGCGCCATAGGGTTGATGTCCTTGAACGCAAGCACGTTTTCACTTTCGTAAACCTTGGTAGAGGGAATCTCTCCCGCGATTATTTTGCAAAACAAGCAATCCATCGTTATCATTCCTTTCAGTTCAAAAGTGCCTTTACCGTATCTTCCAGCGCCATCAGCGCCTCGTCTATCTTGGTGAGGTCGGCAATGCCCGCCATTGCGTTGTCGGGACGTCCGCCGCCCTTTCCGCCTGCGATAGCGGATATCTCCTTAACTATCTTTCCAGCGTTGGCACCCTTGTCGATGGCCTCTTTACCGCAGACACAGAGGAAGTTGCCCTTGTCTCCGTCAGTACCCGCAAGCAGTGCGATATACGCGCCGCCCGCGTTCTTTATCTCGTCGCCCGCTTTTCTGAGAGAATCGCCGGTAACGCCTGTCAGCATAGCGGAATACAGCTTGATACCGTTTACTTCCTTGTGGTTGTCCAGTATGCTCTTAAGCTGACCTGCGGATATCACGCGGTTGAGGCGGTCTATCTCATTTTGCATGTCTCTCATCTCGTTCATCAGGTTTTCGCACTTTTGAACAAGGGCAGAGGGGTTGGATACCTTTAACATCTGTGCCGCGCCGCCTATCAGTGCCTTTGTCTGGTCGAGAGTATCCAGCACCCCGTAGCCAGTCACCGCCTCGATACGTCTCACGCCTGAGGATACCGACGACTCGGAGATTATCTTGAACAGACCCGCCTTTGCGGTGTTGTCAAGGTGCGTACCGCCGCAGAACTCGGTGGAAACATCTCCTGCCTGAACTACTCTTACGATGTCGCCGTATTTCTCGCCGAACAGAGCCATTGCGCCTTTCTTGCGCGCCTCTTCTATCGGCAGCTCTTCGGTTATTACCGGAATGCCCTTCAATATAGCTTCGTTTACCAGTCGCTCGGTCTGTGCTATTTCCTCGTTGGTCATCGCGCTGAAATGGCTGAAGTCAAAGCGGCATCTGTACGGGTCAACATACGAGCCCGCCTGATGTACGTGGTCGCCCAGCACCTGTCTTAATGCCGATTGCAAGAGGTGTGCGCAGGTGTGGTTTCTCATGGTAGCCTCACGCTTTTCACGGTTGACGGATGCCTTTACCTTGTCGTCAACGTAAAAGCTGCCGCTGTCTACATGGCAATAGCATACATACTGTCCCGCCGCGGTCTTTCTGGTGTCGATAACGCTCAGTACGTTGTCGCCCGCGGTAATAGTGCCGCAGTCGCCGACCTGTCCGCCGCTTTCCGCATAGAACGGGGTAACGTCCAGCACCACGCTGACATCATCACCCTCAGAGCAGGTCTCGACTGACGCGCCGTCCTTCAGCATTGCGATAAGGGTGCTGTCAGTCTCAAGTGTTGTATATCCCACAAACTCGGTTGTCAGCGCGCTTAACGCGTCTGCGGCAGCCTCGTCCCAGCCGCCCTTGAACGCCTGATTAGAACGTGCCTTTGCGCGCTGCTCGTTCATCAGTTCGATAAATTTTTCTTCATCTATACCTATGCTGCGCTCTGCCAATATCTCGCGGGTGAGGTCGATAGGAAAGCCGTAGGTGTCGTGTAGCTTGAACAAGTTCTCACCGCTGAGTACCGCGTTGGTAAGCTCCTGCGCGGACATCTCCTTGATAAACTCGTCCAGTATCTGCATACCCTTTTCAACGGTCTTTGCAAAGCTTTCTTCCTCGGTGCGGATGACCTTCTTGATATATTCGCGCTTTTCGTCCAGCTCGGGGTATGCGCTCTTGTTTTCGTTGATCACCGCGTCGCATATCTCATATAAGAACGGGCGGTTGATACCAAGCAGTCTGCCGTGTCTTGCCGCGCGGCGGATAAGCCTTCTCAGCACATAGCCTCGTCCCTCGTTAGAGGGTCTGATGCCGTCGCCGGTCATAAAGGTGGACGAACGGATATGGTCGGTGATAACTCTGATAGAGATATCCGACTGCTCGTTGTCCTTGTACTTTACTCCCGCTATCTTGCATATCTCCGCGATTATGCTCTTGATGGTGTCTACCTCAAACAGGTTATCCACGTCCTGCATTACGCAGGCAAGACGCTCAAGGCCCATGCCTGTGTCTATATTCTTGGTGGCAAGCTGGGTGTAGTTGCCCTTGCCGTCATTGTCAAACTGGGTGAACACGAGATTCCATATCTCTATTATGCGGTCGCTTTCTCCCGCCTGTTCAAAGTTCTCAAACGGGCCGTACTTTTCTCCGCGGTCGAAATGTATCTCCGAGCAGGGTCCGCAGGGGCCGCTGCCATGCTCCCAGAAGTTGTCTTTCTTGCCGAGCTTTATGATGCGGTCTCTCGGCACGCCGATATTATTTGCCCATATCTCGCCCGCCTCGTCATCTTCTTCATATATCGTTACCCAAAGTCTGTCTTCGGGTATCTCCAGCACCTTGGTAAGATACTCCCATGCCCAGTCTATCGCCTCGGTCTTGAAATAATCACCGAACGAGAAGTTACCGAGCATCTCAAAATAAGTACCGTGTCTTGCCGTCTTGCCGACATTTTCAATATCGGGCGTTCTGATACATTTCTGGCAAGTGCTTACTCTGTGGCAGGGCGGCTCTTCCAGCCCCTGAAAGTACTTTTTCAGCGGCGTCATGCCCGCGTTGATAAGCAGTATCGAGTTATCGCCCTGCGGTACCAGCGGCGCCGACGGCATAACAAGATGCCCCTTGCTCTCAAAAAATTTCAGATAGCTCTCCCTTAAATCATTTAATCCTGTCCATTTCATTTGGGTCGTTTCCTTTCTTTATATGTTTTACCGTTATTCGGCTTGTTCTGTCAGTGTGTTTTCTCCGCCCAGCTGAGCGGTTATATCGTCTACCAGTTCGGTTATCCGCGCGCTGGGACGTTCAAAATATTTATTGCTGATAACTATCACCTTACCGTTCTTCACCGCGTCCAGCGATGCGTAGGTTTTATTATCCTGTAAATCTTTCAGCGTATATTCGTCGTTTAAAAATATCACGTCCGGCTGATTTTTCGCAAGGTCCGCGGCAGGAAAGTCGTACGCGCTGCCTTTCTCGGCGACATTCTCGCCGAACAGGCTGAGCACCGCGCTTTCAAAGGTGTTACCTCCCGCAGGGGAAAGGGCGGCGGTTATGTACGCAAATTTTACCTTTTCACCTTTTTCTGCTTTGTCAGCGGATTTTTTTATCACGTCAAAAGCATGTTCGCCTTTTTCCTCGCCTGTGAACAACCCCTCAAACGCCAGCCCGAACAGCTTGTATATGCTTTCAAACTGTTCCAGCGTCACGGGTGCGGGTATCGTCAGCACCTTTATCCCCAGTGCTTCCAGCGCTGCCTTGTCCTTTGTCACCATTGGTGTGGCGGTTATCAGCAGCTCCGGCTTTAACCGGGATATCTGCGCTATATCAGGACTTGTACTGCCGGATACCGTCGGAAGACCTTCTGTCTCGGCGGGATAGTCGCAGTAATCGCTGACCGCTATCAGTCTGTCGCCGTACCCCATCTCAAAAAGTATCTCGGTATATGCGGGGGTGAGGGAAATGACCGTCTGCGGTGACGCGGTTATTTCGGTGTCATTTAATATAACAGGGTATTCGCTTATCTCGCTTTTTGATTCTGCCGAGCTTTGCGGGTCGGATATGCTGCCGGACGACTGTCCCGGCACCAGCATTATCTTGTCGCAGCCGGTCAGACACACGGCGGCAACGCATAACGCAGACACCGCGCAAATGAATTTATTCTTCATCAAATAACGCACCTCAATCAATATCTATGCCTAATGCGATTTTTGACTGTATACTGTCGATAAACTGACGCGCCGTCCTCGGCGAGCGGCTGTTGCGCCTAAGCGCGAACCTTTCCGCGCATCTGTACAGCTTGTCCTTGTCAATGATAATCCCTCTGTCTATCGCAATGCCTTGAACTATCTCAAGATAAACATCCTTGTTCGGCGCGAGGAAGGTGATAAACAATCCGAAACGGTCAGACAGCGAAACGCTCTCGTCTATCTCGTCCGCACGGTGTACGTTGTCGCCGACGCGGCTGCTCTCGGTCTCCTTAATAAGGTGACGGCGGTTGGTAGTGGCGTATATCACGGCGTTTGCGGGTCTTACGCACAGCGAACCCTCCAGCACCTTTTTCAGCGTGCCAAAGCACTCATCGTTCTCGCCGAACGATAAATCGTCAATAAAGATGATAAACTTCAGCGGGCTGTTTTTCACCGCTTCGTATATCGAGGGGATAGCCGCGACGTCCCTTTTGTCAAGCTGGATTATCCGCAGCATATCGTATTCGTTTATCAGTGCCTTTATAGTCGAGGATTTTCCCGTACCTCTGTCGCCGTACAGCAGCACATTGTCGGCGGGCTGCCCCGCGATGAACGCGCGGGTGTTGTCTACTATCTGACCGCGCTGCGCTTCGTACTTTTTGAACTCGCTCAGCCTTACGGTGTCGGGATTTTCTACCGGTACTACCGCGCCGTTTTCGTAGACGAACGCCTTATACCTCGCATATATTCCCGCACCGTACTTACGCACATGCTCGATAAAATACTCCGCGGTCTTGTCAAATCCGCCGCTGACGTATTCCGGCAGGGAAAAGATAAGGTTCTCGTTGAATTTCCCAAACAGATAATCCTTTACCTTGTGCGCAGAGAACGCCGCCAGCTCTCGTATCACCGAAACATCATACTCTATCGCGTAAAACTGATTTTCGCTTTTGTCCTTCAGATAGCTTTCTATCAGCGGGCTTTCGCTGTATGTCAGCAGCTCGCACAGATAATCCGCCAATGTCTTGTTTGCCGACAGCAGCAGCTTGGTTATTTCGGTGTACGCTGTTATCGCGGCGCCGATATCGCTGTCCGCAAGGCGGCAGAAGTTCTTTATCAGCGCGTCCTCCGCAATCTCAAACGCGGTAACCGATCTTAATTTGTATTTAAGCTCTTTCATAATATCACCTTGCCATTTACGTTCATATAAAATCGTTTATGCGAACATTATAGATTTTCCTCTTTAACACGCTGTATCAGTGCATAATAATCATCAAGCGTCGAGAGCATACCGCACAGCCGTCTGTATTCGGCGGCGTTTTTCCTGCCCTTGAGATACCACGCGGTGTGCTTTCTGGCTTCTTTCATCCCTATGTATTCGCCCTTGTCCTTTACCAGCAGCTCAATATGCGATGTCATTATCTCCAGCTGCTCGGCGAGAGTAGGCTCGGGCAATATCTCACCCGTAGTGTAATAATGCTTTATCTGCCTGAACAGCCACGGTCTGCCGCATGCCGCCCTGCCTATCATAACAAGGTCACAGCCTGTTGTATTGTACATGTTTTCGGCGGCCTCTACGCTGTCTATGTCGCCGTTGCCTATTACCGGTATGCTTATCGCGCGCTTTACCTTCGCGATGGTTTCAAGGTCGGCTTTACCGCTGTACAGCTGTTCCTTTGTCCGTGCGTGTACCGCCACCGCGACCGCTCCGTTTTGCTCGGCCGCCTGCGCCGCCTCTACAGCGTTTTCGGTGGCAATCGACCAGCCGCGCCGTATCTTTACCGTAACAGGTATATCTGTCGCTCTTGCCACCGCCTTAACTATCCTGCCCAGCAGCTCTACGTCCTTCATCAGTGCCGAGCCTGAGCCTGTCCCGACCACCTTGGCAACGGGGCAGCCGCAGTTTATGTCGATAAAGTCCGGCATGTACTTTGCCGCCTCGACCGCCGCCCTTGCCATAAAGTCAGGCTCGCTGCCGAAAAGCTGCACCGCCATAGGTCGTTCTTCCTCTGTAACGGTGAGCAGCTGCGCGCTTTTCTTATCGCCGTAGCAGATGCCCTTTGCGCTGACCATTTCGCCGGTAACCATCGCCGCACCGAACTGCTTGCATATTTTACGAAAGGCGAAGTCTGCCACTGACGCCATCGGCGCAAGCGCGGCAGTACGCTGTATCTTGGTATTTCCTATGGTAATATATTTGGGTGTTGATTTTTTCACATTCATAATCTAAGTATACCACTTTTTGCCGTCACATTCAATAGTTTTTTTGAAATTTGTTTTTATCTTGAGACATTATACTTGCAAATTTCTCGTGAATGTGTTAAAATAGATATGCCGTCAAAAATGACGAGCTGTTTTTTCGTTGTTAAATGCCGTTTTCAGGCAAATCAAAGAGGATATAAGGAGTTGTTATTTTGGCTATAAAGCTATTTGACTATAACAGTGCCGGCAAGGGAGTTGCAAAGCACGGACCGCAGAAAAAGCCGTTTTTCAAGTTTTTCGAGATTTTCGGCAGAAAATTCTGGAAGCTGATAGAGCTGAATATGATTTTTGTGCTGTTTTGCATACCGGTGGTGACCTTCGGTCCCGCGATGGCGGCAATGACGCATGTTGTGCGTAAATTCACACTAGAGCAGCCCTGCTTTTTATTCGAGGAGTTTTACACCGCGTTCAAAAAGAATTTCAAGCAGTCCTTTCTGATAGGCATTGTAGATGTTATCTGTATAGCCTCGCTGATAATCGTGTTTAACGCGTACTTCATCGCGCAGTCTATCCCCACCGAAAATTTTGTTATGATGTGCCTTTTCTTCGGCGCGGGTGCTATTGTGCTGATGATGCATTTTTACATTTACGTGGAGATAGTCGCGCTTAATCTCAGTGTGAAATCAATTCTCAAAAACGCGATGCTGTTAGTGTTCCTAGGTGTTAAGAACAACTTCCTCGCGCTGGTGATAAATCTCGCGTTGATTACGGTTATCGTGATGTTCCTGCCGTTCTCGGCGCTGATAATGATATTCATCCCGCTGTCGTGGATGTGCTTTGCTACGATATTTGTATGTTACCCCGTGGTGCAGAAGTACATCGTCAACCCGTACTATGAAGAGCGCGGCGAGCGCAACCCCGAGCTGCCGGAAGAGGTAGACGGATCCGAAGCGTTGTTCGTTGACCGCGGCGGCACCGAAGAGGTCGTAAAGTCGGTCCCCAAGCCGCACGGAAAGGTGATAAAGTAAAAAATTCAAGCTGTCGCGCAAGCGGCAGCTTTTTTTCTTATTATACAGCTTTATTAATTGACATTGCACTTTATTTATGCTATAATAATTTAGTATGGATTTTTACGTCTTGCAGGCAAAGGAAGTATATGAGGATTATCGGTATAGATCCCGGCTACGCCATAGTAGGCTACGGCGTGCTGGATTATGTAAAAGGGCGGTTTTCGGTCGTGGAATACGGCGCGATAACCACACATAAGGACACAGTGTTTGAAAAGCGGCTGTGCGAGATATATGAGGATTATTGCTATTTGCTCGACAAGCACAAGCCGGACGCGCTGTCGATGGAGCGGCTGTACTTCAACACCAACAGGACGACCGCGATAGACGTTGCGCAGGCGCGCGGCATCATCGCCATGGCGACAGCGCAGCGTGATATCGAGATAAACGAATACACCCCGCTTCAGGTAAAGCAGGCGGTGGTGGGCTATGGCAGGGCGGTAAAAAAGCAGGTGCAGGACATGACAAGGCGCATTTTGAACCTTGACAGCGTACCCAAGCCTGACGACACCGCGGACGCGCTGGCGCTGGCGATATGCCACGCGCATACCGGCAGCTCGCTGTTAAGCAGCATAAACAAGATGAATGCGAAGGGATAAATTATGATATACAGTGTTAGGGGCGAGGTAGTCGCCATTGAACAAAATCTCGCGGTGATAGAGTGCGCGGGCGTAGGCTATGCCTGCCGCACCACAGCATACACTTTATCGAAGATAAAGACGGGCGAAGAGGCAAAGCTGTACACGGTGCTGAATATCCGCGAGGACGCGGCTGAACTGTTCGGTTTTGCAGACGCGAGCGAGTTGAATTGCTTTAATATGCTGACCTCTGTCTCCGGCGTGGGACCGAAATACGCATTGTCTATTCTTTCTCAGATGAACCCGCAGGAATTTGCGCTGTGTGTCGCGTCAGAGGACAGTAAGTCGCTGACCCGTGCGCCGGGCGTAGGCAAGAAGATAGCCGACCGTATCGTGCTGGAGCTGAAGGACAAGATGGCAAAGCAGACGCAGGACATTGTGCAGTCTGGGGTAAATTCCGTCTCGGCAGCCGCGGTATCCAACAGTATGGCAGAGGCGATATCCGCATTGCAGGTGCTGGGCTATTCCAATGCCGAGGCGGCAAAGGCTCTGTCCGGCATGCCGCAGGACACGCCTGCTGACGAGTTGATAAAAGCGGGACTTAAAAATCTGTCGAAATTCTGATTGGCGAATGTTAGCATACACAAGCACTTTTTGGAGGAATAACGCATAAATGATAGAGAAAACCGATTTTTCCGATATTGAAAGGGACGAACGGATAGTCGAGCCAGTGCTGACCGAAGAGGACACCGACATCGAGTTTTCGCTCCGCCCAAAGCACCTTAACGAATATATCGGACAGGAAAACGTAAAATCCAATATGTCGGTATACATAGAGGCGGCAAAGAGCAGAAACGAGCCGCTGGACCACGTGCTGCTGTACGGACCTCCGGGACTTGGTAAAACAACGCTGGCGGGAATTATCGCCAACGAAATGGGGTCTAATTTAAGGGTGACCTCCGGTCCGGCGATAGAAAAGCCAGGCGATCTTGCAGGCCTGCTTACGGGTCTACAGGACGGCGATGTGCTGTTTGTCGATGAGATACACCGCCTTTCCCGCCAGGTGGAAGAGGTGCTGTATCCCGCGATGGAGGACTATGTGCTGGATATCATGATAGGTAAAGGCGCGTCGGTGCAGTCGATACGCGTTGACCTCAACCGTTTTACGTTGGTAGGCGCCACCACAAGGGCGGGTCAGCTTACAGGCCCGCTGCGTGACCGCTTCGGCATTGTGATGCGGCTGGAGCTGTACACTGTCAAGGAACTGACGGATATAATTCAGCGTTCGGCGGTGATACTCGCTATACCCTGTGACAGAGAGGGTGCGGAAGAGCTTGCCCGCCGTTCGCGCGGTACTCCTCGTATCGCCAACCGACTGTTAAAGCGGGTGCGTGACTTTGCCGAGGTAATGGGCGACGGCAGGATAACAAAAGAAATGGCTGACATTGCGCTGAGCAGGCTGGAGATAGATAAACTCGGTCTGGACAGTCTGGACAGAAGAATGCTGAGTATGATAATAAAGGGCTACGGCGGCGGTCCGGTCGGATTGGAGACACTGGCGTCAGCATTAGGTGAAGAATCGGTAACGCTGGAGGATGTATGCGAGCCGTATCTGATGCAGCTTGGATTTATCTCCCGCACACCGCGCGGACGCTGCGCCACCGACCTTGCATATAAGCATTTAGGCATACTGCGTGACGGACAGCAAAGACTTGATTAAACATACACATTAACACAACAGGAGAATATTATTTATGGGAAGATTGTTCGGAACAGACGGCGCAAGGGGCGTTGCCATTACCGAGCTTACCTGCGAGATGGCAATGAACATCGGCAGGGCGGCTGCGATAGTGCTGACAAAGCACGGTACAAAAAGAGAAAAGGCGCGGATACTGATAGGAAAGGACACCCGTATATCCTCGGATATACTTGAGGCGGCACTGGTCGCGGGGATAACCTCTGTCGGCGCTGATGTAGAGCTGCTGGGAGTTGTACCTACACCCGCGGTGGCGTATCTGGTGAGGTATTACGAGGCGGACGCGGGCGTGATGATATCGGCGTCCCATAACTCGGTGGAATATAACGGGATAAAGCTGTTTTCCTCAACCGGCTTTAAGCTGCCGGACGCGGTGGAAAATGAGATAGAGGCGCTGATTTTAGATACCCCCGAGCAGATAAAGCTGTACGACGGCACCGAGGTCGGACGTGTAAAGACATTATACGGCGCAGTGACCGAATATAACGAGCATATACAGTCCACGGTAAAGGGAAAATTCCACGGTCTGCTGGTGGCTATAGACTGTGCCAACGGCAGCGCGTCAGCTACCGCCGAATCATTGTTTTACAAATTCGGCGCGGAATTCATCTACATAAACAATGAGCCGAACGGGCTGAACATCAACGAAAAGTGCGGCTCTACCCATATAGAACAGCTGCGTGATTTGGTGATAAAGCGCGGCTGCGATGTAGGCTTTGCCTTTGACGGCGACGCGGACAGATGCCTTGCGATAGACGAAAAGGGCAACCTGGTAGACGGCGACAAGCTGATAGCGATAATGTCCCGCTATATGAAGTCAAAGCACACACTGAAAAACAACACCGCGGTGGTCACCGTGATGAGCAATCTCGGCTTTCATAATTTCATGAAAAGCAACGATATAGACACTGTCTGCACTAAGGTCGGCGACCGTTATGTGCTGGAGGAAATGCTGGCGCATGATTATAACATAGGCGGCGAGCAGTCAGGACATATAATATTCCTTGACTATGCCACAACGGGAGACGGACAGCTTACCGCGGCGCAGACATTGCAGATGATGATAGACAGCAATATGCCGTTGTCACAGTTGGCAGGCGACATACCCGATTATCCGCAAAAGCTGGAAAACGTCAAGATAACCGAGGATAAGCGCAATCTTTGGGACAAAGACCCTGAGATAAACGACGTGATACAGCAGGCGCAGACTGCCCTAGGCGATGACGGCAGGATACTGGTACGCGAGAGCGGCACCGAGCCGCTGGTACGCGTGATGATAGAGGCGGCGCAGATGTCGCAGGTAGAGGAATGGACAGCGAAGATAGCAGATGTGATACGTCAGCGGCTTTGCTGATAAAAAGAGGAACAAAATGAGAGTAGCAGACGGCTGGAAAGACTACAGCCTTATAGATACCTCTGCGGGGCAGCGGCTGGAACGCTGGGGCGACATTATACTCGTCCGTCCCGACCCGCAGATAATATGGGAAAACCCCAACCCGTCCCCGCTGTGGGACAAGGCGGACGCGGTATACGTTCGCTCGTCCAGCGGCGGCGGTTCGTGGACAACGTCAAGAAAGCTGCCGGAAAGCTGGATGATAGGGTATAAGGGGCTGAAATTCAAGGTAAAGCCCACCGGATTTAAGCATACCGGCTTATTCCCCGAGCAGGCGGTAAACTGGGATTTATGCACCGACCTGATAAGCTCGGCAGGCAGAGAGATAAACGTACTTAACCTGTTCGCATATACCGGCGCGGCGACCATTGCCTGTGCTAAGGCGGGGGCAAAGGTCTGCCACCTTGACGCGGTAAAGGGCATGGTCGAGTGGGGAAGAGAAAACGCCGCGCTGAGCGGACTTTCCGTCCGCCCGATAAGATGGATAGTTGACGACGCGATGAAGTTTTTGCGCCGCGAGATAAAAAGGCAGAGCCGCTATGACGGCATAATCCTCGACCCGCCCAGCTATGGCCGCGGCACCAACGGGGAGATGTGGAAGATAGAGGATTGCATATACGAACTGATGCAGATGTGCACCGAGGTACTGTCGGACAAGCCGCTGTTTGTGCTGCTCAACAGCTATACGACGGGGCTTTCGTCCTCGGTGATGACCTATCTGCTGAATATGACGGTAGGACAGAGATATAAGATAAAGGTAGATTCACAGGAGATAGGGCTGCGGGTAGAGCAGACCGGACTCGCCGTTCCGGCGGGAAGCACCGCGGCGGTGTTGTTTGAATAAAGAAAGGGACAAGGCTTTGAGCGATATAATAAAAGCGGAAAATATAATATTTGATTATTCCGTCCTTGACGAGGATGGCAACGAGGTTGCCAAAAACCGCGTGCTTGACGATGTGTCGCTCAGTGTGCCGGAGGGACAGTTCTTGGCGGTGCTGGGGCATAACGGCAGCGGCAAATCCACGCTGGCAAAGCACTTTAACGCCATATTGCTGCCGGCGTCCGGCAGGGTGCTTATCGACGGGATAGACACCGCCGACGAGGACAGGATATACGATATCCGTCAGACGGTGGGTATGGTGTTTCAAAACCCGGATAACCAGATAGTCGCAACAATAGTTGAAGAGGATGTGGCATTCGCGCTGGAAAATCTCGGCGTTAAGCCTGAGATAATCCGTCAGCGCGTTGACGAGGCACTGAAGACCGTTGATATGTACGACTATCGTGAGCATTCTCCCTCACAGCTGTCCGGCGGACAAAAGCAAAGGGTGGCTATCGCGGGCATAATCGCGATGCGTCCGCGCTGTATAGTGATGGACGAGCCTACCGCAATGCTTGACCCCAAGGGCAGAAAAGAAATAATGAAGACGATAAAGCTGCTCAACCGCGAGCATGGGATAACCGTGGTGCTGATAACCCATTATATGGAAGAGGCGGCACAGGCGGACAGGGTAGTGGTAATAGATAAAGGCAAAATTCTGCTTGACGATGTGCCGAAGAAGATTTTTTCGCAGGTCGAATTGCTCAAATCCGTGGGACTGGACGTACCGCAGACCACCGAGCTGATGTACGAGCTGAAAAGGGGCGGACTGGATGTCCCCGACGACCTGTTGAGTGAGGATGAATGCGCCGAGTATCTTTACGGGTTGCTTAACGCATAAAGGAAAACTGTAAATGAATGTAATTGAATTAAAGAACATCACATATAAATACAGCGCAGGCACCCCGTTTGAGGCAGTGGCGGTGGATGATGTCAGTCTTACGGTGGAAAAAGGCGAGTTCTGCGGAATAATCGGCCACACCGGCAGCGGCAAATCCACGCTGATACAGCACCTTAACGGATTGGTGAAGCCGACACTCGGCGAGGTGTATATAGACGGCAAGAATATCTGGAGCAAGGACACCGATATAAAGGAGATACGCTTTAAGGCGGGGCTGGTGTTCCAGTATTCCGAACATCAGCTGTTTGAGGAGACGGTGTACAAGGATATATCCTACGGACCCAAGAATATGGGGCTGGAGGAGGACGAGATAGACCGCCGTGTCCGTGCCGCCGCCGAGAGCATGGGGATAAGCGAAGAGCTGCTTGACCGCTCGCCCTTTGATCTGTCCGGCGGACAAAAGCGACGCGTCGCCCTAGCGGGGGTAATAGCGATGGAGCCGGAAATACTTATCCTGGACGAGCCGGCAGCGGGGCTTGACCCGATAGGACGCGAAAGCGTGCTGGAAAGGATAAGCGATTATCATAAGAAAAACGGCACCACGATACTGCTTGTCTCCCACTCAATGGAGGATATAGTAAAGTATGCCGAAAAGGTGCTGGTAATGAACAAGGGCAAGCTTTTCTGCCACGCGCCCGTTGACGAGGTATTCGCGCGGCAGGACGAGATAATAAAGATAGGTCTTGACGTACCGCAGATAACGAGAGTGATAATGAAGCTAAGAGAAAAAGGCATTGATCTCGGGACGGATATATACACCGTAGAACGTGCAAAAGAAAGAATTTTAGAGTACAGAGCAAAAGGAAACGTATGCTGAAGGATATAACCATCGGGCAGTTTTTCCCGGGAAATTCGATAATCCACCGACTGGACAGCCGGTTCAAGATAATTATGGATATAGCCTATGTCGTTATGCTGTTTGTTACCTCCAATTTTTTGGGGCTGGCGGCGGCGGGGCTGTTCATGATTATGATATATATTCTGTCGGGTGTAGGGCTTGGGCTGGTGCTGAAAAGCCTGCGTCCGATACTTCCGCTGGTCGCCATCACCTGTATACTGAACCTGTTCTTTATAAAGGGTGACGGAGAGCCGCTGGTAAACCTGTGGGATTTTATCACGATATATCCCAAGGGTGTGGCGACCTCGATATTTATGGCGGTAAGGATAATGTTCTTAATTATCGGTATGTCGCTGCTTACCTATACCACCTCGCCGATAGCGCTTACCGACGCTATCGAAAGATTGCTGTCACCGCTGAAAAAGCTGCGCTTTCCGGTGCATGAGCTGGCGATGATGATGACTATCGCGCTGAGGTTTATCCCCACGCTTATCGAGGAGACGGACAAGATAATGTCCGCACAAAAGGCGCGCGGAGCCAATCTTGACACCGGCGGACTGGTAAAGAAGGCAAAAGCGCTTATCCCGGTGCTGATACCGCTGTTTGTCTCGGCGTTTAAGCGGGCGAACGAGCTGGCGCTCGCGATGGAATGCCGCTGTTATCGCGGCGGCGAGGGCAGGACAAGAATGAAACAGCTGAAGTCCGGCGCGCGGGATTATACCGCGCTTGCGGTAATGGTGCTGATGTTTGCGGGACTTATCATGCTGAACATATATATCCCGTATCTCGGGATACCGTATATGATTCCATAGAGGAGAAAATATGCGTAATTTTGCGGTCACAATGGCATATAACGGCGCGGCGTATCACGGATTTCAGCGGCAGGACAACGGTGTGACGATACAGCAGACGGTAGAGGCTGCGATAAAAAAACTGACCGGCTGCGAGGTAGGTATCAACGGTTGCTCGCGTACCGACGCCGGAGTACACGCAAACGAGTTTGTTTTCAGTGTGCCGATAGACAGCCGCATACCCTGCGACGGCTTTGTCAAAGGGATGAACGCGCTGCTGCCGACTGATATAGCGATATTGTCCTGCAAAGAGACCGACAGTAATTTTCACGCGCGGTACAGCTGTAAGGGCAAGCAGTATCTGTACAGAATATATACATCGGAAATACGGGATGTGTTTTCGGAAAATACCGCGCTGCATTATCCGTATACGCTTAATATACCGCTTATGAACGAGGCGGCAGAGCTGCTGGTCGGGACGCATGATTTTGCCGCGTTTTGTAAGGCGGAATCATTGCACTTGGTAAAGACCACCGTGCGTACGGTCACCGAGGCGCGGGTGGCAGACAATGGGAAATATACCGACATCTACGTCAGCGGAGACGGCTTTTTACATAATATGGTAAGGATAATCGCCGGTACGCTGATATATATAAGCGAGGGAAAAAGGACGGCGGAGGATATTACCGCCGCATTGGAGACAGGCGACAGAGAGCGCGCCGGAAAGACCGCGCCCGCCTGCGGACTGTATCTTAACAAAGTGTTTTACTGAAAGAAGGGTTAATATGAAGGTTCCTGATATACCGAAAGAGGACAACAGCCTTAACGATATGACCGTATACCGCAAAAAGCAAAAGCGGATAAGGCTGATAAGAAACCTTATAATTTTCGTGGTGGTCATCACAATAGGCGTGTTGGTGTACGTGTTCCGCAACGAGATAGCAGAGCCGTTCAGAGGTATAGCAAACCGCTTCGGCAGTCAGAGCGCGGAGGGACAGGGATTTCCGGTAAGATTGCCGGGCAGCTCGCAGTATAAGCTGTTGCCGGTGGGGGATAATTTCGCGCTGATAACCGATACGTATTTTTATACATATAATTCGGCAGGCGGGCAGAATATCGCCGTACAGCACGGATACGTCAACCCTGCGGCGGTCACCAACGCAAAGCGCACGCTGATATATGACAGGGGCGGACATGACTTTGCGGTATACAGCGCAAACGCCGAGATATTCAAGCTGTCGATTGACGACGAGGTGATAGTCTCCGCCTATATCGGAGACAACGATAAGGTCGCGGTAGTGACCTCCGGCGGACGGTATTCAAACGTTGTATATGTGTATGACGGCAGCGGCAAGTGGCTGTACACCCGCAAGTTTATAGATGAAAACGTCATGCAGGCGGATTTTTCGGACGACGAGAAATTTATGTTTTTGACCTTGGTACGCTCGGACAACGGAAATATAATCACCGATCTGTGCAAGTACGACATCAGTTCTGAAGATAACGAGCTGTGGAAGTACAGCATAAGCGACGGACTGCCCTACGGACTGGACGTAAACGGTGATATAGTGACCGTGATAGGCGACAACGCGGCATACAGCATAAATTCAGATGACGGCAAGCAAAACGGCAGCTATGCGTATAACGGAGAGCTGTTGGATTTCGATATAGGAAACAACGCAAACGTGCTGGTGCTGGATTATTATACGGGAGAGGGTAAAACCGTCACGGTGCTGGATAAATGCTGCGCCGAGACCAAGACCGTCAGCGACTATGATTTAATATCAGAAATATTGATATCCGACGGCGAGATATGCATACTTAGCGGACGTGATATGTTCCGCACCGATCTTGAGCTGTCGGTACAGAAAGAGACAAGGCTTGAACAGGATTTTTCCTCGTTCATAAAAGTAGGCTCGATGTATCTTATGTTGGGATACGATACGATATCTCAGGCTGATCTGTAAAAAGGAAAGAAACGGAGAGAAAAATGGGAACGGTATTTTTTTGGTTTTATGATGTGATACTTGCGGCGGTGCTGATAGGTATGCTGTTTTTGGGGGTAAAACGCGGCTTTGTCCGTATGGCGCTTAGTCTTATATCCTTTATCGCGGCATTCTTGATATCACTGTGGGCGAGTGAATATATCGCGGACATGATATACGACAGCTTTGTTGAAGACGCGCTGGAAAAGACCATATCCGATACGGTCAACGATACGCTGGGCGACAATGTTGTGACACAGCTGGCTAAAGTAGACATGTCTAAGATAACGGTAGGCGGTAAATCCTTAGACGAGCTGGATTTAACGCCGGACGGAGCAGGGAAAATAACCCTCACGCTTAACGATGTCAATGTCAGCAAGACAGGGCTTCAGAACGTGGATATGTCGGTATTCGGCTATGACAAGACAGATAACCTGTCCAGCATCAATATAGGCACGGTGCAGATATATCAGAGCGACCTTCAATCCAACAGCATTGAGGACCTGCTGCTGGCTGAGGTGCTGTCGGATAAGATATTGGATTCAGAAGCGTTTGAGTCTGTATCGGATGTTATCGGCGAGATAGGCGAAGCACTGCCGATGCTGGGTATCTCCGAGGAAACGCTCGGACAGGCGGACAACACCCTGCTGAGAGATGTTATCATCAGCGTAAGAAACGCCGACGGCAACCCCGGCAAGGCGATACTCGACAATGTGATAAAGCCTGTAGTGCTTATTCCGATAAGAACATTGATTTTTGTGCTGATATTTGTTATAATAATGATAGTGCTTACCGTTATTATTAATGCGACCTCGCTGATAAACAAGCTGCCGCTAATCGGTAAATTTAACGAGGCACTCGGCGGTATTTTAGGAATAATAGAGGGAATGATGATTATATTTATAATTGTCATAGTGTTGCACTTTGCTACCGCGGCCAGCGATAATTCTCTGGTATTCCTCAACGAAATGACAATAAACGAGTCGTATGCGTTCAGTTGGGTATACAATTTTGAATTTTTGAACTTTTTAGGATAAATTAGTATTTTAGGATCAAGGTGATAGTAAATGGTTTGTTCAAGATGCAAAAAAAGAACGGCAGTCGTATTTATTTCCACCATGCAGGGAAACGAAAAGCGTGACGAGGGGCTTTGCCTTATCTGCGCCAAGGACCTGGGAGTACCGCAGGTAAACGACTATCTGAAGCAGATGGGGATAAGCGACGAGGATCTGGAGGAAAGCTATAAAATGCTGTTCGGCGATGAGGACGCCGACGATGATGATGACGAGGGCGAGGATAAAGACGACAATTTTATCCCCGGCGGCGCGGGCACGATGCCGCCGCTGTTCCAGCGGCTATTCGGCGGCGCTGCGCCCTCTAACAGTGACGGTGCGGCAGCCAACAACGGTCAGCCCGCAAAGGATGAAAAAAAGCGCAACAAGAGAAAAGAAGAAAAAAAGCGCCGCTTTTTGGATACTTACTGCACCAATCTGACAGACAAGGCGCGCCGCGGCGAGCTGGACCGTATTATCGGCAGGGATAAGGAAATATACCGTGTGACACAGATACTTTCCCGCCGTACCAAGAACAACCCCTGTATCATAGGCGAGCCGGGCGTCGGCAAGACCGCGATAGCGGAGGGCATCGCGCAGAAGATAGTGGGCGGTGATGTTCCGTTCAGGCTTCAGGATAAAGAGCTGTATCTGCTGGACCTTACCGCATTGGTTGCGGGTACGCAGTTCAGAGGTCAGTTTGAGAGCAGGGCGAAATCTCTTATCGAGGAGATAAAGAACGCGGGCAATATCATACTTTTTATCGACGAGGTGCATAACCTTGTCGGAACAGGTGATTCTGAGGGTACAATGAACGCGGCGAATATCTTCAAGCCTGCGCTGTCCCGCGGAGAGATGCAGGTGATAGGAGCCACCACCTTTGACGAGTATAGAAAGTATATCGAAAAGGATGCCGCGCTTGAACGCCGTTTTCAGCCGGTCACCGTAAACGAGCCTACCATAGACGAGACGGTAGAGCTACTGCGCGGAATAAAGAACTATTATGAAGAGCATCATCAGATACACATCAGTGAGGAAGTGCTGAAAAGCTGTGCGGTGCTGAGCGAGCGGTATATCACAGACCGTTTCCTGCCGGACAAGGCGATAGATCTGCTGGATGAATCGGCAGCATGTGCAAGCATCAACAGCGACGAGCTGGCAGAATACGAAAAGCTGCTAAAGGAAAACAAAAAGCTGGAGGCAGAGGAAAACGAGCTGTCCTCCGACACCGAAAACGTAAACTATCAGCGCATTGCCGAGGTAAAGACCCGCATAGCGAAAAATCAAAAGATAATAGACGAACTGGAGCCGAAGGTAAAGCAGATAAACGTCTCGGTACAGGATGTATGCAAGGTCATAGAACTGTGGACGGGTATACCCGCCAGCAAGATAATGGAGACCGAGTATGTCAAGATAGCAAAGCTGGAAGAAGAGCTGAAAAGTAAGATAGTAGGGCAGGACGAGGCATGCGAGCTGGTCGCAGCGGCAATAAAGCGCACGAGGGTGCAGCTTTCCGCCCGCCGCAGACCCGCGTCGTTTATCTTTGTAGGACCCACCGGCGTCGGAAAGACCGAGCTTGTAAAGGTACTGGCAACCGAGTTGTTTGACACCGTTGACCCGCTTATCAGGCTTGATATGTCCGAGTTTATGGAAAAGCACAGCGTATCCCGTATCATCGGCTCGCCGCCCGGATATGTCGGCTATGACGAGGCGGGACAGCTGACCGAAAAGGTGCGCAGAAAGCCGTATTCGGTAATACTGTTTGACGAGATAGAAAAGGCTCACCCTGACGTGCTGAATATACTTTTACAGATACTGGACGAGGGCAAGGTAAACGACGCACACGGCAGGACTGTAAGCTTTGAGCATACCGTTATCGCGATGACCTCTAACGCGGGGTCGTCACTCAAGACGAGCGGGCTGGGCTTTGCCAAGACCGAGTCGGATATCTCCCGCGAAAAGGCGATGAAAGCGCTTAATGAATTTTTACGCCCGGAGTTTATCAGCCGTATAGACGAGATAGTGGTTTTCAATCCGCTGGACGAAAAGGCGTACTGCGACATCGCAAAGCTGATGATAAGCGAGATGATCGCCCCGCTGGAGGAGAAGAACATCACACTGGACGTAAAGCAGTCGGCATATGACTATATCGGTAAAAAGGCATTCGGCGGAAAGTACGGCGGCAGAGATGTCCGCAGGATAATCCGCAAAGAGGTAGAGGACAAGATAGCTGACATTATCGTCGATAATGACGGCAACATCACGTCCATCAGCCTTGAATCCGACGGAGAAAAGCTGGATATCAGCGGAAAGTAATAATTACGGGAGCATATATTATGCTCCCGTTTGTACAAGCGAAAGGGGACGGCAATGGCGGTAATAATTACCGGCGGCACCGGCGCGATAGGCAGCGCGCTGACCGAGGCGTTCGCCAAAGACTATGACGTTGCGGTGATATACAAAGCCTCCGACGCAAAGGCGGCGGAGCTGGAAAAGACCTACGGCTGCAAATGCTTTAAGGCGGACATCACCTCACAGCCGCAGGCACATCAGGCGGTAGAACGGATATACGAACAATTCGGCAAAATAGATATCCTTATAAACAACGCGGGGATATCTCAGATAAAGCTGTTCACCGACATTACCGAGACAGATTGGCAGGATATGCTGAACATACATCTGACGGGTATGTTCAACGTGACCCAGGCGGCGGTAAAGCATATGCTGACCCGCAAGCAGGGGAGCATAGTCAACGTTTCCTCCGTGTGGGGGGTACATGGGGCATCCTGTGAGGTGCATTATTCCACCGCTAAGGCGGGTATTATCGGATTTACAAAGGCGCTTTCCAAAGAGCTTGCGCCGTCCGGCATAACCGTAAACTGCGCCGCGCCGGGCGTAATAGACAGCCCGATGAACCGTAAAGACCTTACTCCGGAAGAGCTTGCCGAGCTAGAGCATGAAATACCGCTGGGCAGGCAGGGTACACCTCAGGAGATAGCGCAGAGCATAAAGTTTTTGGCAGAGTCGCGTTATATCACCGGACAAGTGCTGGGGATAGACGGAGGATTTTATTGATAAATTTTTATAAAATTTATAAAAATTTTCAGCTATCTATTGAATTTTTTCACAGGATATTGTATAATTAAAAAAATGAGGGTTAAACAGCAGATATTTACTTGATAGGCTGTTTGGAAAAGGAAGACAAATGAATAATATTTGGCATGATATTGACAGTGAGAGAGTAACGCCGCATGATTTTCTCGCGGTGATAGAAATATCAAAGGGCAGTAAGGCAAAGTACGAGCTGGATAAAAAGAGCGGTATGCTTATCCTTGACAGGATGCTGTACACCTCTACTCATTATCCCGCAAACTATGGCTTTATTCCCAAGACGCTTGCCGATGACGGCGACCCGCTGGACGTGCTGGTGCTGTGTAACGAGCCGCTTGTACCGCTGGTGCTGGTAGAGTGCTATCCTATCGGAGTTATAAATATGGTGGACAACGGCAGGATGGACCAGAAGATAATTGCTATCCCGTACGGTGATCCTACATATAATTCATACCGCAGCATTGAGGCGCTGCCCAGTCATATCTTTGACGAGATGCAGCATTTCTTCAAGGTGTATAAGCAGCTTGAGGGCAAGGACACCGCAGTAAACGAGGTAATGGGTCACGATATGGCGGTGGAGATAATAAAAGAGTGCATAGATAATTACAACGAGATATACGGAAAAAAAGATGCTGATACTGGCAAGTAAAAGCCCGCGCAGGAGCGAGCTGTTAACGCTTGCGGGACTTCGGTTTGAGGTTGTTCCGGCGGTCGGTGAAGAGTTTCTTCCCGAAAGCATAACACCGTCTGAGGCGGTGCTGATGCTGTCACGGCAAAAGGCGGCGGAGGTCAGCGAGAAGTTCCCGACAGATACCGTTATCGGTGCGGACACCGTTGTCGCGGTTGACGGCAGGATACTGGGCAAACCGAAAGATGAGCAGGACGCGTATAATATGCTGAGGCTGCTGTCCGGCAATACACACAGTGTGTATACCGGGGTATGCATCAGACGCGGAGAGCGTGAGATGCCGTTTTATCAAAAGACGGACGTAGAGTTTTACGCGCTTTCCGACAGTGAAATTTATGACTATATAGCTACGGGCGAGCCGATGGATAAGGCGGGCGCGTACGGCATACAGGAAAAAGGCTTCTTCATGGTCAAGGGTATACATGGAGACTATTACAATGTCGTGGGGCTGCCGATAGCTGAGACGGTCCGTAAGCTAAAAGAATTAAATCAAAACCTATAGGAGGATAACATTATGCTGTTTTTAACAAACCCCTTTTCCAAGGAAGTAACTGAGTTTGAAGGCGAGTATTTCAAAGTAATCAGAGAGGCAGAGGGAAAGCTGTATCTGTCCAACGGTGCTATTATAAAGCACATCAACGAGGGCAAGTATTTTGATATTTCCACAAATGAAAAGTACGGCTCTGTATACGAGGCGGAAAATATCAACGAAGTAAGCTTTATCTTAGGCTATGCTTTGATAGAGGATTCTGACGCGGAATCCGATCTGCTGAGCTTCTAAGCGAACATCATCCACACGGCGTTAAGCGCCATACAAAGGACGACACCGACGGCAGTCGGCAGTATTACTGCGGCTGCCGTCCATTTTATGCTCTTTGTCTCCTTGTATATCGTAAGGCAGGTTGTAGAGCAGGGGAAATGGAACATCGAGAATAATATCACGCATATCGCGGTCATCACCGTCCAGCCGTTGGCGGTCAGCAGCTCGGCAAGCTGCGCGGTGCCTGTCGTGTCCGACAGCGAGGTCGATGCGGCATACGCCATTATGATTATCGGCACTACCGTTTCATTTGCCGGAAAGCCGAGGATAAACGCGAACAGTATCACACCGTCCATACCCAGCAGTCTGCCTGCCGGATCAAGAAAATCGGTGCATATACTAAGCAGTGTTGAGCCGTCTATGCTGACATTGGCGATTATCCATATTATCAGCCCGGCTGGTGCCGCAACGGTCACCGCCCGCCCCAGCACAAACAGCGTGCGGTCAAGAAACGAGCGCACCAGCACCTTACCTATCTGGGGCCTGCGGTAAGACGGCAGCTCGATGGTGAAGGAGGACGGCTCGCCCTTTAGCAGTGTGGCGGACAGCAGCTTTGAGCACATCAATGTTACCGCTACTCCGATGACCAGTACCGACACCAGACCCAGCGCCGCCGCCATGTTCTCGAATATCCCTGCGCCGGTACCGATGATGAATATCGAAAACAGACTTATTATTATCGGAAATTTTCCGTTGCAGGGGACCATGGAGGAGGTCAACACCGCTATTATCCTCTCGCGCTTGCTGTCTATTATCCGCGCGCCGGTTACGCCGCAGGCGTTGCAGCCAAGGCTCATACACATACTCAGTGCCTGTTTGCCGCAGGCGCCTGCTTTTTTGAAATACTTGTCTAGGTTAAATGCTATCCTGGGTAGTACGCCGAAATCTTCAAGCAGCGTAAACAGCGGAAAGAATATCGCCATCGGCGGCAGCATTACCGCCACCACCCATGCCAACACCCTGAACACACCCTCGGTAAGCATACTGTTTATCGTGTCGGGTATGCCTATGCTGCTCATCAGCGCCGCCAGCTGTTCTTCTATCCAACCGAATAAGCCTGATAAAAGTGAGGAAGGATAGTTTGCCCCGACGACGGTTATCCATAATATTACCGTCAGCATAAGTATCATAATAGGCACAGCGGTAAATCTCCCGGTGAGTATACGGTCGATTTTGCCGTCGCGGCGCGTCTTGCGGCTGCTTTTTTTCGTGACTGCTTCGCAGCACACCGATTCGGCATTCAGCACAGTGCAGGAGGATATTTTATCCTCGGGCTTTTCTATTCTGATATCGTTTTGCTCTAATATCGCGGATTTTTCACGAGAAAGCTCTGCCTTTTGCTCTTCGTTAAGCCCTGCTTGCTCGCACATTTCGTTTATAAAGTCGCGGTTTCCCTCTAACAGCCGCAGTGCCGCAAAGCGTACCGGCAGCAGCCCGCCGAAATATTTTTCCGCAACAGGCATAAGTGCGCCCGCCGCCGTCTCTATTTCCTTTGTGTAGGAAAGCCTATAGCTTTCTGTCAAGGGAGAGTCGGCGGCTTGCTCTATCGCGTCCGCCAGCTCGTCAAGCCCTTTTTTGCTTCTCGCGGCTGTTTTTATGATAGGTACGTTAAGCTCTTTTTGCAGCTTGTCGGTATCTATCGCTATGTTTTTCTTTTTCGCTTCGTCCATAAGGTTTATACAGAGAATAACGTTAGGCGTTATCTCCATAGTTTGCAATGCGAGGATAAGGTTGCGCTCAAGACAGGATGCGTCGCAGACGACCACAGTCACGTCAGTCTTGCCGAACGCGATAAAGCTGCGTGCCGCCCGTTCTTCCACCGAGTGTGCCATCAGGGAATATGTACCCGGAAGGTCATACATTATCACCTTTCGTCCGTTTCGTATATATTCACCCTGCGCGTTGCTGACGGTTTTGCCAGCCCAGTTGCCGGTATGCTGTTTAAGTCCTGTCAGAGCGTTGAATACCGTGCTTTTGCCGACATTCGGATTGCCGACCAGCGTCACTCTGATGTCACTGTTGTTTGCCATTTTCGTCCTCCGATTGATATTGTTTGCTAGAATATAATATGAAAAGCACCGCACAGAGGTGAAAAAACGGAGCTGATCAAATCAGCTCCGTTTAATATATTTATTTTCAGCTTATCCTTCACGATTGCCGTCCCAGTTTCCATCCCACTCTTCACGGTCATTGTTGTTGTTATTGTTTTTATTAGAAGACTTTTCGGAGAGTATAACAACATCGCCCTGGTTAATGCCGCTTAGTATTTCGGTATATCCTCCGGCGGTTACGCCGACCTCAACCGGCATATCATACTTTTCATCGCCGCTGAGTATGCTGCAATAATATTTTACGCCCTCGACCTTTATTGCCGATTCCGGCACGGCAAGTACATTTATCCTTTTTACCGTGATCGCATACATCGTTGCCCAGCCGGCAGCTGCCTGTGTTGCGCCGTTGCTTTCGCTCAGCAGACGTTGTAAGTCCTCCTCGTTTAGAGTTGCGGCAGAATAATTCTGCATATTTTTGCTCGCGTCAGAGGGGATTGTGTCGGGTGCCGCTGTTATCGTACCGGCGTATTCTTTGTTATTTATTACCAGCTTTACATCCATGCCGAACCGCAGGTTTTTACCTGCGCCGCCTGCATTGTACACATATATCGACTCGGGTACCGATACCGTGCATATCTTGTCGCCCTCTTTAAGGTCGGAACCCTCCTGAAACAGCGGAAGCTCGTTTACTATCCCGTCATACGGGGCGATTATGTTGGCGCTTTCCCGCAGATCTAACAGCTTATCCAGCTCTATTTGGGCGGCTTCTTTCTTTATGCTGTCAGAGGTCTGTGCCACCACTATCTGCTGCTCGTTTATCTGGAAATCGAGAGCGGAGGTGTCCAGCTCTAACAGGACGTCGCCCGCCTTAACCGTGCCGTTATGGGTCACGTTTACCTTCTTTACCTTAGTATCAAACGGCGCGGAAAAGCTGGTGTAGGTGGCAAAGCCTATCTCCGCAGGGACCTTCTCCTCTGTCTCTATCGTCATATATTCGGCTTTTGCGGTTTTGTAGGACAGCTTGGTCTCTCCGTTTATCGGCTTTACTATCTCGTCCTCAACACTCGGCGCACAACCGGTAAGCGAAAGCAAGAGTGCTGCCGCCGTCAATGCGCTGACCGCTTTTAATTTTTTTATTGCTCGGAACATGGGTTTTCCTTTCGCTGAAAAGACTACATACGGGTTATTATTTCAAGGCACATACGTCCGTTGTGATACGGACATTTCCACGGGTCGGCAGACGGCTTTCTGTCGTCCGGTCGTTCATCGTCAAACAATTGGGAGAACCACTCGCCGCCCTCTCTTTTGTCAATTATATGTTCTTTGATATATTCCCACAGGCTTCGCGCAATATCCATATATCTCGCGTCGCCGTATCTCTGATATCCGTTGTAAAAGCCTACGACGCCCTCGGCCTGCACCCACCATATATGCATGGTGTTAACAACGCCTTTTTCGACCTCGTTGTTCAGTCTGCCGCCGACAAACGCTCTGTCCGCGATATTCTCAACGATGACCTTGTTCATCTCGGCAATACGCTTTGACAGATGCTCGTCGCCGATAACGTCACACGCTCTGTCCATAAGCCATGTCGCCTCAATATCGTGACCGTAGGAATATATATCGCCTATCTCGTTAAGGTCTTTATCAAAGAACACCAGCAGCTTGCCGTTTTCAGCGTCATATATCTTATCCAGCATTATCTCCAGCTGAAAGTACAGCGCCTTCAGCACGTTCTTGTCGCCGGACACGCGGTAAAGCTCGGTATATGCCTCTAACAGGTGCAGAGTAGTGTTCATCGTCTTGTCTGCCATAAGCCCGTTTTCGGACAGCGCGTCGTTGGGCATTATCTGCCAGTCTCTTGTAAACGCCTCTTTATAGGCGACCTCGTCGCGGCATTTTTCCTCTACCGTCTCATATAATTTTTTTGCCAATGCCAGCGCGTCCTCATCCTTAGACGCATCATAATAGCTGGACAAAGCATAGATGAAAAACGCCTGACAGTATGTATGCTTCATCGGGTCTTTTACGCTGCCGTCGGCGTTCATCATCCAGTAAACACCGCCGAATTGCTCGTCAACGCAGTATTTTGTCATAAATTCATATGCATGCTTTGCCTTTTTGAGGTATTCGGGGTTTTTAAGCACCAGATAGCAGTTTGAATAAAACCACAGTATCCTTGAATGAAGTATAACACCCTTTTCCGCGTTTTTGTCGGTGTTCAGGTCAAACCCGACATAGCCGTAAAATCCGCCGTTTTCGGTATCCTCCAGCTTGTTCCAAAAGGGGATTATGTGGTTTATCAGCTCGTTTTTACACTCTCGTGAAAGCATATTTTTCTCTCCGTCAAAATATTTTATTCATTACCAGTCCGGTGGTCAGCTTGGGATAGAAGTAGGTGGATTTTTGCGGCATCTTTTCGCCTGCCGCCGCCACATCACGTATCTCGGACACACGGGTGGGGTTAAGTAAAAAGCAGCAGTTAGCCCTCTGTCCGTCTACGGCGGCTATCGCCTCGTCGGCGCTGCGGGTATAGGTGAGGTTCACCTGATTTGCCATATTTTCCTTATCTATGCCGAATATCCGCTCCAGCACCAGTGTATGCAGTACGCTTACGTCCAGCTCTCTCAG
This sequence comes from Eubacterium sp., assembly GCA_022511265.1. Lineage (GTDB taxonomy): Bacteria > Bacillota > Clostridia > Oscillospirales > Ruminococcaceae > Ruminiclostridium_E. Next base: position 22,857 of record JAFLRX010000002.1, on the reverse strand, counting down.
CGCCTTGCTTGCCTGAGGCATCAGCGTCTGCATCAGCGCGGTGTCTTTCAGCACCATCAGTGTGTAGTTGTTGTCGCCGGTAAACAGCACAAACGCCTTTTTATTCTCGGCGTATGCCTTTTCCAGTCCTATCTCGCCCTTTTCACGATTAAGGTAAGGGGTTATCTCAAAATAATCTTTGCACTTTTCCACTACGGAATTATAATCGAAATCCGGCAGGTCTCTCACTATCCTGTGGGTAGGGAACACCACCAGTCCGCTGTTTTCCATATTCACCAGCATCATGGTCACATATTCCGAACTGCCGATATTGTCGGGTTGTGTCTCGGCAATATGCGCCTTGTATCTCAGCGCGGTCTCATATCTATGGTGTCCGTCCGCGATATACAGCTTTTTATCTGCCATTTTCGCGGCAACGGTGTTTATTACATCCTCATCGTATACGCACCACAGCTTGTGGGTGACTCCGTCGCCGTCGGTATAGCTGCTGTCCGGCGCGCCGCAGCTTGCCTTGTTTATCAGCCCGAACACTCCGCCGTCCTCATCCATATACAGCGAATATATCTGGCTGAAGTTGCAGCCGGTCGCGCACATAAGGTTAAATCTGTCCGCCTTTGCCTTAGACAGCGTTTCCTCATGGGGGAGTATCACACCCTTTGAAAATTCCTCCAGCTTTACAAGCGACACAAAGCCCTTTACCGAATAGCTTTTGCCCTGCACGCCGAATTCCATCTCATACACATATATCCCCGGATTGCCGTCGCATTTGAGTATCTCGTTTTCCAGCCAGCCGTTAAGGCAGTCCGCAGCCTGAGCATACGCCGCGTCGGTGTCCTCAGGTGCTATCTTCGGCAGCTCCAAACGGATTATATTGTTGGGATTTTTCGCGATATATTCCTGCTTTTCCTGCGCGTTGATTATGTCGTAGGGCGGGCAGCATACCTCGCCCACGGCTCCTGCCTTTTCTGTAAAACGCAGCCCGTTGAATGGTTTTATTTCAGCCATTGTCAGTTCCTTTCGCTGTTATCAGTCGTTTGCTCCGCAGCATTTTTTGTATTTCTTGCCGCTGCCGCAGGGGCAGGGGTCGTTTCTGCCGACCTTTTGGGTAGAGTCCTTTTTAAAGGTGGTTTTCGCGCCCGCGTTTTCCGCGTGGGGCTTTAATACCTGCTCGCGCTGCGGGGGCGCCTCGGTCTTTACTCTTGCGGTAAGGACTAGACGCGCGGTGTCCTCTCTTATGGACGCTATCATCTCATCAAACATCGCAAAGCCCTCTATCCTGTATTCTACAACAGGGTCGCGCTGCGCATAGCTTCTCAGCGAGATGCCGCGCTTCAGCTCTTCCATAGCGTCGATGTGATCCATCCACTTGGTATCAACGACCTTGAGCATAACGACACGCTCAAGCTCTCTCATTATTTCAGGACCGAATTCTGCCTCGCGCTCATTATACAGCTTTTCGGCACGCTCTTTAAGCAGATTGGTTATATCCTTCTTGTCGATGGTATTAAGGTCATCGACATCATAATTGAAATCGTCCTCGGTGGTGAGCATACCCATAAAATGCTCTCTCAGACCGATAAAGTTCCAATTCTCGGGATAATCGCCGGAGCAGTAGGTGTTGATGTTCTCCTCGATAGTCTCGTTTATCATGCTGTGGATGTATTCGCTGACATCCTCGCCGTCCAGCACCTTGGAGCGCTGGGTGTATATTGTCATACGCTGCTGAGACATAACGTCATCGTAATCCAGCACGTTTTTACGGATAGAGAAGTTTCTGCCCTCAACCTTTCGCTGTGAGGACTCTATCGTGCTGGTAAGGAAGCGGTTTTCTATCGGGATATCGTCATCTATACCGAGTGTCTGCATTATGCCCTGAACGCGCTCGCCGCCGAACATACGCATAAGGTCATCCTCCAGCGAGATGAAGAAGCGGCTTTCGCCGGGGTCGCCCTGACGTCCAGCACGACCTCTTAACTGGTTGTCGATACGTCTTGACTCGTGGCGCTCGGTACCGAGTATGAACAGACCGCCCAGCTCTCGTACCTCTTCAGCCTCTTTGGATATCTGCTCTTTGAACTCGGAATTATATTTCTTAAAGGTCTCTCTCGCGTTGAGGATGTTCTCGTCGTCCGTCTCGGCAAAGCCGGTGGACTCGTTTATCAGATCCTCCTCAAAGCCCTCTTTTCTCATCTTTGCCTTGGCAAGATATTCGGCGTTACCGCCCAGCATAATATCGGTACCACGACCTGCCATGTTGGTCGCGATGGTAACCGCTCCCTTTTTGCCCGCCTGCGCGACTATCTCCGCCTCGCGCTCGTGGTTCTTCGCGTTTAGTACCTCGTGCTTGATGCCTTTTTTCTTAAGCATTGAGGACAGCAGTTCGGACTTTTCGATGGTGATAGTGCCGACCAGCACCGGCTGACCCTTTGCGTGGCATTCTTCTATCTGTCTGATTACTGCCTCAAACTTGCCCTTTTCGTTCTTGTATACCTGATCCTCGCGGTCGATACGCGCCACCGGCTTGTTGGTGGGTATCTCGATAACGTCCAAAGAGTATATCTCCCTGAACTCGCTTTCCTCGGTCATAGCCGTACCGGTCATACCTGACAGCTTGTCGTACAGTCTGAAGAAGTTCTGGAAGGTGATGGTAGCCAGCGTCTTGCTCTCGTTCTTTACCTTTACGCCTTCCTTTGCCTCTATCGCCTGATGCAGACCCTCGTTGAAACGGCGGCCGAACATCAGTCGTCCGGTAAATTCGTCAACGATGATTATCTCGCCGTCTTTGACTACATAATCAACGTCGCGTCTCATAACACCCTGCGCCTTGATAGCCTGGTTAACATGGTGCAAAAGGGTCATGTTTTCCGCGTCCATAAGGTTTTCTATGCCGAAATACGCCTCCGCCTTTTTAACACCGCGCTGGGTGAGGGTGGCGTTCTTCGCCTTTTCGTCTATGATATAGTCGCCGTCAAACTGATCCTGATCTTCCTTGCTGTCCAGCTCTACTACCTTATAGGGGCGCAGACTTCTTGCCAGCTTGTCAGCCTTTGCGTAAAGGTCGGTAGACTTGTCACCGGGACCGGAAATGATAAGCGGCGTCCTCGCCTCGTCTATCAGTATCGAGTCCACCTCGTCCACGATGGCGAAATTATGCTCGCGCTGTACCTTGTCCGCCTTGCGGATGCACATGTTATCACGCAGATAGTCAAAGCCGAACTCGTTATTCGTACCGTAGGTAACGTCACAGTTATAGGATTTTCTTCTCTGGTCGTTGGTCATATCGTGGAGTATCAGTCCCACGGTAAGACCTAAAAAGCGGTGTACACGTCCTATCATCTCGCCGTCACGCTTTGCCAGATAGTCGTTTACGGTTACGACGTGTACGCCCTTGCCGCTGAGTGCCACAAGGTAAGAGGGGAGGGCTGCAACGAAGGTCTTACCTTCACCTGTCCTCATCTCCGCTATACGTCCTTGGAAAAGTATGATACCGCCGAGTATCTGTACGGGGTAGGGCTTTATCGCGAGAACTCTCCACATCGCCTCGCGGCATACCGCGAATGCGTCGGGCAGAATGTCCTCCAGCGTTTCTCCCGACGCCAGCCTGTCCTTTAACACCGCGGTCTGGCTTTTCAGCTCACTGTCGGTCATAGAGGAATAGCGGCTCTCCAGCTCCAGCACCTTGTCCTTCAGCGGGATTATTCTCTTTATTTCCTTTTCGGAGTAGTTTCCGAATATTTTGGTAAGAATGCTCATTTGTTGTCTTGTTCCTTTCGCTTTGTGTTATCAATAAGCTTGCTTTTTACATACTCTTTTATTATACACCTACGATAGGGTTTTGTCAATAAAAATGTTATATTTTTATGTCTGATTTTTACGTCTTAAAACCGCTTGACAACGGCATATTTTTGTGTTAAAATCATATCAGAAAAATATCGGTGCGGTGCGAGTGTGCTTTCGCCAAACCGACAATGTTTTTTGATGCACTGACTTCAAAGAATACTGAGAAGAAAGGCGTAGATAAACAATAGCTTTATCGTACAGCTGCGCCTTTCGGTGCGGCTGTTTTTATATGAAAGCGGGTGTAATATGACTGAAAACGAAACAAGGGTAGCCCTTATCGGCATCGTGGTGTCCGATAAAGACAGCGTCCCGAGATTAAACGAGCTGCTGCACGACAGCGGCGGCTATATTATAGGGCGCATGGGCGTACCTTACGAAAAGGCGGGGGTGTCTATCATCAGCGTTGCGATAGACGCGCCGCAGGACGTTATCAGTACGCTGTCCGGCAGGCTGGGCGCGCTGAAGGGCGTCACCACCAAAACAGTATATCAGAAATTGCCGGAATAAAAGAAAGGAAGTAAAAAATGTATAAATACGACCCCAAATCGCTTAAGGCGGAGGAATTTATCAATCACGAGGAGATAACCGAGACGCTCGCCTATGCCGAGGCAAACAAGCATAACGAGGCGCTTATCAGCGAGATAATCGAAAAGGCAAAGGAAAGAAAGGGCTTGTCCCACCGTGACGCAATGGTGCTGCTGGACTGCGATATCCCCGAGAAAAACGAGGAGATATACGCACTTGCCCAGCAGATAAAGAAGGATTTCTACGGCAACCGCATAGTAATGTTCGCGCCGCTGTATCTTTCCAATTATTGCGTAAACGGCTGCCTTTACTGCCCCTATCATGCCAAAAACAAGAACATCTGCCGTAAAAAGCTGACACAGGATGAGATACGCGAGGAGGTCATCGCGTTACAGGATATGGGACACAAGCGTCTTGCGATAGAGGCGGGCGAGGACCCTGTTAACAACCCGATAGAATATATCCTTGAGAGCATTAACACCATCTATTCGATAAAGCATAAAAACGGTGCTATCCGCAGAGTTAACGTAAATATCGCCGCGACTACCGTAGAGAATTACCGCAAGCTGAAGGACGCGGGGATAGGCACATATATCCTGTTTCAGGAGACCTATCATAAGGAAAGCTACGAGCGGCTGCACCCCACAGGACCCAAGCACAATTACGCCTACCACACCGAGGCAATGGACAGGGCAATGGAGGGCGGCATAGACGACGTAGGCATCGGCGCGCTGTTCGGGCTGGAGCTGTATCGTTACGAATTTGCGGGGCTGCTTATGCATGCCGAGCATCTTGAGGCGGTACACGGCGTAGGACCGCACACCATTTCCGTGCCGAGGGTACGCCGCGCTGACGACATCGACCCTGATGAATTTGACAACGGTATCAGTGACGATACCTTTGCGAAGATAGTTGCGTGTCTGAGAATATCGGTGCCGTATACCGGATTGATAGTTTCCACCCGCGAAAGTCAGAAATCGCGTGAAAAGGTGCTGGAATTGGGCATTTCTCAGATCAGCGGCGGCTCCCGCACCAGCGTCGGCGGATATGCCGAGGAAGAGCCTGGGGAGGAAAACTCTGCGCAGTTTGACATCTCCGACAACCGCACCCTTGACGAGGTGGTAAACTGGCTGATGCGGTTGGGGTATATCCCGTCGTTCTGTACCGCGTGCTATCGTGAGGGAAGAACAGGCGACCGCTTTATGAGCCTTTGCAAGGCGGGACAGATACAAAACTGCTGCCACCCTAACGCCCTGATGACCTTGAAGGAATATCTTGAGGATTACGCAAGCCCCGACACAAAGGCAATAGGCGAAAAGCTGATAGAAAAAGAGCTGCTTAATATCCCCAAGGAAAAGGTGCGCAAGATAGCCGAGGAGTATATAAACAATATCCAAAACGGTCAAAGAGATTTCAGGTTCTAAGTGATATATGAACGTAAGGAGACATTATGAGCCTTAACAGTACGCCGAATGCCGAGCGCACCCACATCGGCATATTCGGCAGAAGAAACGCAGGCAAATCCAGCCTGATAAACGCGCTGACAGGTCAGTCACTGGCAGTGGTATCCGATGTTGCGGGCACCACCACTGACCCAGTGTCAAAGGCTATGGAGCTGCTGCCGCTCGGCCCGGTGCTTATCACCGATACCGCCGGACTGGACGACGAGGGAGCGCTTGGCGGACTGCGGGTGGATAAAAGCTATCGCGTGCTGTTCAAAAGCGATATCGCGCTTGTCGTTATAGATGCCACGCAGGGCGAAAATGAGTATGACATCAAAGTTATATCCAATCTGAAAGAGCAGAAGATTCCCTACATCAAGGTGTACAACAAGTGCGACCTTATCGACAGCGAAAAACCGATAGCGGATAACGAAATATACATCAGTGCCGCAAGCGGGAAAAACATACACGAGCTGAAAGAGCTTATCGCAAAGCAGCTTGACACGGGCGACAATGACAAACACATCTGTGCCGACCTTCTTTCTCCGTCGGATATAGCGGTTTTAGTTGTGCCGATAGACAGTGCCGCGCCAAAGGGCAGGCTGATACTGCCGCAGCAGCAGACCATCCGTGACATTCTCGAAGCGGGGGCGATATCGGCGGTATGTAAGGAGACCGAGCTGACCGATACGCTGTCCTCGCTCGGCAAAAAGCCTCGTCTGGTGATAACCGACAGTCAGGCGTTCGCCAATGTGTCAAAAGAAGTTCCGCAGGATATTCCGCTTACCTCTTTTTCGATACTGTTTGCACGGTATAAGGGCGACTTGGAGCAGAATGTCAAAGGCGTAACAATGCTTGACAGGCTGAACGATGGCGATAAGATACTTATTTCTGAGGGCTGTACACATCACCGCCAGTGCGACGATATCGGCACGGTAAAGCTGCCGCGCTGGATAAAGGAATACACCGGCAAGGATATAGAGCTTGAGTTTTCCTCCGGCGGAGAATTTCCGCGCGAGCTGCAAAAATACAGCCTGATAATACACTGCGGCGGCTGTACACTAAACGAGCGGGAAATGAAATACCGACTTGCTTGTGCCGCCGACGCGGGCGTGCCGATGACCAATTACGGAATTGCGATAGCGTACATCAACGGTATATTAAAACGCTGTGTAGAGCCGTTTGAGAATATACGTTCACTTTTAGAATAATATATGAACACGGAGCGGATATGGCAAAAGAACAGAAAACCAACGCAATGCGTATGCTGGACAAATTGAAAATAAAATACGAGGTCAACACCTACGAGTGCGACGAGTTTGTTGACGGCGTGCATATCGCCGATATGCTGGGTCAGGAGTACGACAGCACCTATAAAACGCTGGTGACGGTCGGCAAATCCGAAAACTATTACGTTTTCGCTATACCTATACATCTTGAACTGGATCTAAAGAAAGCCGCAAAATCGGTAGGGGAAAAGTCGGTGGAGATGCTGCACGTCAAGGACATAAACGCCGTGACCGGATATATCCGCGGCGGCTGCACCCCGATAGGTATGAAAAAGCAGTACAAAACGGTTTTCCACAACGCGATAACCGATTTGGACAAGGTTATCATCAGCGGCGGCAGACTGGGCACGCAGATAATAATCGCGCCTGCCGATTTGATAAAGGCCGCGCGGGCGGAAATTGCGGATATAGTGCAATGAAAACATAAACAAGACCAAGCGACAGCTTGGTCTTGTTTTGTGAATTTTTTTTATATAGTTTTATTTTTGTGTAATTATCGTAATCCAGGCAGGTAATGCAGCCATAGGATTGAGCTCCCAATTGTTTACTCTTTCAAGATTTTCTGAGCTTTGTTTAACTAATTCCTCATATGAAAACCAGAAAGAAGCGTTAAGTGCCTGTAATTCTTCCATCCGTTTTATTGAGAGTTCTGCTTCTGTCATTGCGTTTATTAAATCCTGTATGCGCCAATGGCAGTGCGGCATTGTTTCTGTGTACGGTTTTTTGATTTTTGGCTCGTTCCAAACCTCGCATGTAAAAGGACGGTTAAACGGGTGAATATCGTACATAATTGAAAATCCTGCCGATTTGAGTACCCTATATATGTTTTTATACATGGTTGATAAATCCGCTATCCATGTATGTGTGCCGTTTGAGGTATAAACCAAGTCAAAACTATTGTCCTTGATATTTGAAAGCTGTGTTGTATCATCGCAGACAAAATGGATATTCAGGTTTAATTTATCCGCAATTTCTTTAGCATGTTCAAGCTGTCTCTCGCTTATATCGGCAGAAGTGACATTTGCACCCAACACCGCAAAAGCAAACGCGGCATGATTATCCCCGCTGGAGGGCAATAACACTTTCTTGCCGCGAAAATCATGGATATATTCCTTTATCAAATCATATACCGCAGGATGAAAAGCGCTTGCAGGGTCTTTTGCCAGTTTCTCAATTATATCATCTGTTCTAAGCGATTGATACCAGGCCGAATCAGCCGTTTTGTTCCAGCTGTCTTTTACTTGTTTTAACCAATCAGTCATTGTTTTCCTCCTATCTCGGAAGGATTAAAAAACAATCACCCTCCCAAGTTGTTTCAATGTTTGTTTTATCATAATTACAATCACTCCTTTCGTCAATATTTGCATATTAAAATGCTTAATAATTATATCATGTTATTTTATTAATGTCAATAAAGCGCCGCCCGCGTTTATGCGGGCGGCGCTGAGTGTTACGACATCAATTCGCACAGCTTGTTGCTGAAATCAACGGGGTCCTCTATCGCCATGCCCTCTATCAGCAAGGCCTGATTATAAAGGATATCGCTGTACAGCTTCAGCTTGTCCTTATCGCTTACATAAAGCGATTTCATCTTATCGAATATCGGGTGGGACGCGTTTATCTCCAGTACCTTTTCTGCCTTTGCGCCGGTTTCGGTGGGCATCTGGCTGAGCACCTTCTCCATCTCTATCGACAGCATACCGTCGCTGGTCAGGCATACCGCGTGTGACTTGAGTATCTTGGACAGGCGGACGTCCTTTACCTTGCCGCCCAGCGATTCCTTGATAAACTCAAACATATCCTTGCTTTCCTCTGCCTTTGCCTTAATCTCCTCTTTTTCCTCGGGAGATTCAAGGTCAAGGTCACCCGCGGACACCGACTTGAACTGCTTGTCGTTATAGTCTACCATCATCTGCATAACAAACTCGTCCACACTGTCGGTAAGGTAGAGTATCTCATAGCCTTTGTCCTTTACCAATTCGGTCTGCGGCAGCTTGTCAATCTTTTCAACTGTCTCACCGCTGGCAAAGTAGATGTTCTTCTGCTCCTCTTTCATACGGGAAACGTATTCTTCAAGAGTAACATACTTCTTTTCAAACGAGGAGTAGAACAGCAGCAGATCCTGCAAAAGCTCTTTACCCGCGCCAAAGCCGTTGTACACGCCGAACTTTATCTGCAGTCCGAACGACTTCCAGAACTGCTCGTACTTCTCGCGGTCGTTTCTCAGCATTTTGGTAAGCTCGTTCTTTATCGAGCGTTCGATGCTCTTCGCCATTATCTTAAGCTGGCGGTCATGCTGTAACATCTCACGGGAAATGTTCAGAGACAGGTCGGCGGAGTCAACCAGACCCTTTACAAAGCTGAAATGGTCGGGCAGCAGGTCGCCGCACTTATCCATGATAAGCACGCCGTTGGAATACAGCTGCAAGCCCTTTTCATAATCCTTTGAGTAATAATCGAACGGCACCTTTGCAGGGATATACATCAGCGCGCTGTAGGTCGCCGTACCCTCGGTCTTGGTGTGGATGTGCACGATCGGGTCCTCAAAATCGTAGAACTTTTCCTTGTAGAATTTGTTATATTCTTCATCGGTAAGCTCGGACTTGTTCTTCTTCCAGATAGGCACCATGCTGTTGAGCGTTTCCAGCGCGTAATGCGTCTCGTACTCGTCCTCAGTGCCTTCTTTGAGGTGGCTGTGTCCTGTCATCATCTTGATGGGATATCGGATATAGTCAGAGTATTTCCTTACGATGCCCTTTATCTTGTAATCGGTGAGAAACTCATCGTAATCCTCTTCGTCGGTGCTTTCCTTTATCTTGAGCGTTATCTTGGTGCCGTAGCTGTCTTTCTCAGTCTCGGTTATGCTGTAGCCGTCAACACCCTCTGAGTACCACTTATACGCGGTGTCGCTGCCGTAAGCCTTGGTCTCAACAGTGACCTTAGACGCCACCATAAACGCCGAGTAAAAGCCCACGCCGAACTGACCGATAACGCTGATATCCTCGTTCTCTTTTTCGTCGTTTTCGTTCTTGAACTGTAACGAGCCGCTCTTTGCTATAACGCCGAGGTTGCTGTCCAGCTCTTCCTTGGTCATACCTATGCCGTTGTCGGTGATTATCAGCTCGCGGTTTTCCTTATCGACCGTCAGATTTATCTCGAAATCCCCTCTGGAAAGTCCGATATTCTCAGTCAGAGATTTGAAATACAGCTTGTCCATCGCGTCGCTTGCGTTGGATATTAGCTCACGCAGGAATATCTCCTTGTGTGTGTATATTGAATTGATCATCATGTCCAGCAAACGCTTGGACTCTGCCTTAAATGCCTTTTTTGCCATTGTAATCCCTTCTTTTGTCTATTATTGTGATTTGTTTTTAGCACTCTACTGGCTAGAGTGCTAAATGAATTATAGCACGATTTTTGCGGTATGTCAATAGGATTTTGAAAAATTACCGAAAAGTTATGTCAAAATGAGGAAAAAACTGTTAAATTGCTGACTTCTTAATTGAAAAAATATTTTTATATGTTTATATATAATACAGTGCTTCAATTACTAAACACTTGCTATCTGTAATATATTTAGGCGAAAAACCTTTTGAGGAGGAATAATATGAAACTGTTCAGAAAGATAACCGCTGTATCTCTTGCGGCGGTGCTGGCGGTAACGAGCGTAACCGCGCTGCCCGCGCCGGAACATTCCGATTCCGTCGTTTATGCGGCGGCTCAGACTGCCGAGCATTATTTTTACAATCAGCTGACGGACGAGCAAAAGCCGTTTTACGATGCTATGCAGGAAATGTACCTGAAGGGCATATTTAAGACCGGCAACGGCGACTATGATCTTATAGCTAACGGCATGCTTACCGAGGCTGAGCTGGAGGCATACATTGACAACTACGGTGCGCTGCTTACCGCGTTTACCGCGGCGAGAGACGCGTTTTATGCGGACAATGCGGATATTTTCTATGTGGATTTTTCTTACCTGTCTATCAGAGTAACTACCGATTACGACGGGGGATATCACGCATACATAGGTACAGGCAGAAGCGACAGCTATTACACTCAGGGCTTTACAAGCGAGTCTGAGGTAAATGCGGCAATTGCGGAATATGACGCAATGGTAGACGATGTTGTTAAACAGGCCGAGGCTGTCACTGCGGATGGTGATGAAAACCTTGCGGCAAAGCAGATTGAGTTTGTGCACAATTATCTCACAACTCATACATCCTACCGTCGTGAAATCACCTGTAAGCCTGAGAACATGGGCGTTATCAGAACTGCATACGGCTCACTGGTCAAGGGTGAGAGCTTGTGTGAGGGCTATTCCAGAGCGTTCAAGACAGTGCTTGACCGTCTCGGTATACCCTGTGTACTGGTGTACGGTGTGTTCAGACACAGCGAGAATGTGCCTGAGGTGCATATGTGGACCGATGTTATGATAGACGGTGAATGGTATGCGGTGGACGTTACCATGGACGACCCGGTCAACACAAAGAGTGAGGGCGTTAACGGACTTGACGGCTATGAAAGTACCGAATACCTGCTGGTGGGACAGTCTGTAATAAGCAGACAGCATGTGGCCGTTGGCGTTATGTCTGAGTCTGATTATGAATTTTCGTATCCTATAATCAGCATGAACGATTTCGGCGTAGAGAATGTTTCCTCCGGTAAGGGTCTTGTGGTAAACTATGACCGTAACGGCACGCTTGACGGTGAGACCGTACCGGAGTTCAGGGTAAGCTTCCGCGGTATGGGCGTTGCCGAAGCTGCAAAAGAGGGATGGTATTTCCTTGTAAGGCATACCGTTGTGTACGTTGACGGAGAGACCAAGACCGATGATGCCTGGGCATATATCCTGCCTGACCTTTATCCTGCGATAACCGATACCCCTACCGAGGTAATACTTCCTTATCCGCATGTCAGATATCTTGAATTTGCGATAACCGATATTGCTCCCGGTCCTTATCTTGAGGATCCGTGGACATATACCACATACCGCGGCGACCCGTTCCTGTTAGAGGCATACTCCGGCGTATTGGACAATCCTGACGGCACCTATATCGCACCGCCCTATGTAAAGACGATAACTCCTTCTATTATAGGAAGATTAGAGCCGGGCAAGACGTATAACGTAACGGTTACCTATGACGATGTACTGATAAGCAACGGAGAGGAGCTTGACTATACCATCAGCTGTCATGACCGAGTAATGTCTGATAATGTCACCGGACATATATACTCTAAGATTGAAAATCTCGAATGGGACGGCGAGTCTACCATTACCTTTGATTTCACTCCCAGTCCTATGTATGCGGATGATTCCGTTGTATACGATATTGCTTTCAAAGGACTTATCGGCAAAAGGAGCAACAAGGCACCTAACAGTGTAGGCTATGTTGCGGCAAACTATACCGGTCACTGCGCGTTTGGCATACCCGGTTATAATTGGCGTATATACGGAAAGCCCGCTTTATTGGAAAACAGCGATCTTTCCACCACCGATTGGGTTACTAAAGACGGTACTGTGATCGGCGACGACATCAAGTCAAGAATAGTACTGGTAGCAAGCAACACCCTAAACGCTCAGACCGATACCATGAATGAAATGATAGAAGAGACAGGCGAAAAGGTGCTGTCCAGTTCTACATATAACATCAATCTTACTGTCTGTCAGTGTGTAGTCATCAAGACCGGTGAGGCTGTAAGAGTAAGCGTCGGTTTCCCGAATGGCTACGGTCCTGAGGACGCGGGCGTGACCTTTAAGGCATACCACTTTATCAAGAACGATGCTGACGAGATCATCGGCGTGGAGGAGATACCCTGCGTTATCACACCCTACGGACTTGTTATAACCTGTAGTTCTTTCAGCCCGTTTGCTATAGTGGCAGTAGAGGACGACGGCAGCAGCGCGACATCTGAAAAGACGGTTATACTTTCCAATACTTCCGGCGGCAGCATAATCGGTGCTGACAGTATCACCACACTGTCTGAGGGAGAGAGCCTTACCGTTACCGTATCGGCTGACGATGGATACAGCATAGACGCAATAGTTGTAAACGGCGAATATATATCGGTGACTGACGGAAATTCTATGACCGTTACAGTAAGCTATGATGACATCGCGGGCAGCAGCACAATTATTGATGCGCAGTTTGTTGCCGAGTCGGTGCTGGAAAAAGAAGCGGAGAGAGGCGAGGAGGTCGTTCTTCCTCAGGCTGTCGCCGCCGAGATAACCACCGAATACGAAAAGATAAACGTTACCGAGGGTAAGAGCCTTACTATAGAGGCGGCTGTTACCGAGCCCGGCGACGTAAACACCTATCAGTGGTACAAGGACGGCGAGCCGCTCGAAGGTCAGAACTCTAAGGATCTGTATATTGAAAGCGCATCGCTTGATGACTCCGGTGAGTATACTCTTGTTGTTACCACCATGCTGGGCGCTACCACCGCGACTGCGGAAAAAACCGTGACCGTAATGGTATCCGAGTGCAAACATGAAAACTACACCGATTGGGAGATATCGGAAGCTCCTACCTGCACCGATAGCGGGCTTGAAAGCCGCACCTGCGTTGACTGCGGTGCTGAGGATACAAGAATAGTTCCCGCGGCAGGACATAAAGAAACAATTGAAAACGCGAAAGACGCGACCTGCACCGAAGCAGGCTATACCGGCGACACTGTATGCGAGGTATGCGGGGAGACACTGAGCGAAGGCGAAGAGATACCCGCGCTGGAGCATAACTATGTGGACGGTGTATGCACAGTCTGCGGTGAGGAAGATCCTGACTATGTTGATCCCGATCAGACTACGGGTGGCGACAACACACCCGATACACCTGATGGCGACGATAAAATACCCGAAACATCTACAGGTGACGATAAAACGCCTGATACGCCTGACGATAATACCGAAAACGGCGGGCAGGATGATCCGACCGACACGGAAGAGCCTTCTCCCGGTGATTCTTCCGGAATTATCGGAGATATCGGTAAACCCGTAGAAGATCCCGAAAATCCCAACACCGGTTACAACGGACTGTTCGGACAGATTATGACGGCATCCGTCGCAGCTGTTGCCGCGGCTTTTGCGATAAGAAAAAAGCGTGAGGACTAAGCATTAAGTAAAACCATAATTATATCCCCGCCGTATCGGCGGGGATTATTGCTAAGAAAGGAACAATAATGCACGATATAATAATAGAAACAGAAAGATTGATTTTACGCCCGATTACCGTTGCCGACGCGGAGGCGGCATTCGAGTGGGTAGGCGACGAGCGGGTAACAAAATATATGCCGTATTTCACATATACCTCGATAGAGCAGGTACGCCAATGGCTGAAAAGGGTAGAGCAGGAGACCCACACCTATAATTTCGGCTTTGAGCGAAAATCCGACGGACTGCTCATAGGCAGCGGGGATATCGGCGTTGAGAAAAAGCCGTACAGTAACAATGATTACTGGTGCTTTGGCTATAATATCCGTTATGACTGCTGGAACCAAGGCTATACCACCGAGGCGACAAAGGGCATGATGAAGTATGTGTATGAGCATTTCGGCGCGCGGTATTTCTATGCCGACCATGCGGAGCAGAACAAGGCGTCGGGCAGGGTGATGGAAAAGTGCGGACTGCACTTTGTGCGCTACGGCGAGGTCAGCAAGCTGGACGGCAGCGGCAAAATGCGTTCGATGGAGTATGAGGGGGAGTACGACCCGTCAACCGTTGGTTGAGTTTTCACTGTTGATTCTCTTTTGCGGTTATTGCTATACACAAAAAACTATGCTACAATAAGGATGACACGGCGCGGTGTAAATTTACCGAAAGAGGGAAAACACATGGATAACTTGAAAACAGGCGAAGTGATAGGCAGAAAGCGCAGAGAGCTGGGACTTACCCAAAACCAGCTTGCCGAGCGGCTTAATATCTCATTTCAGGCAGTCAGTAAGTGGGAAAACGGTACGACCTATCCCGATATCGAACTGCTGCCAAAGCTCGCGGCGGTATTGGAGACCACCGTTGACGCGCTGCTTGGCTATAGCGGAGTTATATCTGATTATGACAACCGCTATAAGAACGAGGAATATTATTGGGGATTGAAACCCAACCGCGTCTGCTATGAAATTATGCAGATGCTGCCGCCGACAAAGCCGTACCGTGTATTGGATATGGGCTGCGGAGAGGGCAAGGATGCGGTGTTTATGGCGAAGTGCGGATATTCGGTGACTGCGTTTGATCTGTCCGAAACAGGACTTGACAAAGCAAAAAGGCTGGCGGAGCACAACAAGGTCGGAGTGAGCTTTTTTAAGGCGGATATTTTTGATTACAGACCTGATGCTGAGTTTGATATAATATTCAGCAGCGGGGTGCTGCATTTCGTCCCGCTGAATATCCGTAAAGAGCTTTGCGAAAGTCTGAAATCGCATACAACAGATGGTGGTATAAACGCGCTGAATGTTTTTGTCAAAAAGCCATTCATTGCCCGTGCGCCGGACAGCACAAGAAATGAGGATTTAAGACACCCGTGGCTGTCAGGTGAGCTGTTCGGGTATTATCATGACTGGCTGTTCCACACCTGCCGGGAGGAGGTTTTCGACTGCAACAGCGGAGGTAAGCCGCATAAGCATTGCATGGATACATTGATAGCACAGAAAGTGGAGGAAAATGGATATATTAAATATAATTGATGATAGAACCAGCTATCGGGGAAGATATAAAGACACAAAAGTAGCCCGCGAAGATTTGATTGAAATAATGCGGGCGGGGCTTGCCGCGCCGTCCGGCTGTAATAAGCAGACCACATCGCTTATAGCGTTGGACGAGCCGGAACTGTTGGCGGAAGTAAAAGACTTGATAGACCCGCCGATATGTCAGACCGCCCCCGCGATTATTTGCGTGCTTACTCAAAGAGTTTGCGCTTATCGTGATAAGTGCTTTGCGGTGCAGGACTATTCGGCGGCAATAGAAAATATGCTGCTTGCGATAAAGTCACTCGGCTATGAAAGCTGCTGGTATGAGGGGCATATTACTGATGACGATAGAATAGGGGAAAGAATTGCAAAGCGGCTAGGCGTACCTGACGGATATGAGCTTGTTTGCATTCTGCCTGTCGGTATCGCTGATGAGCCAGTAAAGCGCGCGAAGAAAAAAGCTTTTAACGAGCGCGCTTGGTTTAATGGGTTTGAAAAAAGCGAAAACGTAATACAATAATTACTTCAAGGGGAGACAGTAAAATGAGTATACAATTACCACTCACAATACAACAACTCACCTCGGAAAAACCCTACACGCTTGACAGCACAGGCTTGTCCGGCTCGCAGATACGCATATATGACGATATGGTGCTGAAGATAGAAGAATACATTGACGAGGCGGAAAATACCGCAAAAATGCTGCGCTGGCTGGACGGCAAGCTGCCCGCGCCGAGACTTATTCATCATGAGATAAGCGACGGCAAAAGCTATATGCTTATGAGTAGGATAAACGGAAGAATGTCCTGCGACTTTTTGGACGAGCAGGAGATGGTGGTTTCCATGATGGCAGAGGGGCTGAAAATGCTGCAGGGCGTTGATATTTCTGACTGCCCGTGCTGTAACGGACTTGATGTAAAGCTGGCGGCGGCGCGGTATAACGTTGAAAACGGGCTGGTCGATACCGAGAACGTACAGCCGGAGACATACGGAGACGGCGGCTTTTCCGGTCCTGCCGAGCTGCTGGAGTGGCTGTGCGACAATCGCCCCGAGGAGGAACTGACCCTTACCCACGGGGATTTCTGCCTGCCGAATATACTGCTTGACGGCGGGAAGATAAGCGGGTTTATCGACCTTGGCAAGGCTGGCGTCGCCGACAGGTGGACGGATATCGCTATCTGCTGGCGCAGCCTGAAAGATAATTACAACGGTGGATACGGCGGTAAGGTGTATGAGGATTTTGACCCCGACCTTTTGTTTGAAAAGCTGGGTATACAGCCGGACATGGAAAAGCTGAGATATTATATACTGCTTGACGAGCTGTTTTAGGTGGCAATGATGAACGCAGAATTTGAAAGAATAGAGACCGACGAGCTTATATTGCTGTTAGCTGAGAAGAACCCCGGTGACGGCATAATGCTGCCGTTTTATTACTACGACATCATCAGAAAGAGCGATAATGCTGTTGTCGGCAAAATAAGTGTACGTATAGGGCGCAATTTTCACTCATACTATAACGGCAATATCGGCTATGAGGTGTATGAGCAGTACCGCGGCAACTGTTATGCATATAAGGCGTGTGTTGCCGTACTGACGGTAGCCAAAGCCGAGGGGATGGATTATATCTATATCACCTGCGCCGAGAGCAACAAGGCATCCTATAAAACCATAGAAAAGCTGGGCGCAAAGCTGTTTGAGATATGCGAGGTGCCGCAAAGTTATTTTGCGTGGCATGAGGGGATGGAACGGCAGAGAATATACAGGCTGGTGCTGAAATGACAAATGAATAAAAGGAGAGAAAAATGGATTACAGCAGAAAAATATCCGAGCGTATGTGGAATCTTCCTGATAAAGGCGAGCTTGAAAGCCGACGCGAGGAAACGTTTATAGATGATATTATACAAAAGAACCATATTGAAAAGGAACTGCTTGAAAACATTTCTGATATTGAAACTGTTTTTGACGGCGGAGCAGGCTGCGGGAGATTTTCTATTCTGTTGGCAAAACACGGCTGTAAAGTAACTCACTTTGATATTTCGCAACCGATGATAGATAAGGCAAAGGAACTTGCCGAGAAAGCGGGAGTGCTGGATAAAATAACATTTGTAAGGGGTGCGTTGGAGGATTTGTCGCAATATGCGGATAAGTCTTTTGATATGGTCATTTCTTTTGACGCCCCTGTTTCATACACCTATCCCAATCATGAAAAGGTGATAGGTGAGCTGGTGCGTATCTCGAAAAAGCGTATAATGATAAGTGTTACGAGCCGCCTCGGTACACTCCCGTATTTATCAAATCCGATACAGAAAAATCAGTTTATTTTAGACAGCGGCTCAAATGACAGTCAAGTAAGATGGTGTATTGACAACCGGGAAAATGCCGTTGATTCTTTTAGTTTTAACAAAAACGGCGTTGAAAGACTGATGGCAGAGGGGCTTATGGGCGGCGAAGCTGAAATAGAGGAATACAAGCGCGGCGGAGCTCCGTGGTGTATAACCTATGCATTTATGCCGGACGAACTGAAAGAAATTTTGGGAAGGCTGGGAGTGCGTAACATTCAGCTTGCCGGACCCGGGGCGTACGCAAGAACCATCCCAAATGAGATACTTGTAAAGATAATGAGCGACCCTAAACAAAAAGAAGACTTTTTGGATTTCTGCCGTAAATATGACTCTGAGCCGTATGTCTGCGGTATGGGCAAAGACAATCTGTTTGCAAAGGGAGAAATAGCATAAAATATTAGACAGCTGAAAAAAGGATTAGATATGGAGTATATTATAAAAAAGGCTACACCTGTGGACTTACCCCTGTTAAAAGAGCTGTTCGATTATAACGACATATCCGCTATGATAGAGGAAAATACCCGAAATATATTAAACGGCACTATAGACATCTTTTTGCTGTTTGGTGATGAAAAGCCGCTCGGAGAGCTGCATGTAAAATACGAGAGCGAGGACGAGCGTGAGGCTGTACGCGGACGGCGTGTCTATCTGTTTGCTTTTCGAATTCGTGAGGAATATCAAGGCAGAGGACTGGGTAAACGCCTGCTGCAAAGTGTTATAGACACACTTTGCGAGCAAGGCTGCAGTGAGTTTACCGTTGGGGTAGAGGACGATAACGACCGCGCGCGGCATATTTATGAGCGGTTCTGCTTTGATAAGGTGATAGCAAGAAAATACGAAGAATATCAAGGCGACGGGTATGAGTATGATCTGCTTTTGAAAAAAATGGAATAAGAGTTGATTTTCTCATAAAATTATGCTAAAATAAAAAAGGCGCACAGCCCATTACATTCAAAGGAGAAAAACAATGGATATCAAAGGAAAAATCGACGAAATCGTGAACAAGGTAAAGAGCGACCCGAATTTTGCCGAACAGTTCAAGTCTGAGCCTGTAAAGGCTGTTGAGGGTGTTATCGGCGTGGACCTGCCCGATGATGTTGTCAACAATATAGTTGACGGCGTTAAGAACAAGGTGTCGTTTGACGGCTTAAAGGAAAAGCTCGGCGGAATATTCGGTTAATGTAACTTTATCTGCCATTCTCGAAAAATAGTTTTTGCAAAAAAACTTTGAAAATATTGCAAAAAGCTATTGACATATTGTAAAAGATGTAGTATAATACTAGCGTACATCTTTATAAAAATTTGTATGTAATTAACCTATGCCGCACGGCAAAGGAGGGATATAGATGGCAGAAGTTCGTTTGGGAAAAAATGAATCCTTAGATACAGCGCTCAAGCGTTTCAAGAGATCCTGTGCCAGAGACGGCGTTCTCGCAGAGGTTCGCAAAAGGGAACACTACGAAAAACCTTCGGTAAAGCGTAAAAAGAAATCCGAGGCTGCTCGCAAGCGCAAGTATAAGTAATTTACTTACATCAATAAAGGCGGACAAAGGATTTTGTCCGCCTTTTATCTTGAAAAGAAGGAAGCTGTCATGCTATTTAAACCGCATATATGGATAAACAGCGTCCTTGACATAGACAGGGACTTTTTAGAAAAGCACATGATAAAGGCGCTCGTACTGGACTTGGACAACACACTTTCCATGCATGGGCATCAAGAGCCGGAAAACGGCGTTATGCAATGGCTGGACGAGATGTGCGCGCTGGGCGTCAAAATGACGGTGGTATCAAACAACACCAACAAGCGTGTGCGCCCGCTGGCGCAAAAACTGGGTCTGCCATTCTGTGCCAACGGCTGTAAGCCGCTGACCTTCGGCATAACGAAGGCTATCCGCCGTATGGAGGTATCCAAGCGCCACACCGCGGTGGTGGGAGACCAGATATTCACCGACATTGTCGGCGGTAATCTCAAGGGTGTGACCACCATACTGGTAGAACCTTTTCATCTTGAGAATACATGGACGTTCCGCCTGAAAAGACGGGCGGAGAGCCTGTTTTTCAAGCGTGACTATTCTAAACTTGAAAGAAAATAGAGGACAAGCATATGATGACATTCGGACCGGGCGGAAATTCCGAAAGCTGGGGCAAGAATAAATTTCCCGATGACCTGCCCGCGTATTTAAAGGGCTTAGGGCTTAACGGTTATGAGATAGAATGCGGCAGGGGCGTGCGTGTATCGCAGGCCGCATATGACAAGCTGCCGCAGCTTGCCGAGGATAACGGGATATTTCTGACGCTGCACGCGCCTTATTATATTTCACTTTCAGGGACAAGTGAGGAGACGCGTATCAAGAGCGTGGATTACATAATGGAGGCTATGCGCGCCGCCGACGCGCTGGGCGCGAAAAAGGTCGTAGTACATTCCGGCTCTTGCGCGAAGATAACCCGCGAGACTGCTATGGAATACGCAAAGGACACCATAACCCGCGCGCTGGCTCAGATGAAAGATGAAGGCATAAAAGCAGTATTCTGTCCTGAGACAATGGGCAAGATAAACCAGCTCGGCACACTGGAAGAGGTGGTAGAGCTGTGCACGCTGGACGACAGCATGCTGCCGTGCGTGGATTTCGGACATCTTAACGCAAGGACATTAGGCGGTATAAAGACCTCGGAGGACTACGCAAAGCTGCTTGACACGATAGAAAACAAGCTCGGCTTTGACAGGCTTGCGAATATGCATGTGCATTTTTCCAAGATAGAATACACCGCAGGCGGCGAAAAACGCCACCTGACCTTTGAGGATAACGAGTATGGCCCTCAGTACGAACCGCTTATGGAATTATTCGCAAAGCGGGGACTGTCGGCAAGTGTTATCTGCGAATCTGCAGGCACACAGGCTGAGGACGCAGCGCTGATGAAGAAATGCTACGAGACATTTATATAAAGGAGCAGATATGAAGATACTTGTAATAAACGGACCTAACCTCAATCTCCTTGGCGAGCGCGAGCCGGGCATATACGGCAACAACTCGCTGGAAAACATCAACGCGGGCTTGAAAAAGCTTGCGGAGGATAACGGCGCGCAGATTGAATTTTACCAGTCAAACCACGAGGGCGCGATAATAGACAAGCTGCATGACAGCCGTACCGACACCGACTGCGTTATCATAAACGCGGGGGCGTATACCCACTACAGCTATGCTATCCGTGACGCGATATCGGCGATAAAGATACCTGTGATAGAGGTTCATCTGTCCAATATTCACGCGCGTGAGAAATTCCGCGAAAATTCGGTGATATCGGCGGTGTGCAAGGGCACGATAGCGGGCTTTGGCGAGTACAGCTATACCTTGGCGCTGCAATATGCGCTAACCCTTAAAAAGTAATCGGTCGGAGGAAATATATATAATGAGCAGGATAGAACAGCTGGAGCGGCTGCTTATAGATGACAGGCACGCTGCGCTGATAACATCGGATATAAGCCGTAAGTATCTTTGCGGCTTCACCTCGTCAGCGGGTGTGATATTGATAACAAAAGAGCAGAGCTATCTGCTGATAGATTTCAGATATTATGAAAAGGCACGGCAGAGAGTGACCGATTGTCAGGTGATATTGCTTGAAGACATGCGCAAACAGCTGATGGATTTGCTGGTAAAGCACGGTATCTCTGTCGTTTCGGTAGAAAGCGATTCAATGACGCTTACCGAAATGGAGAAATACAAGGCAAACTATTCGTTTGTTACATTTGATACCGGCAGTGCGCTGTCGGATAAGCTGACAAAAATGCGTTCGATAAAGACTGCGGATGAGCTGGAAAAGATAATCGCAGCCCAGCGCATTGCAGAGAAAGCGTTTGACAAGCTGCTGAACAATATAAAGATAGGGCAGACCGAAAAGCATGTCGCCGCTATGCTGGATTATTACATGGCAGAGTGCGGCTCGGACGGGCTGTCGTTTGATACTATCGCGGCTTCGGGCGTGAACTCCGCGTCACCGCATGCTGTGCCTACCGATAAAAAGCTGGAGGACGGTGATTTTCTGACGCTGGACTTCGGCGCGACCTACGACGGTTATCACTCGGATATGACAAGAACTGTCGCAATAGGGCACGCCACCGACAAAATGCGCGAGATGTACGACGCGGTGCTGTCCGCCAATCTCGACGCGCATAAGGCGGCAAAGGCGGGCATTTCCGGCAAGCTGCTGGACAGCGTAGCGCGCAGCACACTGGACGCGTGGAATTACGGCGAGTATTTTAAGCACGGACTGGGCCACGGAGTAGGTCTGGAGATACACGAGGCGCCGACAGCCGGAATGTATTCTGTTGATACTCTGAAAGAGGGTATGATAGTCACGATAGAGCCCGGCGCGTATATTACAGGCAAGTACGGTGTGCGTATCGAGGACATGGTGGTTATCACCGCCGACGGCTGCCGCAACCTGACCAAAACCGGAAAAGGTCTTATCATAATTTAATTCGTTATAAAAAATTTCAAAAAAACGGTTGACAAAGAAAGCAAAAAAGTGTATAATATAAAAGTCGCTTGAAACTCATACGGCAATACGGAAGTTTAGCTCAGCTGGGAGAGCATCTGCCTTACAAGCAGAGGGTCATAGGTTCGAGCCCTATAACTTCCACCATAATTGCCTATGGTTTCGCGATATGCCTCTGTAGCTCAGTCGGTAGAGCAGGGGACTGAAAATCCCCGTGTCGTTGGTTCGATTCCGACCGGAGGC
>JAFLRX010000019.1 GCA_022511265.1 Eubacterium sp. | reverse complement strand
CGGTGGTTTCTGGCGTCCACGAGGGGATTCGAACCTCCGACCTACCGCTTAGGAGGCGGTCGCTCTATCCTGCTGAGCTACGTAGACATCGCCTATTATTATACACTATCTTTTGTTAAAATGCAATAGCAAAACAAAAATTTTATTTTGCGCATTTTTTCATTTATTTCCAAAAAAATAAAAATGCGATACAGCCGCATATTGCTTTGTCGAACGGTTTTATGCGGAATAAACGCACCGTTTTTGCAGATAATTTTAATATAGTGAAAACGGCGTTTTCGCCGAAAAAACAAAAAAGGAGTGTTGCATTATGTACCTGCCCGAAGTGTTTGGCAGAGATCTTTTTGACGATTTCTTTTCATTTCCGTTCCATAGCACAGAAAGGAACGGGAAAAGGCAGACGAACTGCCCGATGAAGACCGATGTGCGGCAGACCGAGACCGCCTATGAGCTGGAGACCGATCTGCCCGGCTTTGACAAGGAGGATGTAAAGGTAGCACTGGAAAACGGCTATCTTACCATCTCCGCCGAGAAAAACCTGAACGACGCGGAAAACGGCGAATATATCCGCCGAGAGCGCTACAGCGGCGTATGCAGCCGCAGCTTTTATATCGGCAGCGGTATCTCTGAGGATGAGATAAAGGCACAGTTTGACCGAGGTATACTCCGCCTTTCTATACCGAGAAAGCGCGAGACAGTGCAGGCAGACAAGAAAAAATATATCGAAATTGAATAACTAAAAAGTTCTCCGTGCCGCCCGGTGCGGAGAATTTTTTTCGTTTTTTTCAAAAAAAGGCTTGACAAAGGGAGTAATGTGTGATAAAATAATATCGCTGTTCTAAAGACAGCAGGTCGGTTTTACCGCTAACGGACTATGCTCCGCCTGCCGAGGAATGGGAAGATCATAAGAATTTTCCGCCCTGTTCCTCTATGGACATGGGCTTTTATTTTTCCTTTTGAACAGTAAATAAACGAAAGGAGAACCTATTATGCCGAGTCAGAGCGTATTACAGTCAAAGCAGGCTTACGTTGAGGAGCTTGCAGAAAAGCTGAAAAATGCAGACTGCGGAGTTATCGTTGACTACAAGGGTATCTCAGTTGCCGACGATACCGTACTCAGAAGAGGACTTCGCGAGGCAGGCATCGACTACTTCGTAGTAAAGAACACCCTGCTCAAGCGTGCCGCTGAGCTCGCAGGCGTTGAGGGCATCGAGGATGTGCTGGAAGGCACCACCGCGTTAGCTCTCGCAAAGGAAGACATCATCACCGCTCCCAAGCTGCTTTATAAGCAGGAAGAGGATTCCGACGGTGCCTTCAGCATCAAGAAGGGATTTGTAAACGGCAAGGCTATCAGCAAGGAAGAGGTAGTTGCATACGCAAAGCTGCCCTCGAAGGAAACTCTGCTTTCCCAGCTGGTATTTATGCTTCAGTCCCCTATTCAGAGACTTGCAATCGCGATAAGCGAAATCGAGAAAAAGCAGTCCGCGTAAAAGCGGCGTAAACGGCGGCTAACAGCCGCAAAATCGAGCGGTAAAAGTACCGCAAATAAAAAACAAACATAATTATGGAGGAAAATTAAAATGGCTTCAGAGAAGATTTTAGGTATTATTGAAGAAGTTAAGGGCTTAAGTGTATTAGAGCTCAACGAGCTGGTTAAGGCTCTTGAAGAAGAATTCGGCGTATCCGCAGCTGCTGTTGCTGCTGCTCCCGCTGCAGGCGCAGGCGCTGCTGCCGCTGCTGAGGAAAAGACTGAGTTTGATGTAGTTCTCGCATCCTTCGGCGATGCTAAGATGAACATCATCAAGCTGGTTAAGGACATCTGCGGTGTTGGTCTTAAGGAAGCTAAGGAGCTGGTTGAGGCTGCTCCTAAGACCCTTAAGGAAGCTGCTCCCAAGGCTGAGGCTGAGGAGATCAAGGCTAAGATCGAAGAAGCAGGCGGTAAGGTTGAGCTCAAGTAAGAGCATATACTTTATGAAAGCTGACAAGGCGGGCTATGCCCGCCTTGTTTTTTTGCAATTTTTTTCAAATTTTTTCATAAAACCTATTGATATTCGTTGCAAAATGGTATATAATAAAAAGCGGACTAAATTGGTTCACTTTTAATTTACACACTTAATTTTTCATAAATACGCTTCGGCAAAGAAAGGACTGACACAAATGCCGAACACAAAGATTTACTTAGACAATGCCGCTACCACCAAGATAAGCGACAGTGTGCTGAACGCCATGCTCCCGTGGCTGAAAGAGGGCTACGGAAACCCCTCGTCGATATACACTCTCGGCAGAGAGGCGGCTGTGGCGCTGAACACCGCGCGCAGTCAGGTGGCTAAGGCACTGGGCTGCGACGACAACGAGGTGTACTTCACCAGCTGCGGCAGCGAGAGCGACAACTGGGCGCTGATAAACACCGCAAAGATGATGGCGGCAAAGGGCAAAAAGCACATAATCTCCACCGCGTTTGAGCATCACGCGATACTGCACACTTTACAGGCTCTGGAGAAGGACGGCTTTGAAGTGACCTATCTGCCGGTATACGACAACGGCATAGTAAAGGTCGAGGACGTTAAGGCTGCTATCCGCGAGGACACCGCACTGGTTACCATCATGTACGCAAACAATGAGATAGGCACCATCCAGCCTATCCCCGAAATAGGTGAGATATGCAAGAGCAAAGGCGTTATCTTCCACACCGACGCGGTACAGGCAATAGGCAACGTACACATCAACGTCAAAGAGCAGAACATTGATATGTTATCGCTCAGCGGTCACAAGATACACGCGCAAAAGGGCGTGGGCGTGCTGTACGTCAACAAGAAGTACCGCCTTGCCCCCTACATCAACGGCGGCGCGCAAGAGCGCGGCAAGAGAGCCGGCACCGAGAACATCCCCGCCATCGTGGGACTGGGCGTGGCTATCACCGAGGCTGTTGCGGGCATTGACGCAAAGAACGAAAAGCTGAAGAAATTCCAAGACAAGATAATCGACGCGGTGATGAAGATAGATCGCGTACACTTAAACGGCGACCGCGAAAAGAGACTGGCGGGCAATCTTAACTTCTCATTTGAGGGCGTCGAGGGCGAAAGCCTGCTGTTACAGCTGGATCTTCAGGGCATAGCCGCATCCAGCGGCTCGGCCTGCACCTCCGGCTCGCTTGATCCGTCGCACGTGCTGCTGGCTATCGGGCTGCCGCATGAGGTGGCGCACGGCTCGCTGAGAATATCCATGTCGGAATACACTACCGAGGAAGAGATAGACAGACTGCTTGAGGTTCTGCCTGTCATTATAGAAAGACTGAGAAGCATGTCCCCGCTGTGGGAGCATATAATCAAGGGTGAAACCTTTAAAATACAGTAACGGAAAGGAAGCTGCAATATGATTTATTCTGAAAAGGTAATGGACCATTTCGCCAATCCGAGAAACATCGGAGAGCTGGAAGACGCCAACGGCGTAGGCGAGGTAGGCAACGCAAAGTGCGGAGACATCATGAAGATGTATCTTAAAATAGAGGGCGGCATAATCGAGGACGTAAAGTTCAAGACCTTCGGCTGCGGCGCGGCGATAGCGACCAGCTCGATAGCCACCGAGATGATAAAGGGCAAGCCGTTAGACGAGGCACTGAAGCTGACCAACAAGGCAGTAATTGAGGCGCTGGACGGACTTCCGGCGGCAAAGATACATTGCTCTGTACTGGCAGAACAGGCAGTAAAGACCGCGGTTGCCGACTATTATAAGAGGCAGGGCATCGACCCCACCCCGATAGTAGGCGTTATCGAAGAGCATTGCGAGACCTGCTGCGAAGTATAAAACAAAATCCGAGACTTTCAGTCTCGGATTTTTCAGTGAATAATGAATAGTGAATAACGAATAACTGTGGTATTCCTCTCCGCCGTCAGGCGGAGAGGAATATATTTTTATTATGCATTGATATTAAACTTATCGGGGTCGTTCGACGGCGTACTGGCCAGCTCGTCGAACAGTATCTGATACCTGCGGCAGCTTTCGTGGGACAGCTTTAACGCGCCGGCACGCATTGACACCGGCAGTACCGTTCCGTCAACCTCTACCGTCTCACCGTTATGGGCAAGCGCACGCGCGGCGATATCTTTCACCTGCTCGGGGTCGTCGGAATCTGTCACCAGCGCATATTCATCCCCGCCTATGCGGAACATCAGCATGCCGTCCTCGCATACCTCCTCAATACGGCGCAGGCACTCGTTTATCTGTGCGTCGCCTGCCTTTCTGCCGTATTCGCGGTTTACGACATCAAGGTGGCAGGTATCAAAGCAAATAACGTATTTTCCCTCTTTTGAGCGTATGTAGTCATACAGCTCGGTAATGTCAAACTTGTTGGTCATGATAATTTCTCCTTTATATTCCGTCTTTCGCGGAAAATCAAGCTTTGGGTAAAGCCCGGAGAACCGACGGCTTTTGGCATATTTATGCGGCGGCATACCCCATACGCGGATAAACGCGCGGTTGAACGCCTCTGCCGACTGATAACCGTAATCCAGTGCGGTGTCCAGCACCGAGCGACCGCCCAGCAGTTCGCGCGCGGCGCGGGTCATACGCCGTCTGGTGACATAGTCGCCTATGCTGATATGAAACACATACTTGAACAGCTTTTGCAGTCCCGACAGCGAGCACATTGCCGCCTTGGCGCAGTCCTTCTGGGAAAAGTCATCCGTCAGGTGGCTGTCGATGTATTCCAGCGCCTTGCTGAGAGTTTCAATCTTTACGGTGTCCATGCTTTACCCCCAATCTTTGTTATCATCCTAGGATAGTTTAAGTATAACATACAAAAAAGGAAAAATCCTGATAATTTGAGTAAAACAAAACCTTCCTCTGAATTTATTGAGGTATATCATTTGTATCAGTAATGAAAATTACAATCTGTCATCTCAATTCAAACAGATTATATTGTTGGATATCTGTACAAACGGTATCTTGAAAAGTAAATTTCACCACCCACGGCATTAGCCCTTTTATCTTTTCAAACTGAGCATAGTCAAATTTTTCATCATAGAAATTTATAATTGTACTCAAAGCAGTGCCATGAGTTCCAATAACAATGGTTTGATTTCTGTGTTCTGTCAGCACACGATTTAATGCCGAGATATTTCTCCCCTGCACTTCCCGTAAACTCTCGCCGTCAGACCGCTTGTAGTCAAAATCCGTCCACTGAGCTTTACAGAATGACGCAAAGTCCTCAATCCAACCGCTATCAACTTTTCGCTCTCTGAAATCATATTCCAAATGAATTTTCAAGCCGCTTGTTTCTGCAAAATCACGAATTGTATCAACAGCCCTTTTATAGGGACTGGAAAATACTATATCCGCATTTTTATCCGCTAAAAATTCGGTAATAAGCTTACTGTCAGCTATACCTTTTTCTGTCAACCCTCTTGACATATCATCGTGATTTGTGTAATCAGGCTCTGCATGCCTGACAAAATATATCGTTGTCATTTTATATAAACCGCACCGTTTCCCCAATATCCTTGCACACGCTGTGCAGCTTTTCCAGCGGCTGAGAGTCCTCTGCCGGATAGCCTATCGGCATAAGCAGCACCGACCTTTCATTTTCAGGCAGACCCAGCTCTCTTTCCAGCTTTGTGTTGGCAAAATAATTCACCCAGCAGGTGCCTATACCCTGCTCCCACGCCGAGAGCATGATATGCGTCGCCACAATGCTGACATCCTGCACGCCGCAGTGTACCCCGTTCTCAAGGGGATTTTTCCAGTCCTCGTCGGTGTTGTAGGTAAAAAGCAGCACCGTCTTTGCGCCGAAAATACACTTGCTCAGCTCGTTCAGCTTGGCTATTTTTTCCTCGCTTTGTACTACATATATCCTCTGCGGCTGGTAATTACATCCGGTAGGCGCGACGTTGCCCGCCTCAAGGATAATATCCAGCTTTTCCTTTTCTATCGGCTTATCGGCAAACTTTCTTACCGAATACCGTGATCTTGCAAGCTCTGAAAAATCCATACCGACACCTCCTGTTTTTTATATTATACATCTTATACGCGTTGATTACAAGTGCTTTTCAAATAAAAAAGCAGGTCGTCCGCAGACCTGCTTTTGATATAACAGCTATCAAATTATTCCTTAAGTGCGTCTACCGGTTTCATGCCTGCCGCCTTATAGGCGGGATAGCTGCCGGACAGCATACCTATGACGGCGGACACACACAACGCGAACAGAAGTATCGACGGCTCCCACGAGAACGGCTCGCCGAAATATACACAGCCGAGATATGTCACCAGCACACCCGACACCGCGCCGATTATGCTGCCGATAAGGGTCAGCGCGGTGCTCTCCGCCAGAAAGCGGGTAACTATACGGTAGTTCGGCGCGCCGAGCGCCTTTTTTATGCCTATCTCCCGTCTGCGCTCGGAGACGGACACCAGCATGGCGTTCATCACCGAAAGCCCCGACACTATCAATGATATCCCCGCAATAAGCGACAGCGCAACGGTCACCGTTGACAGTATGCCGTCCAGCTGCTGCTTTTGGCTGAGCAGGTTATTTACCTCTATCTCGTCATCGCGCCGTCGCTTCATCAGCAGTTCAATGTCCGACACCGCGTTTGTTCCGTTGTCAGTGTCCTCCAGCCGTAAAGCGATGGTGTCAAAGTCGCTTGTACCGCAAAGCTCTTGCACTGTAGTATACGGCAGATAGACAAAATACGGTACGACATCGTTTATCACGCTTTGCACAGCACTCAGTCCCGAGCTGACCACCCCGATTATCTCAAAGCTCTGCACTCCGCCGCCGATATTTATATCCACCGTCTTGCCGACTATGTTTGTCCTGCCGTAGGTCTGCAGCGCTATCTCCTTATCCACCGCGCAGACGCGGGCGTTTTGGGCGATGTCGGAATCGTTTATCAGCCGTCCGTGCAGCGCCTTCAGCGAAATTATATCCCCCGCGCTGCGGCTGACCCCCCACGCGATACAGGTCATGCTTTGCTGCGGCAGCTCGCACTGCGTGACCGACGACATCAGCGGCATAGCGTTGGCTATACCGTCAAGGCTGTTCAGTGCCGCGACATCGTCGCTTGACAGTGTGGCGCTGCCGTCGCCTGTTTGCACCAATATCGAGTTTATCCCCATATCGTCAAGGCTGCGGCTGATGATATCAGTGCCTGTCCTTCCCACGGCGGATATCACCGCCACCGCGAAGATCCCCACTGCGATAGAACTTATCGTCAGTGCTGCCCTGCCCTTGTTTATAAATAACCCGCTCAAAAACTGCTTTATCATCAGTCATCCCCCTGCCTTGAAACTATCCCCTCTCTTATGACAAGGCAGTCGGCGGTCAGCTCGTCGGTGTGCATTATCACCTCGTCGGCGATATCCAGCCCTATTACCTGTGCGCACTCGGCAAGCTCTATTCCGGTGGAGATGTCGCGCCGCTTTGCACTGCCGCCGTCAAATACATAGACGTACTCCCCCGCGTCGTCCTGACATATCGCGCTGTAGGGTAATGTCAGTATTTGCTCGGCATAGCCCGTCTCTATCAGCCCTTGGGCGGAATAGCCGCTGCGCAGGTCCTCGGTAGCGTCCTCCACCGTCACGCTGACGTCCACCACTGTGTCAGCGCCGCCATGCTCTTTTCGTGCAAAACCGCTTATCTCGTATACCGTACCGGTATATGTCTTATCCGCCGCCGTAATGCTGACCCGCTGACCGACGTTTACCTTAGAAATATCCCGCTGAGACACCGCCGCGGTAAGCTGTAGGCTGCCCTTCTCCCCTATCTGCGCTATCGCTTCTCCGGCGGGCAGCAGTTCGCCGCTCTTGCCCGTTGCGCAGACCGTGCCGGACACATCGGCAAATATTTTATCTGGGATGCTTTCCGACGTCAGTCCGCTTTGCATGGCTGCCTCCGCGCCGTACAGAGCAACGACAGCCTCTACTGTCGCGTCAACGTCAACGACGGCTATCACCTGCCCCTCGTCGGCGTGCTGCCCGGTGCTAACGTTATAGCTTGCTATCACCACAGGCACATCTGCCGTGACTTCGTACACGTCGGTATATTCAATAGTGCCGGAGCAGCTGACCGCGGGGGTATAGCTCTTAACCACGGGGAACACCGTGTTCACCCTCGGCACACTGCCGTTTACCGCCGTCGGCAAAGCCACAGTGATGAGAATACCCAACGCGAATATCAGTATCAGCACCGTCAGCTTTACCGCTATTTCCTTTCTTTCCGATGAAAACCTTGATGTATGTTTCATAATATCAGCGTTCCTTTCAATGTAATTTCCTGCCCTTTTATATTTCCCGCCAAAAGTCGGAATATACGGAAAAATGATGTATATAAGACGGCTTTTTTTGCATAATAAAATTAAAAGCGAGGTGCCGACTTTGAACATGATATTATGCAGCGAGCCGTGCAGGCATCAGCGGGACGGCGTATGCAGCCTTGAGGGCGAAGGGACGATAACCAACGCGGCGATAAACGGCTGCTGTTACTTTGCTCCGAGAGAGGGAAAAACAAAACAAGCGGGTGAAAAATATGCTGATACAGACAGTAAATATGTGCAGGACATATAAAAAAAGCGGCAGCGCCGTCCGGGCACTTACCGACATAAATATTTGTGTTGAGCAGGGAGAATTTGCGGTGCTGTCCGGGGCGAGCGGCTCGGGCAAGTCCACGCTGATGAACATACTCGGCTTTCTTGACATGCCGGACAGCGGCAGCTATTTTTTCGACGGCGAGGACGTCTGCGGCATGAGCGACCGCGAGATAAGCCGTATACGCAACCGCATGATAGGATTTGTATTCCAGAGCTTTAACCTGATAACAAGCATGACCGCCGTCGAAAACGTCTGCCTGCCGCTGGAATATCGCGGCGTACCACGCAAAGAGTGCGTCCGCCGCGCCTGCGAAGCGCTGGAGATGGTGGGACTGTCCCACCGTATCGACCACAAGCCGTACGAGCTGTCCGGCGGACAGCAGCAGCGGGTGGCTATCGCCCGCGCGCTGGCGGCGGAGCCGCAGCTTATCCTTGCGGACGAGCCCTGCGGCAACCTTGACAGCAAAGCAGGCGGCGAGATAATGCGGCTGCTGTGCGAGCTGAACCGCGCGGGTAAAACATTAGTGCTTATCACCCATGACGAGAACGCCGTAAAAATGGGCGACAGGGTGATAAGGATAAAGGACGGGCGGGTCAATAATCAGTAATTCGGAATTGCGGAAAATATAAGATAATGTCTGACAAATTATGCAAACATAAAAAACGGACAGTCTTCTGTCCGTTTTATCAACACATTATTCATCAAACCTCTTCTGAGCATTTTTCGGCAAAGCCGATATATCCTTCGTCAAAGCAAGCCTTTAACGCAGATACTCCTCCCCTTTGCCAAAGTGCGGCAAGGTACAGCATGCCGGACATACAGGCATATTTTTCGTAATAGTCTCCGCATTGCGCAGTATAAAGATAACGCTCCTGCTCTTTTTTATCTAATTCACGCAAGGCGTTGCGCATGGTTTCGTTGCTGGTTTTCCGCACCTCCGCCAGCTTCGGCGTATCCCAGTCAACGTCACCTATCTCCTTTGCATCGTATGAAACAAGATGCGCAAAAGCCTCGTGAAAAGTCAGCGCATCCAGCGCGATATGATAATCCGTGTTTTTCATGTCCTCGTCTATCTGCGGTATCTGTTTGCCGATAAGGACATGGCACAGCTCGTGTGTCAGCAGATTTCGCGCGACCTCGGCGATATCGCAGCGGCCCAAATATTTTGTCCAACAGGACATATCAAAGATTATGCGCTGTACGCCGCCATCGTCCCGCTCTACAGTAGCATCAAAGGGCTCGGGAAAGCCGAGTATCAAATCCACCTGTACGGTTTCAAGCGTTTCCCGCCAATTTGCAAACAACGCGTCCCATATCGGCATATTGATCGGCTCAAAGTTACCTGCCGCCTGGTATAAGCTTGCATACACCACATGCACTTTTGCTTTTTGCTTAATCGAATCGTCGGGAACTGTAAAAATATTCTTTCCTATCTGACCGGCTACCGTTGAATGGGTAAAGTACCATTCGTCATGAAAATCTTCTATAGAATTTCCTTTCAGATATGCTTGTACGATACTGTCATTTACTATCACTGATATCACCTTAAAACACAAAAGATACATTTGCAACAAACGGACAGCCTTCGCTGTCCGTTTTGATTTCTGTTATTAACCGAAGATGTTCAGCAGTACGCCTGCCGCAACTGCCGAACCGATAACGCCTGCGACGTTCGGTCCCATTGCGTGCATCAGCAGGAAGTTGGAGGGGTTCTCCTGTGCGCCGACCGTCTGCGAAACACGCGCAGCCATCGGTACCGCGGATACGCCTGCCGAGCCGATAAGCGGGTTTATCTTGCCGCCGGATATCTTGTACATCAGCTTGCCGAGCAGCACGCCGCATGCTGTACCCATACAGAACGCGATAAGTCCCAGTGCGACTATCAGCAGCGTCTTTATGGTAAGGAAGTTTTCCGCCGTTGCGGTCGCGCCTACTACCGTGCCCAGCATTATGGTGATAATGTTCATCAGCTCGTTGGAGGCGGTCTTTACCAGTCTGTCAACAACGCCGCTCTCTCGGAACAGGTTGCCCAGCATCAGCATACCTACCAGCGCGGTAGCATCAGGGATAATGAACGCAACGATTACGGTAACCGCTATCGGGAATATTATTTTCTCACGCTTGCTAACGGTTCTGAGCTGACCCATTACCACACTGCGCTCTTTCTTTGTTGTAAGGAACTTCATTATCGGCGGCTGAATAATAGGTACCAGTGCCATATACGAGTACGCCGCGACGGCGATAGAGCCCATCAGCTGCGGTGCCAGCTTTGAGGTAAGGAATATCGCGGTAGGTCCGTCCGCACCGCCTATAATGCCTATCGAGGAAGCCTCTTTGAAGGTAAATGTCAGTGCGTCTATTCCGGTAAAGCTGAGCAGACACGCGCCGAGGAAGGTGATAAATATACCGGCCTGTGCCGCAGCACCCAGCAGCAATGATTTCGGGTTGGCGATAAGCGGACCAAAGTCGGTCATGCAGCCTATACCGAGGAATATCAGCGGCGGGAATATCTGTGTCTTAACACCGATATACAGCATATCCAGCAGACCGCCGTCATGCAGCACCTGACTGTAATTAACTCCGTTTGCCACTGCATCCGGTCCTGTGAAAAATTCCGGATGGAACACCTCAGAGCCGGGTATGTTTGTCAGCATCATGCCGAACGCTATCGGCAGCAGCAGTAAAGGCTCAAACTTTCTTACTATCGCAAGATACATCAGCAGGAAGGATACCACTATCATTACTGCCTGTTCCCAATGTATCGCCAAAAATCCCGATCCGCTCGCTATCGAGGATATGGTCTTTAAAAATACATCAATAATTTCCATTTTATTTCTACCTCTTTTCTATCCTACCGAGTTAAAATGGGCGTGTATTTTCACGGACGCCGACATTTCCCCAATCGGAACGGGTCTTTTTGTCCGAACGCTTTATCTTCTTAACTACATACTGCTTGCCGTCGGCGGCACTGTACGCGGCAATCGCAGCCGCTATCACCGCGATTATCTCTTCGTCGTTTTCCTCTTCGTCAACAGTATCAAGCACCACAGGCGCGGCAGGCACAGGCGCAGGCTTGGCGGTGTATTCTGCCTTTTTCTGCCGTCTTGAGTCTGACAGCTTATCCATACCCTTGGTCGCCATACTCATCAGATAAAGAAATCCTATCAGCAGTGCAAGTATAATAAATACCACAACAAGGCCGGTGATAACCGTTGCCCACATACCGCTTAAATTATCGGCGGGGTTTTCTTCAGTTATGATCGCCATGTTATGCAATAAGTCGTACATATTCCCGTCTCCGTTCTTTCCTTTTTCAACGTGCGCAACACGCACTATATATTTATTTTATCACATTTTACTGCCAAATTCAATCTAATTATTTGTGGATTTTTTAACAAAACTTTTTTTGCGGTATGCTTTATTTTCGGCTATTTGCACAGCTTGGCGAAATCCTTCCCTGTGGTCGGATTTCGCCAAGCTGTACAGCCGCTCTTTTTGTAATTTTTGGAACGGCTTTTTTATTGCAAATGGGGGTGAAAACCCTGATGGTTTTCACCCCCATATCCCTTCGCCCTTAGGGACGACATTTCGGATTTTTAAAGCTTTTACAGCTATTCGTTATTCTTCATGCTTTGCAGCAGCTCGTCAGACTCTGCTATGATCTCATCAAGCGTGAACTCGCCGTTCGCCGCCGCTATAAGCGCATCCGCTACATCCTGAGAATACCATTCCAATGTACGGCGGTTAAACAGACCGAACAGCTCACCGCTGCCGGAGTTGGCGTTGTTGTCCCACCATACGCAGGGTACGCCTATCTCGTTCATTTTGGTGATGTAGTATTTTACCCAATGAACTCTGAACGGGTCGTTGTCACGGTTCATCGCGCCGAACTCTCCGATAATGACAGCCTGACCTTTGTCGATGAACAGAGTTTTCAGCGTATCGGCAAGATTGTCGATATCACCTGTCATGCGGGACGCAAGAAAATACTTGTTGGCGCCGCCGCCTGTAGCCAGCGCAAAATTATACGGGATATAGCCGTGTACCGATACTATTATCTTATCATCATCCGGCACCTTTATCGCGGAAAGCGCGGCATTGGCAGAGGACGCCGCGTAGCCGGGTATCATAAGATGACGCTTCGGGTTGTTGCCGCCGAGAGAGCGTATCGTCTCAACAAAGTCGGCGTTCAGTTTGTTTACCACCTCGCGCGCGGCATCGGTGCCGCCGTTCCACTCGTCGGCGGTATTTCTTAATCTGGGCTCGTTCATACCCTCGAAAATGAGATGCTCGTCATAATTCTGAAAACGCTCGCCTATCTGTGTCCATACCTTTTTCATACGGTCGCTTGCTGCCTCGTAATTATCCTCGTACGGGTCATGCCAGGTCTCGTGGTGAATGTCAAGGATGACAAACATGTCGTCGTCTATGCCGTAATTCACGACCTCCTGCACCCTGTCCATCCATTCCTCGCTGATGATATAGTCGGGACCCTCGCCTGTGCTCCAGTCCCAGGTGACCGGTACTCTCAGCACGTTAAAGCCCTGCTCTTTCACCGCGTCTATCATTTCCTTTGTGGTGACGGGGTTGCCCCAAGAGGTCTCTATCGCTGTGGGCTCGCTGCCCTTTGAACCGGCATGACCGGCATCGAGCGTGTTGCCGAGGTTCCAGCCCGCTTTCATTTCCGAGACAAGCTCGACAGAGGTTATGTCTCTTATCTCGTTCGGGCGGTCGCTCGCCCCGCTTGATCCTTCCGACTGATTGTTATCTCCGGATTCGACTGACGAGACCGTGCTGTCTTCAGACTCTTCCGAGCAGCCGGAAAAGCCCATTACCATACCTGCGCATAACGCCATTGCGGTAACTGCTGCAATAATTTTTTTCATTTTGATTTCCACCTTTCTCAGCTTAATTTATCTGTTGTATGAAACTGTTTTAAGTTGCCTATTTTCTCGTTGCGCTCGTCCAGTATGCGCTCGACGTCCGACCAGTCAAGCCCACGCTCTGCCGCCAGCACCATGACATGATACAGCAGGTCGTTTATCTCGTTTGCCAGTTCGTGGTTGTCGCCGTTCTTCGCGGCGATGATGGTCTCGGCTGCCTCTTCTCCCACCTTTTTGCATATCTTATCAACGCCCTTTTCAAAAAGATAGCAGGTGTAGGAATTTTCCTGCGCAGTGCCCGATTCAAAGGCCGCCTTGCGCGCCTTTATCACTTCAAAAATTTCCTGATATACTGTCATATACCCTCCTTATCATCTATGTACATTTCATTGAAAAAGCAGCTGTAAGAGCCTGTATGACAGGCGACCCCTGTCTGCTTTACGTTTAACAATAAAGTATCATCATCGCAGTCGCTGTATATCGAGACCACTTTCTGCAAATGTCCGCTGGTCGCGCCCTTGTTCCACAACTCCTGCCGCGAGCGGCTGTAATACCACGTATAGCCTGTCTCCAATGTCTTTTTCAGGCTTTCTTTGTTCATATACGCCAGCATAAGCACCGTCTTTGTGTCAACGTCAAACGCTATCGTCGGGATAAGGTCAGCCTTGGCAAAGTATCTGTCAAGGTCGTTTATGTCTATTTTAACCATAATTCCTCCTATATGTCAATATATCGGCGGGTCAATTGTGTGGATATATTGCCGCAGTGTCTCACCCGCAAAGCTCCAGATAAAAAGAAACGCGCAAAAAGAAACTATCGTTATAGCAAGTTCGACCAAAAGTAAATTTTTGTACTCTCGTTCAGCACATGTTAACATAACTCCATACAATGCTATCAACGTAATGGCGAAGCTTAAAGGGAAAGCAATAATCATACTAAAAAAGCTAAATAAGAATATCACTGATAGAGCAATAAATATACCAAAGCAAATCATCAAGGCAATAGCCAGAAATTTTCTTGCTCGTTTATTCGGGTCAACCGCATATAGGTTGACGAGCAATGCTGCGACAATCATTACCAGTGAAATTATTGTACCCAATACCCAAAAAGTATGACCGTAAGGATATCTTCGTGATGACACAAAAACACCCGGATAACACAGAACAAACAAAGCACAAAATATGCCTATGACCGCCGCGCATATACAGCACAGCACTATTTTCTTTTTGGATAGCTCCATAATTATCTCACCGCAATGCCCTTAGCTCTGCAATCCTCCTTGACCTGCTGTACCGTCAACTCGCGGAAATGGAACAGCGACGCGGCAAGTGCCGCCGAGCAGTCGGTCTTGATAAACGCATCGGCGAAATCGCCGAGCTTTCCCGCGCCGCCGCTGGCGATGACCGGGATATTAACCGCGTCTACCACCGCCTTCAGCATGGGGATATCAAAGCCGCCGCGCACACCGTCGGTGTCTATCGAGTTCAGGCATATCTCACCCGCGCCCAGCCGTTCTATCGTCTGCACCCATTCTATCAGGTCCAGCTTCATATCTATCCTGCCGCCGTTGATGTACACCGTCCACTTGTTGTCGGCTATCTTTTTCGCGTCGATACCGACGCAGATGCACTGGCTGCCGAAGATGTCCGCGCCGTCTTTGATAAGCTGCGGGTTCTGCACCGCCTGAGAATTGACCGATACCTTATCAGCCCCCGCGCGCAGGGTATTGCGTATATCGTCAACGGTCTTTATTCCGCCGCCGACAGTCAGCGGGACGAACACCTTTTTCGCGGTCTCACGCACCACGTCAAGGATAACTCCTCTCCCCTCGTGCGAGGCGGTTATATCATAAAAAACTATCTCGTCCGCGCCCTGTAAATTGTACTCATAGGCACATTCTACCGGGTCGCCGACCTCTTTTATTCCCTCAAAATTTACTCCCTTGACCACCTTGCCGTCACGCACGTCAAGGCAGGGGATTATTCTTTTAGCAAGCATGATTATTCCCTTTACTCTTTTGCTTCTTCTATCGCCTGTGCAAGGTCCAACGTCCCTTGGTAGATAGACTTGCCGCATATCGCACCGTACAGTCCCAGCGCCTTGCAGTCGGTGATGTCCTTCAGCAGATGCACCCCGCCGCTGGCGATGATATTGCAGCCGCAGCTTTCGTTTATCGCTTTCAGCTGTTCGAGGTTTACGCCCGACAGCGTCCCGTCACGGGAAATATCGGTGAAGATTATGTACTTTACACCCACACGCTCCATCTCACGGGCAAGCTCTACAAAATGAACATCCGACTGCTCCAGCCAGCCCTCGGTAGCGACATAGCCGTCCTTTGCGTCTATTCCCACCGCTATTCTGTCCTTGTATTCCATAACAGCGAACTTTACCAAATCAGGGTTTTTGACCGCGGCAGAGCCGATTATCACGCGGGAAATCCCGGCAGACAGGTACATCTCCACCGTGTCCAATGTGCGGATGCCGCCGCCTACCTCTACCTTCAGCCCGGAGTTTTCGGCGACGTCTACGAATATATCCTTGTTCGGCTGGTTGGCGTCCTTAGCGCCGTCAAGGTCTACCATGTGTATCCATTCGGCGCCAGCCGCCTTAAATTTCAGCGCGGTGTCCATATAGCTTTCGGCTACCGTGTGCGCAGTGCTGTAGTCTCCGCGCAGCAGCCGCACGCATTTACCGTCCTTAATATCTATCGCGGGTAAAATTACCATATAAATGTTCCCCTTATTCGTCGTTTGCCTTTTGCAGATTCTTTATTGTGTTATCGTCGGCGTAAAGGCTTATTCTGCCGCAGCTTGTACAGATATAGCTGTTAACATAGCCGATCGTATACGCGCATCCTTTTTTGTTGATACTCAGCTGCGGCTTTAACGGCAGGATATTATGTGTCATCATACACTCGGCCAGCTCGCCGCCGCAGGGACATTTTTTCTCTTCCATAACTACACTCCTATTATTAAAATTTCTCCTTATAACGCGGTAAATCTCCGCAGTATCTCCAATCCTATCTCGCCGCTCTTTTCGGGGTGGAACTGGCAGCCGTAGGCGTTGCCGTTTTGTACAAGGGCGGGCACCTTCATACCGTAGTCGCAGTACGCCGCGACATATTTACTGTCAGTCACCGCCGCGTAGGAATGTACAAAGTAAACGTACTCCCCTTTTTTATCAGACAGCAGCGGGCAAGGTGTATTCTTTTCCAGCTCGTTCCAGCCGATATGCGGGATAGGCAACCCCTCAGGCTTCATCAGCTCGACTGTGCCGGGGATGAGCCCCAGCCCCTCCGTCTCGCCGAACTCATAGCTTTTTTCCAGCAACATCTGCATACCGAGACAGATACCCATCAGCGGCTTTTGCCGCGCCTGCTCTTTTATTATATCGACAAGACCCGTTTCTTTCAGCTTTTTCATCGCGTCCGGAAAAGCGCCTACACCCGGCAGTATCAGCCTGTCGGCGGCAATCAGCTTTGCGGGGTCGCTGGATATTTCGTTTTCAACGCCGAGATAGTTCAGCGCGTTTTGCACGCTGAACAGATTTCCCGCGCCATAGTCTATTATAACAATCATTTAGTTCCTCTTGTAAAATTATAACGTGCCTTTTGACGACATCAGCGCGCCGCTGTCATTCTTCACGCAGGCGCGGCGAATGGCGTACGCTGCCGCCTTGAAGATAGATTCTATCTTGTGGTGGTCGTTCTTGCCGTACAGGTTCTTTATATGCAGCGTTATCCCCGCGTTGAACGCAAACGCGCGGAAAAACTCCTCGGTCAGGCAGTTGTCGTACTCACCCGTCTTATCGGTGGCAAACTCCGCGTCAAACACCAGATACGGTCTGCCGCTGACATCCACCGCACAGAACGACAATGCCTCGTCCATCGGGATATTCGCCTCGGCAAAGCGGACTATTCCGCCCTTGTCGCCCAGTTCTTCTGCCAGCGCCTTGCCCAGCACGATGCCGACGTCTTCTACAGTGTGATGTCCGTCAACGTCAAGGTCGCCGTTACAGGTAAGCGTAAGGTCAAATCCGCCGTGCACCGTCAGCGCGGTCAGCATGTGGTCGAAAAAGCCTATGCCGGTGTTTATCTCGTGTTTGCCGCTGCCGTACAGCTTAAACTCGGCCTTGATATCGGTCTCCAGTGTCTTTCTCTCGATAACGCTCATAACTTTATCCTTTCAGTATTTCTTCCAGCGCGCCAAACAGCGCGTCCATCTGCTCTTTTGTGCCTATCGTAATTCTGAGATGATTGTTTATTCTCGGCTTGTCCCAATAGCGGACGAATATCTTCCGCTTTTTCAGCTCTTCAAAGATATATTTTGCGGGCTTTTCTTTATGCTGTGCGAAAAGGAAATTCGTCATTGAGTCGGTCATGGTAAAGCCTAACTGCGCCAGATGTTGCTTTGTATTCTCGCGTATTTCGATTATCTCTTTTACCGTCTTTTCAAAATACGCCTTATCCTTTACCGATGCCAATCCGCACACCTGCGCCGGCATATTCATTGTATAAGAATTTATCGAAAAACGTACATCGTTCAGATACTTTATCAGCTTTTCGCTGCCGTATGCCATACCTATCCTCATACCAGCCAGCGATCGTGATTTTGAAAAGGTCTGCACCACCAGCAGGTTGTCGTACTTATCTACCAGCTTTACGGCACTCTCTCCGCCGAAATCTATGTACGCCTCGTCAACGATAACAACGCTGTCGGGGTTAGCGGCGATTATCTTTTCTATCGCCGAAATATCCAGATATACACCTGTCGGCGCGTTGGG
This sequence comes from Eubacterium sp., assembly GCA_022511265.1. Classification (GTDB taxonomy): domain Bacteria; phylum Bacillota; class Clostridia; order Oscillospirales; family Ruminococcaceae; genus Ruminiclostridium_E. The sequence goes on along the minus strand of JAFLRX010000019.1, from coordinate 26,492 downwards.
GTTGGCGATGACGATGCCGCCGTTTTCCCTTACATAATCGTCGGGTATGATACAGAAATCGTCGTCCAGCGGTAATGTCTCGTACTTTATCCCGTACACTGCCGCCCACACGTCGTAAAACGAGTAGGTTATATCCGGAAACAACACCGGCTTATCCGAATTGAAAAAGGTCAAAAATGCCATCGACAGCACATCGTCAGAGCCTATCCCGACAAACACCTGCGAGGGCTGTAAGCCTGCGTCTTTCGCGAGCAGCTCCACCAGCTCTTCACACACCGTTTCGGGGTAGAGTCTCAGCCTGTCGCTGTCCATTTCGTCCAACGCCTTTTTTACCATCGGCGACGGCGGAAAAGGGTTTTCGTTGGTGTTCAGCTTGATTATTCCGCTGCCCTTAGGCTGCTCGCCGGGGATATATGGCACTACCCTGCGGACGTTACTTTCCCAATTATGCATTTCTAATAATATGTTTCCGTAAGGAAACATTCTCCTTTCGTAGCTTTGTGCGGTTTCGCTTGCGAAATCGACGACTGAGTCGTCGAAGCATAAAGCGTAAGTTTGAAAAATCAAAGATTTTTCAAACTATCTTTTCCCTCTCCAAAGCGCACACCCACAGCATTAGCGTGTGCAGTCAGCTGCTCGCGGTCAGCCATCAGCATTACGTCATCCTTTGCGCTGTACAGTGCGTCGCGTGTATAATAAATATAGCTTGATTTCTTGATAAAGCTGTCCACCGACAGCGGGGAGAAAAATCTCGCCGTGCCGCTGGTGGGCAGGACGTGATTGGGTCCCGCGTAATAGTCGCCCAGCGGCTCGGGCGCATACTCGCCCAAGAACAGCGAGCCGCAGTTTTCCAGTCTGCCGATATATTCCAGCGGATTTTTCACCAGCACCTCAAGGTGCTCTGGGGATATTTCATTTGCTATGTGGCAGGCGCTGTCCATATCGCGGCAGATGATTATCGCGCCGTGCTTGTCGAGTGCCTCGTCAATTATCTCCTTGCGGGAGAGATACGCGCTCTGCCGCTCTATCTCCTTGATTACCTCATTGGCAAGCTGTTCGCTGGTGGTGACCAGCACACAGCCCGCGAGACGGTCATGCTCCGCCTGGCTCATCAGGTCAGCCGCCGCGTATACAGGGTTTGCTTCACCGTCGGCAAGCACCAGCACCTCGCTGGGGCCTGCTATCATATCAATATCCACCGTGCCGTACAGCTGCTTTTTCGCGGTGGCAACAAAGATGTTGCCCGGGCCTACTATCTTAGACACCTTGGGTATCTCGTCTGTTCCGTACGCCAGAGCAGCCACAGCCTGCGCGCCGCCGCAAAGGAATATCTTATCCACACCGCAAAGGCTGGCTGCAACAAGGATATCCTTGTTGGCAGTGCCGTCCTTTTGCGGCGGGGTCACCATTACTATCTCGCCTACCCCGGCTATCTTGGCGGGGATGGCATTCATCAGCACAGACGAGAACAGTGCCGCCGTGCCGCCCGGTACATACAGACCAACGCGGTCAAGTCCTCTCACACGCTGTCCTAAGATACAGCCGCGCTCGTCAGTCACCATATAACCGTTTTGCTTTTGCTTTTGGTGAAATTTAGTGATATTCTCAACGCTGTTCAGCATGGCGTCCACAAACCGCGGATCTGCCTCAGTCAGCGCGTCGCTTATCATTTCCTCGCTTACGCGATAGCAGACGGGATTTTCGCAGTCAAATTTCGCGGTGTACTCTTTTACAGCCGCGTCTCCGCGCTCTGCCACATCTGCCAGTATATCGCGGACGGTCTGCTCTATCTGTTCGTTGCTGCCGCTGCCGCGTTTTTTCAATCCCGCGAGGTATTCCTGTATCTCCTCGCTGGTTTTTATTATCTTCATCATAAAATTTTCTCCCTTTTATTGCCCTTTGTATTGTTCCATTTTAGCGACCAATTCTTCTATCGCCGCTTTTTTCAGCTTCATGCTGACGGGATTTACTATCACCCGTGCCGAGATGGCGGAGACGTCCTCGTATACCTCCAGCCCGTTTTCTTTTAGGGTGGTGCCGGTCTCCACAATATCCACTATGCCGTGGGACAGTCCCAGCAGCGGCGCAAGCTCTACCGAGCCTTCTATCTTCACAATGTCAACATCCATTCCCTTCGCCTCGAAAAAGCGGCGGGTGACATTTGGATATTTGGTCGCTATCGTCTTTACGCCGAACCCTGCGTAAAAGTCGTCGCCCTTTTTGACAGCCAGCGCAAACTTGCACCTGCCAAAGCCGAGGTCGCACACCTCAAAAAAGCTGCCTGAATGCTCGTCAATGGTGTCCTTGCCGACCACGCCCATATCGCATACGCCGTGCTCGACGTATGTAATGACGTCCGCCGCCTTTGCCAACACCACGTCTATCCCGCTGTCTGGTATCTCCAATATCAGCCGTCTGCCTTTGTTTCTCAGCTGGTCGACATCATAGCCAGCCTTTTCAAACAGCGCGACGGTGTCCTTTTCCAGCCTGCCCTTTGTCAGGGCTATTCTTATCCTTTTGTTGTCTTTCATCTTATTTTCCCGCTCCGTTCGCGCCTACAACATCTACGCGCGTTATTCCGCGCTGTTCTGCATATTTCTTTGCCTCGTCAAAGGTCTCGCCGTCAAAATACTCGGCAATATGACCTTTTTTTGAAAGGTCGTTGCAATACCGTATACCGTCGGTGAGATGCCCCTCTTCGGCGAATACCAGCACCTCCGGCTTTCTTGTCTGTACCTTTCCGGTCAGGGCTGCAGCGATAGCGTTAATGTTCGCGGCAAAGCCTACCGCCGCTATCTCCTCACCGCCGAAGCTGCCTATCAGCGTATCGTATCTGCCGCCGGAAATGACCGCCTGTCCGTATTCCTCTATATATCCACGGAAAATAATACCTGTGTAATAGTCCGCCTTGTTTACAAGTCCTAAGTCTACCGTTATCCTGTCGGCAGGCTCTAACTTGCACAGTGCGTCATAGGTCTCTTTCAGCTGGGCTAGGTTTGATTTCAGCTCGGGATAATCGAACAGTCTCTCCGCCTGCTCGAACACCTCGCCCGCGCCGAACAGCCCCGGCAGGCTGAGCAGCATTTTTGCCGCCTGTTCTTTATCGGTGCCGTTAAATTCGGCCAGCACGCTTTCCAGCTCGGGTGTGTTCTTGTTCTTTATCAGCACGCGGATGGTCTCGTCATCCTCTATACCGAGTTCTTTTATAAGGAATTTATAAAATCCGTTATCTCCTATCTCAAGTCTCACCTCGCCGCTGTCGAACGAATCCAGCACCTGTGCCGCAAGGCTGAGCGCCTCTAAATCCGACCTCTTCTTTCCACCGCCGATTATCTCTATACCGCTTTGGGTTATCTCGTCGTCACGGCCTGACATCTTCGGGTTAGAGCGGTAGATGTTCTGACTGTAAAACAGCTTTAACGGCAACGCGCTGCCGCGCAGGCGCGTTGCGACTATCCTTGCTATCGGCAGGGTGCTGTCAGGGCGCAGCGACATCAGTCTGCCCTTTTCATCGGTCAGCTTGTACATCGACTCTTGCCGTATGCTACGTGTCTTATTATTAAACACATCGTAAAATTCCAGCGCGGGGGTGATAACCTCGCTGTACCCATGAGAAATGAATATGCGCCTTAATGTCTCCTCAGCACTGCGACGCGCCGCACATTCTTCATACAGCAGGTCTCTTGTACCCTCCGGGGTTATCAGGTCATAGCTTTTCATTGTCTGTATAGCCCTTTCTATCTTCTCTGTCTTTACACATTACTTGCTTTTATCGCCCGTTTTCACTTTAGCGTGCTAATACGCTAATATACTAATGTGATAACATGCTACTATAATAACATATTATCAAGCGTATGTCAAGCACTTTTTTTATTCCGCATTAAAAGAACGACATCTGTGCCGACTGCGGCAGGTCGCCGAACACATTCATATCCGTCAGCTTTTGCATAACGGTCGAGTTCAGTCCGGACTGGGTCTGGATATCGTCGATACAGATATAATCGTCTTTATCCAGCACCTCTTTTATCTTTATCGCCGCGTTTTCGCCGCAGCCGTCCACCGCCAAGAACGGCAGCCGCAGGTCACCGCCCTCTATCGCGTAGGTGGTTGCTCTCGATTTCTTATAGTCCACCGGCAGGAAGTTTATCCCGCGCAGGTTCATCTCATATATCAGCTGTAATGCGTCCAGCATGGATTTTTCCTTGGCAGAGGCTTCAGAGCTGGACTGGATAAGCTGTATCTTTCTTCTTACGCTGTCCTTGCCGCCCAGCACCGTCTGAATGTCAATGTTTTCTGTGTGTTTGGTCAGCACCGCAGAGTAAAACTCCGACGGATAGTATACCTTGAACCATGCCAGCTTTACCGCGCCGGTGACATAAGCCGCCGCGTGCGCCTTCGGGAACATGTACTTTATCTTCTTACAGCTTTCAACATACCAGTTGGGGACATTGTTGTCCTTGAATGCCTGATATATATCGTCATTAAACAGCTTTTTCGCGTTGCCCTTACGGGTTATCTCCATTATCTTAAATGCCATTTTGGGTTCGAGACCCCTTTGCATAAGGTACACCATGATATCGTCACGGCAGCCTATTACCTCGGATATCGTGCAGGTGCCGTCCTTTATCAGCTCCTGCGCGTTGCCCAGCCATACGTCCGTACCGTGGGACAAGCCCGATATCTGCAACAGGTCGGAAAACTTCTTCGGCTGCGCGTCCTTTAACATCTGCAAGGTAAAAGAAGTGCCGAACTCCGGTATACCGTAGGTGCCACAGGGCGCGCCAAGCTCTTCGGCGGTTATGCCCATCGGCTCGGGGGAAGTGAACAGCTGCATAACCTTTTCATCGCTTGTGGGTACGTCCGCGATCTTTATGCCGGTCATATCCTCAAGGTGCTTGTACAGGGTCGGCACATCGTGTCCCAGCTCGTCCAGCTTGAGTATTGTATCATGCAGCGCGTGGAAGTCAAAGTGTGTGGTTATCATATCGCTTTCGGCTTTTTCGGCGGGGTGCTGTACCGCGGTGAAATCGTACACCTCATAATCGCTGGGTACGACCACCATGCCCCCCGGGTGCTGAGATGTGGTACGCTTTACGCCGACACAGCCTGCCGCAAGACGGGATATTTCAGTCTGTGGGGCGGTCAGCCCTTTTGTCTCCAGCCACTTTCTTACAAAGCCTTCGGCGGTCTTTTCCTGCACTGCGGAGATAGTACCCGCCTTGAACACATGGTCCTTACCGAATAAATCTTCGGTATAACGGTGCACCTTGCCCTGCACCTCGCCCGAGAAGTTGAGGTCGATATCCGGCGACTTGTCCCCGTCAAAGCCGAGGAAGGTTTCAAACGGGATATCATGTCCGTCTCTTATCATATCCGTACCGCAGTCGGGACAGCTTTTCGCAGGGAGGTCAAAGCCGCTTGCCACGCTGCCGTCGGTGATAAATTCGTTGTGCCTGCACTTGGGACAGCGATAATGCGGCGGCAGAGGATTAACCTCCGATATGCCCGCCATGATAGCGACCACCGACGAGCCTACTGAGCCTCTTGAGCCGACAAGATAGCCGTTCTGCTCGCTGAAGGCTACCAGCTTTTGCGCAATCATATACAGTACGCCGAAACCGTGCTTTATAATAGAGTCAAGCTCTTTTTTAAGACGGTTTTCAACTATTTCAGGCAGGTCGTCGCCGTACCACGCATGGGCACGGTCCCAGCACAGCCGCTGTAAATCTTCGTCCGCACCGTCCATGTGCGGGGTATATGTACCCTTTGGAATAGGTCTCACCTGCTCGATAGAATCGGCTATAATCTGCGGGTTTTTCACTACCACCTCATACGCTTTTTCCTCGCCGAGGTAAGCAAACTCTTCCAGCATTTCATCCGTCGTGCGGAAGTACAGCGGCGCCTGCGACGAAGCGTCAGCATATCCCTGTCCGGTCTGTAGTATCTCGCGGAACACGCTGTCCTCCGGGTCTTTGAAATGCACGTCGCAGGTAGCCACGACCGGCTTGCCCAGCTTTTCGCCCAGCGCAACTATCTTTCGGTTGAGGTTGCGCAGGTCCTCCTCGCCCGCGACGTCGCCGCTCCTGACAAGGAACATATTGTTGCCTATCGGCTGTATCTCAAGATAGTCGTAGAAGGACGCTATCTCCTCCAGCTTTTCGTCCGACGCCTTGCCGCGTATCGCGCGGAACAGCTCGCCCGCCTCGCACGCACTGCCGATTATCAGTCCCTCGCGGTACTGTGTCAGCAACGAGCGCGGTACTCTCGGCTTTTTATAGAAATAATCAAGGTTAGACGCGGAGATAAGGCGGTAGAGGTTTTTCAGCCCCACGGCGTTTTTGACTAAAATTATCTGATGGTAATACGGCAGCTTTTTAACATCCACCTTGCCGAAGGCGTTGTTAAAATCGCCTATATATGTAAGCTCGCGGTCTGCCCTTACGTCCGCCACGATATGCTTGTATATCTCACACAGCATCTCGGCGTCCGCCACAGCACGGTGATGGTCAAAGTCGCCCAGCTTGTAATATTTCGCTATTGTGTCCAGCTTATAGTTTTTCAGTCCCGACAGCGCCGCCTTCGCTATCGCGAGGGTGTCCGCCACAGGATTGTCAAAGCTTGTCCCGGCGCGCTCTGCCGCCGCCCTGATAAACGACACGTCAAAGCTTGCGTTGTGCGCGATGACGGGGGCTTTGCCGCAGAACTCCATAAACTGCTTTACCGCCTCGCCCTCTTCCGGCGCGTCCTTTACCATGTCATCGGTGATGCCGGTCAGCTCGGTTATATTTGACGGGATAGGTCTCTGCGGATTTACAAAGGTAGAAAAACGCTCGACTATCTCCATATTCTTCAGCTTTACGGCGCCTATCTCGGTTATCCGCTCGCTGGCGGGATAAAGTCCTGTCGTCTCTATGTCAAAAACTACCGTCTCATCGTCTATCCCGCACTCGTCACAGCCGTCAACTATCGTTGCGCCGTCATTTACAAAGTATGCCTCCATACCGTAAATGACCTTGAAATCCGGGTCTTCCTTATTTATCGCCTCGACGGTGTTCATCGCCTCGGGGTATGCCTGCGCATTGCCGTGGTCGGTTATAGCTATCGCCTTGTGCCCCCACTTGTGCGCCTGCTGTATCAGCGACTTGGCGGAGTTTATCGCGTCCATATCCGACATATTGGTGTGCAGGTGCAGCTCGACACGCTTTTCCGGGGCGTTGTCGGTCTTTTCCTTAACATTCACCAGCATGACCGAGACGGGGTTTATCACGTTGTAATGCAGAAACTCGTCCTCTTTATAGCTGCCGTTTACCAGTATGCAGTTGCCCTCTTTCAAGAAAGAATAGCTATCCAGCTTGGTGTTGTACACAAACAGCTTTATCACCATTGACGAGGTGCGGTCGCTGAACGATACGGTCATTATCGTTGACTTGCCGCTCTTGGTCTCTTTTTTCTCCACCGCGAAAATGCGTCCCCATACCGTCAGGTCGTCCAGCTCGCTCATTACCGATTCCATCGGGATAGGCGGGTCGTTTATCGGTTTACCCATCATCAGCTCTGCCTCGCTGTCAAACTTGTCACAGTCAAACATCAGCTGCATTTTCTCCGAGCTTGCCAGTACTGAGGTGCGGCTCGGCGCGCCGGACATATTGCCGGACGGGGTGCTTATCTTACCGGAAAAGTCGCTTTTCACCTTTACTGCGGTGATGCTCTCGGGGTTAAAGCAGTTCTCGTTGGTGTACTTGTCCAGCTTATAGCTGCCGCTCATGACAAATGCCATATCATCGTCAAAAAAGTCGTATGAGTCTAATACTTCATTTTGGGCAAACAGCTTTACCGGCACGCTGCCTGTGTCGTCGCACAGCCTGCCGGTGATTATGGTAAACACGCCCTGTCTGGTGTCCTTACGCTCGACATCGGCAAGAAAGCCCCACAGCGTAACGCTGTCGTATTCTCCGTTCAGCGTTGCCATGCTGACAGGCGCGCTTGTTATCTCATTGCCGAGGTACAGCTGTCCCTCGTTTTCCAGCTTGTCATATGTAAATGATAAATTTATGTTCTTGGGTCTTTTATAGGGGGTGGGGCGGGGCTTTCTGCCGCGTCCGCCGCTGTTCTCGGCGCGCTCTTTTGACGCCTGCGCTATTGCCTCAAAATCCGGCATGGGCAATGAGGCGATCTCCTCATAATATCTGTTTTCCAGTTCTGCCGCGTCAACGGTGTTGCCCTCGACAAAGCGAACAGTCACTTTCTTTGAGAACACGCCCTTGATAAACTTTTCTATCTCGCGGTCTATCCTCTCGCTTGCCAGCAAATCATAACCGCCGTGCGTCAGGGTAAACTCGAACACGTCGCCGTCGTCGCTTATCTCCGCCTCGTCCATATATCCGTTTATCACGCCGAACTGCGGCTTCATTATCTCTATTATGTCATACAGATACTCTTTGGTGAACAGCTGCTCGTCATATTTCGGATAGATGCGCACCGACGGCACACCGAGATATTCTCTTATCGCGTTTGCGGAATTGAACAGCTCCGCATACGGGATAAGCGTATCGCTCTCCAGCTGGAGTATCATGCTGTTGTCATTCTCATCACGAAGTATAGACAGCAGGTCGCCCTTGCCTACGCTCTCGCTTAGCTCTACTTCTCCTAATAATTCTTTCAACGTAACCATTTTATTCAATCCTTTACAATTTCCATTCTTACATCAGTTTTTCTATTTCTTCCATTAGTGCATTCACAAGTTCGTTTTCGGGCAGCTTTCTGATTATCTCGCCCTTGGCAAAGAGTATTCCTTCTCCCTTGCCGCCCGCTATGCCGACGTCGGCGTGCCGTGCCTCGCCCGGTCCGTTTACCGCGCAGCCCATTACAGCGACTTTGAGGTTTTTCTTAATATCGCGGGTGCGCTGTTCTACCTCGTTAGCAAGCGATATCAGGTCTATCTGCGTCCGTCCGCAGGTCGGGCAGGAGATTATCTCTATACCCTCGCCCAGTCCTACCGCGCGCAGTATATCCTTTGCCGCGTATATTTCTTCTACCGGGTCGGCAGTCAGCGATACCCTGATAGTGTCGCCTATCCCGTCACACAACAGCGAGCCTATACCCGCCGAGGATTTTATTATTCCCATTCTTGTCGTACCCGCCTCGGTCACGCCGAGGTGTAAAGGATACGGAAATCGCTCGTGTATGTACCGATAGCTCGCTATCGTAAGCCGCACGTCCGACGACTTTACCGACAGCACTATATCGTCAAAATCAAATCTGTTCAGCAGTTCGATATGGCGGGAGATGCTCTCGCAGAGCGCCTGAGGGGTCATGCCGTACTTTGCCAGCAGTTCTTTTTCCACCGAGCCGCTGTTCACACCTATCCGTATCGGGATACCTTTTTGATTGCAGATGTCCGCCACCGCCTTGACGTTTTCCTCGCCGCCGATGTTGCCGGGGTTTATGCGTATCTTGTCCGCGCCCGCGTTGGCCGCCTCTATCGCCGCCTTGTAGTCGAAATGTATATCTGCCACCACAGGGATACTTACGTTGTTTTTCAGTGCGTATATCAGCTGTGCGTCGGCGGGGGTGGGCACTGCGGCGCGGATTATCTCGCAGCCGGCTTGCTCCAGCCGCTTGGCCTGCTCTACGCTGCCGCTGATGTCCGACGCGGGAACATTCAACATGGACTGGATGTATATTTTTTCGCCGCCCAGCGTAAGATTGCCGAGCTTTACTTTCTTTTCACTCATAATATCCTCTCTATCTCACTAACCGCCGCTGAACAGCCGCAAAATATCGTTGAAGGTCACCACCAGCATCAGCACCATCAGTGCGATTATGCCGATAAAGTGTACCATACCCTCATGCTCTGCCTTGATGGGCTTTCTGCGTATCGCCTCTATTATCAGGAATACCAGCCTAGCGCCGTCCATCGCGGGGATAGGCAGCAGGTTGACTATGCCGACATTTATCGCGATAAGTGCCGCCAATGTCATCAGCGAACTCCAGCCAAAGGACGCCGCCGTGCCGACGCTTTGTACAACGCCGATAGGTCCTGACAGCTCGTTAAGTCCGTAGGTGCCGTTCAGCAGGTTTATCAGCGATACCCATATCAGTCGCGCGTCCGATATAAAGGTGGTAAACGCCGCACCTATCACGTTGCCTACGGTCTTTTCGGCGGGCAGCACATAAAAGTCCAAAAACAGGCTGTTTGTCTCTTTTGGATATGCTTCTTTATACTTTTCGGTTATCTCGGTAACACCGGCGCAAAACTCCGCGTTCGCGTCATTTGCCGAGAGCGTCTCAAACGCCTCGGTAAATGTATCCGTCTCGGGATCATAGTACTCAGTGATAAGCCCCGCGTATCCGGTCTCCTCGCCTACAAGCACAGTATAATCCGCTATCATCTGCGCGTAGGCGCGGGATGCGAATTTTACATCGTGCAGCTGTACCGTTTCGCCGTCTCTTTCCACCACGAAATCATAGCTGTAATACTGCGCGCCCTGATCTCTTGACACGGAATTTGACAGCTGAAAGGATATATCCATCGTGGTGTATATGCTCATACCGTTTATCTCTTTGATAATATCGCCGCGCTGCAGCTGCGCCGAGCTGACCGAGCCGGCATAAAACCCGCTGACGGTGTTGGTGGCGATATTCTTTGAGATGAGGATATAAATAACACAGAAGATAAAACCCAGCACAAAATTCATGAACGCGCCCGCCGCGATGACCAGCATCCTCATCCATACCGGACGGTTGCGAAAGCTGCGCGGGTCGTCGTTTTCCACGTCCTCGTCCAGCGAGACCGAGCCGCCTATCGGCAATGCCTTCAGGCAGTACAGGGTTTCGCCCACACGCTTTTTCAGTATGCGCGGACCCATGCCTATCGCAAATTCTCTGACCTTCATTTTGCACAGCTTAGCAACGGCAAAATGTCCGAATTCGTGTATCAGTATAATAAGAAAGAAAAGTACAATTCCGATAATTATATCAACTATGCCCAAAGGTTTACCTCCGTGATGTTATGCGTGTGTTATTACATACTCTCTTGCCGCTGTGTCAGCAGCCTCAATAGTGTCCAGCGTTGTGGTGCTGTCATATCCTACATTATCCAGTGTGTCCCGAACAAGCTCGCCTATACGGTAAAACGGCAGTTTGCCCTCCAAAAACAGACCTGTCGCCGCCTCGTTAGCGCCGTTTATCGCCGCGCAGGCAGTGCCGCCCGCGGCTACCGCGCGCTTTGCCGCCGCAAGGCATAAGAACACGCTGTCGTCCGCCTGCTCAAAGGTCAGCGTACCGACCTCAAACAGTGACAGTCCCTTGGTCGGGGTCTCGTATCTTTTGGGATAGGTCAGCGCGAACTGTATCGGTATGCGCATATCCGCAACACCCATCTGCCCTATCACGCTGCCGTCCTCATACTCTACCGCGGAATGTAAAATACTCTGCCGATGCACCACCACCTCTATCTGCCGCGGCGTAACGTCAAACAGACGCACCGCCTCGATAAGCTCCAGTCCCTTGTTCATAAGTGTAGCGCTGTCTATGGTGATTTTTCGTCCCATGCTCCAGGTTGGGTGTCTCAGCGCGTCCTCGACCGTTACTTTCTTAAGGCGGTCGTAGGTGTATCCGTAAAACGGACCGCCTGACACGGTAAGCAGTATCTTTTTTATTTTATTGTCCTCGTTGCCCATCAAGCACTGAAATATAGCGGAATGTTCGCTGTCTATCGGGATTATTTTCCCTTTTTCGCGGGCAAGCCCTGTGACCAGATCACCGCCTGCGACAAGGCTCTCCTTGTTCGCCAGCGCGAGCGTGCGCCCCGCCGTCAGTGCCGCCACCGTGGGGTACAGCCCCGCAAAGCCGACTATCGCGTTTACCACCGTGTCGCACTCTCGCGCGGCAAGCTCGCACAGCGCGTCTCGCCCTGCGGTGACTGTTACGTCGGTGTCTGCCAGCCGCTGCTTTAGGTCGCCGTACAGCGTACCATCAGCTATGCAGACGGTGTCGGGTTTAAATTTTCTCGCCTGCTGCTCCAGCAGCTTGACGTTGCTGTTGCCGCTGAGCGCCAGCGGGCGTATGTTATGCTTTTCGCAGACGTCCAGCGTCTGGGTACCTATCGAGCCTGTGCTGCCCAGCAGTACGATGTTATCAATCATTTTTACCTCTTATATCAAATATTTTTTATATTAAACAGTCAATATATAATCAAACAATGCCGAGAAAGCTCCCGGCATCTTGTGTCATCTTTATGCTATGGGTGTTATCGGGAAATACAGCTGATACATCAGATAGGCGAACGGCGCCGCCATCAGTACGCTGTCAAATCTGTCCAAAATTCCGCCGTGTCCCGGCAGGAAATTTCCGAAATCCTTTACCGAGCATTCTCTCTTTACCAGCGAGGCGGTAAGGTCGCCCACCACGCCCAACACCGATATACCTACCGCCAACGCGGTAAGGTACAGCCAGTTTACGGTAAAGGTGTGCTGACCGTTGTTTATCATGCTGTCGATAAGCTCATAGGCAAAGCACATTATCACCGCGAACACCGCCGAGGTGACCAACCCTCCGACAAAGCCCTCCCAGGTCTTTTTGGGGCTTATCTTGGGGCACATCTTATGCTTGCCGCATAGTGTGCCGACAAAGTACGCGCCCGCGTCTCCTATCCAGACGCTTATCATCGTGTACACTATCAGGAATATCGCATGCTCCGGGAACACTGTCCTGATAAACGCTATAGAGCTTAACGCCAGCGGTATGGCGATGGATATCGCCGCCGTCAGCGCGACCTGCTCGAACCGCGTCTTTTCATGCTTGAACAGCATAACGACAAACAGCGCTATCAAAAATACGAAATATATCATTCTTATGTTTTGCTTCAGTTCCTTCAGCCAAAAGCAAAACGGAGTTATCGCGGTGAATATAAGACTGAGTGCCGATATGGTGTGATTTTTGAGATACTTGGTAGCGACCAGCAGCTCGTACACCGCGGCAATGGAAAAAATCGCCATGGCAATATAATATATTATTTCATTGTTGAGCGCGATGATAAGTATTCCCACAGGGATAGCTATCGCCGCGGAAATTATCCTTGTTGCCATAATTGTCCTTCCTTGCCGTTATTATCAGACCCCGCCGAAACGTCTGTCTCTCTGTGAGTACCAGTTAAACGCCGTGATAAGGTCGTCCTTGGAAAAATCCGGCCACAGCTTATCGGTAAAATACAGTTCGGCATACGCCGACTGCCAGATAAGAAAATTTGAAAGCCTCTGCTCTCCGCCGGTGCGGATTATCAGATCTGCCGATGGCATGCACGACGTATACAGCAGCCGGTCAAAGTCGTCCTCTCCGGCGGCGTCAATGTTATCGCCGAACTCTTTCGCCAGCAGCTTTGCCGCATGGACTATCTCTGCCCTGCCGCCGTAATTCAGCGCAATGCAGACATACAGCCCGTCGTTGTTTTCGGAGATCTCTTCTATCTCCTTCATCTTTGCCGCCATCTTGGGTGAAAACGCAGCCTTGTCCCCCGCGAAAATTATGCGGGTGTTCTTCTGCGCCATGCTGCGGATATCGTCAAGATAGCTATCCAGCAGCTTCATCAGCATATTTACCTCTTCTTCGGGACGTTTCCAGTTCTCGGTGGAAAACGCGTAGAAGGTGGTATACTTTACGCCCAGACTGCGCAGGTCCTCTACTATCCTCTTGAACACCTTTGCCCCGCGCGAATGTCCCGCGGTGCGCGGCAGACCGCGCTTTTTCGCCCATCTGCCGTTGCCGTCCATAATTATGCCGACATGCGCGGGCGGAGTGCCTATCAGTTCGTTCTTATTCAAGGCTTAAACGGTCATTATCTCTTTTTCTTTAGCCGCGGACACTGCGTCTATCTTCTCGCAGTACTTGTCAGTCAGGTTCTGCATCTGCTTTTCAGCGTCCTTCATATCGTCCTCGGTTATCTCGGAGTTCTTCTTCATATTCTTGAGCTTGTCAAGAGAGTCGCGGCGGATGTTTCTCAGTGCCACCTTAGAATCCTCGCCCATCTTCTTTACCTGCTTTACCAGCTCTTTTCTTCTCTCCTCGGTCAGCTGCGGGAAAGCTATGCGGATAGCCTTGCCGTCGTTGGTGGGGGTGATGCCGATATCGCTCGCGAGTATCGCCTTTTCTATATCCTTAAGCGTGGACGCGTCCCACGGAGTGATGACCAGTATTCTTGCCTCCGCAACGGCAACCGCCGCCATAGCGTTGATTTGGGTGGGTACTCCGTAATAGTCCACGGTCACCTTGTTAAGCACCGAGGGGTTTGCGCGTCCCGCGCGTATTGTTGAGAGTTCGTTTTCAAGAGACGCAACGCTCTTTTCCATTTTTTCCTTAGCAGTGTTGATGGTAGCCTTCATAGTTCCTTTTCCTTTCAATCATAAATTAAGTAACGGGCTTCACCCGAAAAATTTCCAAAATAATTACACCTAAGCATGGCGGGGAACAACTTGATAAATTTACGTCAAGTTTGTCCGCAATTCCGAATTCATAATTCCGAATTAGCTAACTACCGTTCCGACCTTCTTGCCCATTACCGCGTCAAAAATATTGTCGGGGCGGCTGAGGTCAAATACCAGTATCGGCGTGTTGTTATCGTTGCACATTGCGGCGGCGGCGCTGTCCATTACCTTAAGTCCGCCTGCCAGCACCTCTCTCAGCGTCAGCTCGTCGTACTTGACCGCGTCGGCATACTTGTGCGGGTCTTTATCATATACGCCGTCCACCATTGTCGCCTTGAGCAGTATGTCCGCGTTTATCTCGGCGGCTCTCAGCGCGGCGGCGCTGTCGGTGGAGAAGAACGGACTGCCCGTTCCGCAGCCGAATATCACTATCCTACCCTTTTCAAAGTGGCGCAGTGCCTTTTGACGGATGTACGGCTCGGCTATCTGTTTCATCTCTATGGCGGTCTGTACTCTTACCTCACAGCCCAGCCCCTCCAGCACGTCGGCAACGGCTAACGCGTTCATTGTTGTCGCCAGCATGCCGATATGGTCGGCTCTTACTCTGTCCATAGTACCGCTCGAGCGGCCTCTCCAATAGTTGCCGCCGCCTACCACGATACCTATCTGGGTGCCTACATCATGACACTTTTTGATAGATTGGCAGATATCGGTCACGGTGGCGAAATCAATCCCCACCTTGTTATCTCCGGCGAGAGCCTCACCGCTCAGCTTCAGCAAAACACGCTTGTATTTGGGCTGTTCCATAATTTTGTCCTTTCCCGCATAAAGCAGATATGTTATATTATTTTATCCTATCGGAATCAATAGTCGAGTATACGAATGTTGCCCATCAGCTCGCCGCCGAGCTGTTCCAGCTTGTCAGCACATTCTTTTTCGGAGATCGGCTCGGTGGTGAAAGCTATCTCGCCCTCCGGCGCGTTTGCCCTGACAAGGTACTTTACGCTGCCGAACACCTGCTCTGCCTGTGCCTTAGTCACACCCGAAAGCCTGATATAATGCCCGCAGACGATGTTTTCCTTCTTTTCCACAAAGTCCTGGTTCTCGCTGTCCTCCCAGTAAAGGGTATTGCTGGAAGAGTTCAGCTTTGCCGCTATCACTACGTCCGCTACTACCGCGCTGGCAGTGGGCAGCTTGCCCGCACCCTTGCCGTAGAATACAACGTCTCCCGTGGTGTCGCCGCATACCAGTATCGCGTTGAACACATCGTTTACCCCTGCCAGCTGGCTCTCCTCACGGATAAACGCGGGGCAGACCATTATCGCTATCTTGCCGTTGTCCTGTCTTTGTGCCCAGCCTATCAGCTTTATCGAGCCGCCGAAGTTCTCGCAATACTCAACATCCTCGGCAGTAACCTTGGTTATACCCTCGGTATGCACGCTCTCGGGATATACATGCTTGCCGAACGCCAGCGACGCGAGTATGCATATCTTGCGGCAGGCGTCCGCGCCCTCAATATCGGCGGAGGGGTCGCGCTCGGCATATCCCAGCTTCTGCGCAATTGCCAGCGCATCGCCGAACGCCATATTGTCGCGTATCATCTTGGTAAGTATATAGTTTGTGGTGCCGTTAAGTATTCCGGCGATGCCGATTATCTTATCCGCGGACAGGCACTGGTGCAGCGGTCTTATTATCGGTATGCCGCCGCCGACGCTTGCCTCGAAAAAGAAGTTGACGTTGTTTTCATGCGCTATCTTCAGCAGCTCTGCACCCTTTACCGCAACCAGCTCTTTGTTGGAGGTGACGACGCTCTTCCCTGCCAGCAGCGAGGACTTAACGTATTCATAAGACGGATTTATACCGCCTATCACCTCTACGACCACCTTTACTTCGGGGTCGTTTAAGATAACGTCAAAGTTCTTTACAAACTTATCCTTATACGGACTGTCGGGGAAATCTCGTAAATCAAGTATATATTTTACTTCAAGCTCCTGTCCCGCTTTCTTCTCAAGGGACTGCTTGCTTTTCAGCAGCACCTCTACCGTGCCGGAGCCTACCACTCCGTGTCCCAGCACCGCTATCTTAGCCATAAATGTATCATTCCTTCCACCGGCGGGTTTTCATGTGCCGGATTTTACTCTCTTTTTACATGTTGTATCTACACAAATTTAAGTATACCATATTTCGGGAAAAGTTACAAGTGTTTTTTCACCGAAGATATATATTTTTCTCTTTTTCCGATATGCGTCAATCACAGCTTTATGTACCTGACGCCCAACGCCGCAAGGCTGTCCCTCATCTTGCGTACTTTTTCTTTCGGGAAACGGCTGCCGATGCTGTTTTCCAGCATGAAAACCTTTGCCCCTGTGTCAGCCGCACCCTTTGCGGTGGCTCCGACACAGCCGCACTCGTCCAGTCCGCACAGCACGATTTCCGCATATTTTTGTTTTTCCATATGCTCGCGGAACGATTTTGAAGAATATGAGTCAGACAGATTTTTCTCAAAATATAAATCCGATACCACATCCAGCCCGCTGTACAGCTTTGCGCCTTCCGTACCTTTTATGGAAAAGCCTATAAACCACTTATTGGTTATAATATTAGGAAACACCTGCGCGACGTAAATAATATCATATCCGTCCTTACGGTAACCCGCAATCGCTTTATTCACGGAATTTACAAGGCTCTCTGTATCGTAAGAAAACTTTGCCTTTCTCTTATCCCATAAATAATCGTTTTGCATGTCGATTACCACTAACGCGTTCTTCTCTGACATACCGTTACCTCCGTAGGTTTTCATTCCTGTAAAATCCTCTGTTTTGTTACGATAAAATGTTACGCATATCAATTAAGACCGAATACCGCATTGTCTCCGTTTTCGTCCTCAATAACCAACAGCTTTCCCGCGCCTTTCAACTTTAGCAGCTCTTTTATCAGGTATATATCGCCCCTGCACGCAAAAAAGTGAAACGCTAACAGGAATGACAAAATCATAAACAGGCAGCTTTGGTTTACAATGGCAATCACACACCCCGACAGCAGCGTTATTGTAAAAACAACAAACGGCGCGGCTGCGCCAAGCAGCTGAGTTTTCACATAAATATACAGTTGAGGTAAGATACAGTAAAACCCGTCTTTACTTCGCCCAAGCTTAAATCCGTGACCTGTAAGGATAAGATAAACGATACCGTGAATAAGCTCATGAAGTATAATATAAAGCGGAAGCAGCGGTATCAACATCAGCAAAGTCAGATACTGTACGGCAGAAACATTTACAAATAAAAACCCCAAAACAAGCAACAGCAAGCTAGGTGTAAATATGCAGAACATTTTAACAATGCTGTCTTTCCTATCTGTGGACGGGCTGATTATCTTTATTTGATGATAGCCCTCAGGCAAGCTGTTCTCGTATGTCCTCATTCTCTTTTCTCCGGCATATTTCTATTTATTTCAAGCAATGAAAATATCAGAAATATATTATTCATGCTCTTTACAGCTCAGCTTTGTAACCTCCAGCTTGAAAACGGCGACTGCGTTGAGCATCTTCTCGTCAAATTTCCATTCACGCTTGCCCGCGCTGTGCTCCATAATCAGTGAAAGTCCCAGCAGCTTTTCGTCGGTATCGGATACCGTACTGATAACGCCGTTGCCGATAATGCTTTGAAAACGGGCGGTATACTTACAGGCGACATCGGGTTCGCCCAAAGAGTATACCGCGGCATCGGTGTCCATCTCAAAACCGACGTGCGGGCTGCTATTTATCAGTTCCGCCTTTCTTCCCTCTTTTGCGCCGTGAAAGTAGAACGTATAAGTGTTGTCTTTTGCCGTATATCCGAAGTTCAACGGGACAATATATACCTCTCCGCCATCGTTAAATCCAATCCTGCAGCAGGTGCAGCGGCTGATTATATCCTCAATTTTCGAGGGGTCGGTCACCTCTCTGTCTTTTCTTCTCAAATCAGTTTCCTCTTACTTGAAAAATTCCTTGCCGAGTATCGCCTCGTATTTCGGCAGAATGCCCTTACCGCCGTCTATCTGCAAATGATTCTGGCACAGCGCATAGCTGGGCATTGTGTTGCCCTCTACCAGCACCGGTCCGGTCTGTGTAATAGCCACATCCCAGCCGACATAGCCTATGCCCGGCGTAACAGTGGCGGCCTTTTTGCACATCTCCACCGCCTCGTTAAAATAAGGTATCTCAAAGCCGGCAAATTTCACGCCGGTCACGGGGTGTGCCTCATAATAGCGGAAATCGTCGTTGCAGTATGCGTTCTTGCGTATCACGCCGTCGTCGCCGATAATGACGTACATACCGCCGCTGCATATGTTATCAACGCAGTTTACGCCGTTGCCGACGCGCAGCAGCGCATACAGAAAATGTACTTCATCCTTATAATTTATCGTCGCTATTCTTACAGTATTGACCGACGCGGGACACATCTCACTCATTCTCTCATGCTGGATTATCTCGTCCTCGACAAGATATTGCCCGTTTTTGCAGAGTTTTTCATAAAGCGCGTTAAAATCGGTATCGGGGGCAATTATCTCCCTTGACATACCCGCCCCGCCGAAGTCCTCGGTAGACTTTGCGAATATTGTCTTTTTACCCTCGCAGAACTTTGCGAGCGCCTGCGCATCCTCTTTATGCAAGTCGATAAACCCGCGTCCGAGATATTCGCTGTAGCGGCGGTCAAACTCAGTCTTGTCGTTGAGTATGTAGAACAGGCTCTTGTCGTTGAGCTTGTTCGCCACCGTCAGGTTGTGGTTCATTGTGAGAAAGGTCTTGCGGTCCTTGCCCTTTATCAGCGCAAAGCCCAGCACACGGTAGTCAAGATGTCCCACCGAGTACCGCACCGCGCACCACAATATATCAAAGAACATGATAAATCGGTTCTTGCCCGTCTCCTCATGTATGCATTTCATATTGATAAACATTCGCTTTATGCTGCCCTCTACAAGGCGGGTGAAAAAGCTTTTTATCTTTACCAGAAACAAACGTCATTCTCCTTTACAAAGGCTATCCCAGAATTTTTTCCAGCAATCTGCCTATCATCTTTTTCATCGGGGTGGTGACTATCTCTTTTTCTCTCGGCGTCAATCCGGCATTCCATACAAATACCACGTACACCGCCACAAATATCGCGCCGAACAGCACCATCATCCACAGGCTGGTTATCGGTACGAATATTCCTATTATCAGCGCGACAGCCGCAGGTATCATCATAGACGGCAGCAATGCGCCGATACGCCGCCAAAAGCGCGGGATATCCAGCCCGATATATTTATTGTAATACCAGTTCATCAGCAGTCCGTTGCCGACAAACACGGGTATCGCCGTACCGATAGCAACGCCTATCTCGCCGAACGCCATACACAGCGGTATGCTGAGCAGGATATTCACTACAGACACGATAAGATAAGTGACCGAGCGGAAGTGGTGCATATTTTTCGCGCGCTGTATCTCTATGCCGAGGTTTTGTATACTGGGCAGTATCGTCGGTATAAACAGCAGCAGCGCGATAACAAACGCGGCTGTGTTTTGCTCGCCTACCCAGAATATCACAAACGGATAACCCACCGCGACAAAGCCCAGCAGTACCATTATCAGTACGACAAACTGAAAACGTCCCACCCGTATGAACAGGTCGCTTATCTTTTTGTTAGGCTCATTATTTACTACCATCTGATGCACACGCGGGGTAAATATTGCTGAGAACGTAGTCGCCATCGACATATAGTAAATATTGAGCTGAGAGGCTATATTGTATATCGCGACGCTTTCCGAGCCGCGGATATGACCGAGAAGTATCTTATCAACGTTCCAGTTCAGTTGGTCTACGACAATGCCGATGAACACCCAGCCGGTAAACCTCGTCATCTCTCTCAGCAGACGGAAATCGAACGCCGAGAAGTTTATCTTCATCTTCAGCTTGGCAAAGCAGTAATATATTTCCAGCACACCGCTGACTATCGCAAAGGCAAGGCTCATGTACGCTATCGCCTCAGAGCGCATACCTATCATCAGCATGGGGATTATCAGCAGCGGATTGATAACCGACTTGGCAAACGCCATCAGCTTTAAAAACACATACCGCTCGTTTACCATTATATTCGATTCAAACACGCTGACCGGGAAATTGACAGCGGCGGTAAAGGTCATAATATACATCAGCCGCACCGCGATGTCCAGCTCTTCCTGCGTCAGCTCGCTGCCGAACGCTATACGCGGATAGCCCGCGATGATACAGCCCACCACGGCAACAAGCGTGCCGAGGACAGTGTATATTATGATGAACATACCGTTCAGCTTTGCCATGCCGTAACGGTCGTTGGACTCTTTATATCTTGTGTAAAATCTCGTATACGCGCTGCCAAGTCCGAAAGTGAACAAATTCAGATAGGACACCACCGGCAGCACCAGCGAATATACGCCGTACTCACTAGTCCCAAGCCGCTCTATCATTATCGGCGTGTAGACCAGCGATACCACCGTCCCTAAAAACAGCGACAGATAAGAGAGCACCGAGCCCGCTTTTAACTGATTTATCTTCATCCGAAAAGTCCTTATATCTTAAAGTATAGGCGGCGATCCGCCGTAATTTTTAACACATATGTGCGGCTTTCTGCCGCAGGACATACTCTTTTTTTATTTTATCATATTTTGGATGATTTGTAAAGATGTAAATCGGTTGATGTTGGGGCGAAATAAACAATAAAAAATTCCCCTGAACGGCAACAACCGTTCAGGGGGATTTTTTTATCATTTACTCTATAACAAACATCCCGCCGCACAGCACCGATATCAATGCGTCGATTATGCCAACTCCGAGGCAGCAGAACGCGCAGAACACCGAGCGGCTGATATACTGCCCGTAATACACCGACGGCCGCGCGTCGTTATACCTGCCTGTTATGTAGGAAAACAGCCGCGAGGACGCGGACAGCGAGATCTTGCATTGATATGCGGTTATCAATGTCCCCAGCGCCGCCGATGGGGCGAGCAGTATCGCTATCGCCGCCGCGCCGTTCGCGCCGAAGCCGTTGATAAAGTACGCCGCCGCCATGCCTATCCCAATGCCCTTTATCGGCAATGTAAGCAGCGTTACGGGATGACCCACCGCGCAAAACCCGGTGAAAAACGGCACTGCCGCCCATGCCAGCGCGCCGAAAAAGGATGCACTGGCGTTAGCGAAAAATCCGCCCTCCACCCGCAGCCGCAGATACGCGTCCACATTCTCCTGCGGAAGTGTGCCGAAAAAGCTGCCATACAGCAAAAAACCTACCGCCGTACATATCAATGCGGCTATCGTCAGCAGCGGCATCGCTGCATTTATATGCCGCCTTGCGCTGCGTTTTACCGGCTGTATCGTTGGAATTTCTATCGTGTCGTCGGGATCCTCCTCGTCCGTAATGTTTTCAGACAGCTCCGAGCTGTCTATACCCGGCTGATAAAAGCCGTTGCGCTGCTTTATAAATTCCTCCGCGGTAAGTCCGTTAGTGATAAATTCCATTATGATACATCCTTTCTTTGTGCAGTCCGCTTGTCCTTTACAAAATAATATGACCGGGCAGGGAAGTATATGCCATACAAAAAAACGCGGTTTTTCGGCGGAAAGGCTAAAAGCCTATCATAAACGCTTGATTATTGTCGGGAAATATGGTATACTTATTTTAATTAGGGATTTCAGGACGGAACATCATCGGGAGGTTTGACGCTTGAACAGAGATAAAGAAAAATACAAGCGCGTCGCGCTTTTTATAGATTCTTTGGTGCTGCTGACCTGGCTTACTTCCGCGTTCGGCATCATTTGGATAAACTTTTACAACGCTCAGATGCAGAACAGCTTTTTTGCCAAGGGCAACTGGGTGCTGTTCGGCCTGTATATGGCGATATTATGGGTATTTTCAAAAATATACCGCGGACTTAAGGTCGGCACGCTGAAAACGGCGGACATTATCGTCTCGCAGATATTGGCGACATTTTGTACCAACGTGGTCGCGTATTTTCAGATAAGTCTTATCGCGCGGCAGATGCTGGAGATAGGACCGATGTTTATCGGTATGCTGTATCAGAGCGCGGTGATAGTCATCTGGGCGCTGGTCAGCGGCGCGATTATACGCAACCTTTACCCCGCGAAAAACGTCGTGATGCTGTACGGAAACGAGCACCCCGCGATGATGCTGGCGGAGAAAATGAGCCGCCGCTCGGACAAATATCTTGTTTCCGAGATGATAAACGTCTCGATGGGGTTTGATTATATCACAGGCAGACTGGAAGAATTTGACGCGGTGGTGATATGCGACACCCCCAACGATATAAGAAACGATATACTTAAATACTGCTTCAAACATTCGATACGCACATATCTTGTGCCGAAAATATCGGATATCATCGTGCGCGGCTCGGACAATAACGAGCTGTTCGACACCCCGCTGATAACCTCGAAAAATGACGGTCTCGGCATAGAAAAGCGCGCGATAAAGCGGCTGTCCGACATCATAATGTCAAGTATCGGCATAGTGATAGCCGCGCCGTTTATGATAATAACCGCGCTGGCTATCAAGCTGTATGACGGCGGTCCGATACTGTATAAGCAGACGCGCTATACGATAGATAAAAAAGAGTTCAAGCTGCTGAAATTCCGCAGCATGGTGGTAAATGCCGAAAGCGACGGCGTAGCCCGCCTTGCCAGCGCAAAGGACAAGCGTATCACCCCTGTCGGTAAGATCATCCGCAAGATACGTTTTGACGAGCTGCCGCAGCTGTTCAACATCTTCAAGGGCGATATGTCGGTGGTAGGTCCGCGACCTGAGCGACCCGAGATACACGCCCAGTACGAAAAGGAAATGCCGGAGTTTTCCTTCCGCCTGAAGGTAAAGGCGGGACTTACCGGCAACGCGCAGGTGGTGGGAAAATACAACACCACACCGTATGACAAGCTAAAGCTGGACTTAATGTATATCGAAAAATATTCGTTTGCGCAGGATATAATGCTTATCTTAAAGACGATAAAGATAATCTTTATGCCGGAGGAAAGCACCGAGGGTATTAAAGAGGGACAGGCGACAGCTGAGATAACAAAGAAAGAGACGGAGGTCAAGGATAATGGAAAGACTTGAACATCTTATCGACCTTGATGATTATAAGAGAGACGACTGGGACGCAATAGTAAGACTGGCGCAGGATATAGTAAAAAATCCCGCCGCGTATTCCCAAAGGTGCAGCGGTAAGATAATGGCGACGCTGTTTTACGAGCCGTCCACCCGTACCCAGATGAGCTTTCAGACCGCCATGCTGCGGCTGGGCGGCGGGCTGATAGGCTTTGACAATCCGTCGGTGTCCTCCGTGGCAAAGGGAGAGAACCTAAAGGACACCACAAAGGTAGTCAGCAACTACGCTGATATCCTCGTTATCCGCAACCCCATGGAGGGCAGCGCAAAGGCGGCGGCACTCACCGCGGGCTGCCCCGTGATAAACGCAGGTGACGGCGGACACCTCCACCCGACCCAGACCCTTACCGATATGCTGACGCTGAAAATGGAAAAGGGCAGACTGGACAACCTCAAGATAGGCGTCTGCGGCGACCTGATAAACGGACGTACCGTACATTCTCTGTTAAAGGCGCTGTCCTGCTATGAGAATAACGAGTTTGTGCTGATATCTACCAAAGAGCTGCGGCTGCCGGATTACATCAAGGATATTATTACCGAGCGCGGCTGCAAGTTCCGTGAGGTATTCTCGATAGAGGACGCGATAGAAGACCTCGATATGCTGTATATGACCCGCATCCAGCGCGAACGCTTTGCCAGCATGGAAGAGTACGAGCGTCAGAAGGACGTGTTTGTTTTAGACGCGGAAAAGATGTCAAAGGCGCGTCAGGATATGATAGTGCTTCACCCGCTGCCTAGGGTGGACGAGATAGCGTCCGAGGTTGACGGCGACCCGCGCGCGCTGTACTTCAAGCAGGCAAACTACGGCGTGTTCGTGCGTATGGCACTTATTATCTGCGTGCTGGAGGGCAAGATACATTCCGAGCCGCTGCTGAAGGGCAGCTTGCCCGATGGCAAGAAATGCGCAAACCCTAAGTGCATAACCAACACCGAGCCGTATCTGCCGCAGAGCTTTATCCAAGCAGGCTCTGCGTTAGAGTGCGAATACTGCGACAGTAAGCTGTAATAGACTTAGGAAACTTTTTGAAAAAAGTTTCCTAAAACCTTCAAAAACTTTTAGTATGAAAACTACAAGGGAGACCATACGGTCTCCCTTGTAGTTTTATGTGACAGAATTAAAAGTTTACTAAGCAGATTACTCGAACACCGAGCATATTTTTGATGTTTCTTTGATACCGTTCTCGCCTTTTATCAGAACAGCACCCCAGTCAGAGGACAGTATGATGCCGTCCCAAGTGATGGCAAGGTCGAGGTACTCAACACCGCCGCCGTTGCCTTTCCAGGACCAGCCGAGATATCCTGTGCCGGTCTCGGTGCAAATACGCATTATCGAAGCCTCGTCCACGTCGCCGTCGCTGTGGTTATAGCCAAACTCGCCGATTATCAGGCAGATGCCTAAATCTATCGCGCCGTTGATTATCCTTGATATTGTCGCCTCGTTCTTGCCCGCGGCACCGTACATGTGTACGGAGAACATCGTGTTCGCGTCGGGGTCGGCGTTGAATATATCGGGCGCGTATTTCAGCACGCTGTCAGCACACTGTCCCCAGCCCGCGCTGTCTACCAGTATCGTGTTCTTGATACCCGCGTCTCTCAGCTTGGGCAATACGTCAATGTATGCGTCACGCCACGCCTCAAGATTGTTCCAAGAGCCGAACCACTCGTTGGCAATGTTTACGATAACGTATGCCTCGGTGCCTGCCAGCACATCGGCAAGCTCTATCCAATAATCCGCCGCCATGTTAAGCGATGCGGTGTCGTCCATTCCGGTCGCGTCATGCACCTCAAGAATGGCTATCATTTTATTTTCCTTGCACTTTTGGATTATATTCTTTACCGATGCCGCGCCGTCCTTTGTCCACTGACCGCCGTCGGATAAAACGATACGCACCGAGTTTGCGCCGGTTGCCGCGATAGCGGGCAGCGCAACGTCCAGCTGATCCTTAAACCATGTATGTGCGTGATTTATACCTCTGAAAACAAATTCGTTGCAGTTCGCGTCCAGCAGCTTGGTACCGCTTACGCTAAATCCGCCCTCAACATCGGGGATATCGTCTGACACATCACCGCTGTTTTCGCTGTCTTGGCTGCCGCTGCTTTCGTTATCGGTGCTTTCGCCATCAGTACTTTCGATAGCGCTGCTTACGCTGTCGGAAGAGCTGTCTGTTGATGAGGGCTCTGTGTCCGAGCAAGCTGACGCGGTTATCGCAATAACAAAAGCAAGAAAAACAGATAATGCTTTTTTCATAATTAACTCCTTTTTCAGGTAAATATTTTGTTAAGTATAGCACAATTTTTCTTACTTGTCAATCTGTAATAAAAAACGACCGGGCGGTTATAATATTGTTAAACTAAAAAGGAGTGATAGCATGGTAGAACAAGATACTATTCGTCTGTTGAGAGAATGTGACGCCGGTGTACAGATGGGCGTAGCGTCGATAGACAACGTGCAGGGCAAGGTGAAAAACGACAATCTGCGTAAGCTGCTGAGCGAGAGCAAGGCACAGCACCAAAAGCTGAATATTGAGATACAGCAGCTGCTCGACAAATACCGTGACGACGGCAAAGCACCCGACCCAATGGCAAAGGGGATGTCGTGGATGAAAACCAACGTGATGCTCTCGATGGATGAGTCGGACGAAAAAATAGCCGACCTTATGACCGACGGCTGCAATATGGGGGTAAAGTCGCTCGGCAGGTATCTCAATCAGTATAAGGCAGCTGATGAAAAGTCAAAGGATATAGCAAAGCGGCTGATAAACATCGAGGAAAGATTAGCCGTGGATATACGGCAGTATCTCTAGCGGCAAGCGTGATACCGCTGATATAAAAGTTATATGCTTATCATTGAGGGAGACCCTTTTGTAAAAGGGTCTCCCTCATACTCCCTCCCGAAAACTT
>JAFLRX010000018.1:9306-46667 GCA_022511265.1 Eubacterium sp. | reverse complement strand
GATAGGGTAATACCCTATCAGGGGAAAAATCATAATAAAAGTCTTTGGAAAGGGGCACGGGGGAAACCTTTCTACAGAAAGGTTTCCCCCGATAAACAGTATAACTTTCTTTATAAGCGGCACAACACAGCCGGATTTGTGTATCTTCAGGCGTTGTGCATTTCCTTAAACAGGTTGTTTATCTTTTCCAGTTCTTCCTTGGTAGCGGGAGATTTGGATTTATAGGTGCTGAGAAATTCCAGTAACTCTTTTTCACTGGAGCATACGTTGTCGTTATCGAACAAGTCGAGATAAAGCTTTACCTGCGGCGAGCTGAAATACAGCATAGTGTCCACCCAGCGGTCAAGCCCGTTGGCGGATAATATGCACTTTAATATATCGCGCTGACGGCGCAGCTGCTTTAGCGGGTTCTGCATATATGTCTCGGTGGTCTTGCCGTCACGGTATACCTTCTTTTGCAGCCACTGGTCGTCCTTGTGCTTGCCGTATATCTTGCCGGAATGGTTTTTGACCTCGATTATCAATATATAGTCGGGACAAACCAGCAAAAAATCTATCTCCGAGCGGTTTTTCTTATATTTTATGGGAAGATTGGAAAAGACAGTGTAATCTTCGTTCTTCAGCTTTTTTATCGCGCGCATCAGCGACTTTTCCCCGCGAAAACCTGAGAGCAGCACGTTATAGCGCTTTGATATCATAATATTGGCAACCGCACCCGCAACCATTATCGCAATGAATATATATCCTATCAGCGGGGTGCTGTATAAGTCCGCGCAGATGAATATCGCCAACAGAACAGCCGGCAGCACACCCAGCAATATCTGAGCAACGAAAAGCACCGACATTATTTTAAAATTTTCGTAACCGTGCTTGTAAATATCCGGCAATTGCAGCACCTCCTCAAGACAATATCTATATATATTTTAACATAGTCAAGGAATTAAGTCAACCGATTTGCAAGAATTTTACAGAATATGTGAAAAAGGCTTCCGCACTGCGGCAGCCTTTTATGTGTTTACTGATCTAATGTCTGAGGAGCTTCTTCGGTCTTTTCACCTAAGAACTTCGGCAGTTCCATTCCTGCCTGATTAAACATCTCGCCCATCGGCGGGATAGATTTAAGCATACCGCTCAGAAAGTCCGCAGTAGCGGTCTTGCCGTCCTTGCCGGAGCCCGAGCCGCCGTCCCATACGGTAACCTTGTCTATCTTGATGTTCTTGATAGCGTCTACCTGGATCTTCATCAGTTCTTCCATGTTGTTTGCTATGATAAGGCGGATAGCCTTGTCAGCGTCGCCGCCTGCTGCCATAACAAGCTCATGCATACCTGCCGCCTGCTTGGAGAGTATCTCCTGAGTACCCTTTGCCTGTGCCTCCATCTTAGCGTACAGCGCGTCAGCCTCACCCTTTGCGGTACGGCGTGCAACCTCTGCGCGCGCCTCTGCTTCGATCTCGGCCTGCTCTTTAGCGATCTTCGCCTTTACGATGATGTCCGCCTGCTGGGTTGCGGTTTCCAGATCGGCACGGGTCTTTTCAGCCTGTTGCTGTGCAACGTAAGCCTCTTCCATCGCCTTAGCCGCCTGTACAGCCTCTGCCGCGGTAGCGATACGCATGGATTCCGCTTCTCTCTCACGTCTTAACGCCTCGGACTGTGCTATCTCTATCTTGGACTCGTTCTCACCCTTGATAGCGGTAGCGTTAGCCGCTGCGACCTGAATACGCTGGTCTCTGCGCGCGTTAGCCTGACCGATCTCACCGTCGCGGTCCTTCTCTGCAACGGATTTCTTCGCGTCGTTGATAGCCTTAGCTGCTGCCTCTTTACCGAGTGCTTCGATATATCCCGACTCGTCGTTGATGTCGGTGAGGTTTACGTTGATAAGGCGCAGACCTATTTTCTTAAGCTCTATTTCCACGTTGTTGGAAACAGCCACAAGGAACTTGTCACGGTCGGCGTTGATTTCCTCTATCTCCATAGTAGCGATAACCAGACGCAGCTGACCGAGGATGATATCCTTAGCAAGCTCTTGTATCTCGTTCATCTTAAGTCCGAGCAGACGCTCTGCGGCATTCTGCATTATAGTAGGCTCGGTAGAAATACCGACGGTAAATCTCGACGGAACATCCACACGGATATTCTGCTTAGACAGCGCGTTTTTCAGGTCAACGTTCAGCGATATGGGGGTCAAGTCCATAAACTGATACGACTGCAATATCGGCAGTATGAACGCCGCGCCGCCGTGTATACACTTTGCGCTGCGTGCCTGACCGTTGTGGTCGCTGCCCACCTTACCGTAGATAACAAGTATCTTATCCGACGGACACTTGCGATAGCGGGAAAGTATACCCATAATAAGGGCAAACAGTATTACCACTACCACACAAATTGCTATTAAGATCTCGGGTTGCATTTGATTTCCTCCTTATGTATCCTTTTCAACCACCAGCACGTCTCCGCGTATATCTGTCACGCGTACCGGTGCGCCGGTGGGGATAGTTATGTCTTGGTCGGTGACTGCCGACATTTCAACGAACCGCTCGCCCGCGATTATCGTCACCTTACCCTGTCCTCCGCCTGCCGACGGGATAGGGATATATACGCTGCCCTTTTCGCCCAGCAGCTTTTTGACATCTATATTACCGTTCTGGGCAAGGCGTGCGGTAAGCTGTATTATCTTGGCTACTCCAAGCATAGCAAGGAAACCCAGCACCAGCCCTATTATCACCGCCAGCGCGATATGCAGCTTTAGAGAAAGACAAACGATACCGCTCCAGCTGAACACGCAGAGAAAAGCCATTATTCCCTGCATCGTGAATATCTGCATTGCGCCGAAATCCGCGGGGTTGCTGCCGTCGGAAATGTCAAAATCCAAATCCGCCGCACCGTGCGCGCCCGCTCCGCCGTCAAAGCCGACATCTAATCCGCCGTCAAGACCGGAGGTATCACTAAAGTTTATGCCTTCGCCCCCGCTGCCCATTCCTATCATTATCAGTATTGCCTGAATAATTATGATAAGCGTTGACGGGACAGCTATGCAGTAAAATATCTGCTGCGCTAACTCCAGCGTGTTCCACCATTCTGCCATAATATCATCCCCTTATGAATTATAATAGCCTAATGTCAGCAATACCAAAAAGCTTTTATCGGATAACACCCACTCTTCGTCGGTATATCTGAATTCTATCTCCAAATCAAACGGCTCGGATTTCAGACTCATGTCACCGACCACCGAGTCTATGTATTCCATCTGTGCCTCAAAATCAGTTTTCAAACCGTTGTTTATGTCCGAGTCAGTCATCTCGTTGAATTTGTCCATATCCAATGCGGTGAAGGTGCCCTTTACTATCGCGGTGCGTCCCTCGTAGTCCAGCTGTTCGGTAAGCTGGGTGTAGGTAACATAGCTGTCAAACAGCTTATACATTATATCAGAATAGCTTTCCGTCCAACTCATCTCGAAATCAGTGCGGGTATCCTCAAAATACAGCTGCATACTGTAGGGCGAAAAGCTGCGGCAGTAGTATGCCAGCGAGTCGTATTCCTTATTCTCGGCGAGAGTAAAAATCCGCTCTATCACCTGTCGGGGAGAAAGTGAAACATCGTCAGTTTTCTTTTCTTCACGGCAGGCAGTACATAAAGACGCCGCAAGCGCGACCACCGTAAGCAGTGCCGCAATTCTTTTCCAAAACGCTTTCATGCTTTCTCCTTTCAAATTGTAATTTTTATTTACCTTAATTATAGCACTTTTCTCATAAATGTCAATATTTATCGTCGCTAAAATAAAAAATCGTCAGTATGTACATTAAATAAGTCAATATTTTGTGCATAACAGAGAAAAAATCACTATATTGGATTTATACTTGATTTTTAGAGCAGTTTCTGTTAAAATCAATGTATAAGTAAATGTGATTTACCGATTGCGGTAAATCGGTAAATTTCAGTATTCATAAATCATTGAAAGGAGCGGCTATGAACGCGGTATTGCTCGGAAAAAGAATTAAAGAAGCGCGGCTTCAGCGGAAAATGACCCAGTCAGAGTTGGTGGGAGATTTCATCACCCGTAATATGCTCAGCCGTATAGAAAGCGGTAACGCCTGCCCCTCCGTAAAGACGTTGGAGTATCTCGCGCAGCGGCTGGATATCCCGTTCGGTCAGCTTATGGACGATGATATCGGAGATATCGAGACGGCGGTGCCCGACGGTGCGGATATGCTTATCGAGGCTAAGCGGCTATATCTTGCGGAAGAATACATAACCTGTGAAACGCTTGCAAAAGATTTGGAAGAAAGTGCTTTTGCAGATGAGGCCGCGGCACTTATCGCACGCTGCGGCATAGCCGATGCAAAGCGGCAGGAGGCCGCGGGAAACCACCGCGCTGCTGCCGAAGCGGCAGAAAAGGCACTGAAATATGCGAATATCGGAGTATATGCGTCACGGGAGATAAAGACCGAGGCTGTGCTGCTGTTGGACAGGGCGGCGGAGAAGATATGATAATAACAGCGTGCCATAGGCACGCTGTTGTTTCTTGTAAAGTTTTTTTGTAGGGTCGTGTTTTTTAGTTTATCTTTTCGATTATACTATACACTTTTTCTGACCAATCCCAAATATCTTTGCAATCATTTTCAACATAAATCACCTTATGCTTCATGTTACTTGATATTGCCGATTCGAGTTCAGATTTATGTGCAGTCGGAATAATAATAGCATATACCCATTCCGAAAGATTTAATTCATCTTTTATTTTGAGCGGTAAAAAGCCATCCATTACGGCATTCGGATGTTTAATAATTTCATCATATTTGAAATAAAACCGTATTCCCGGGGTAAAGCCGGCACTTAAGTCATCTTCGTTAGGAAAACGATTGAGCTTGCGTTCCATAACAAGTCTGTCGCCCGCCTGACAGTTGCCCCAAGCAAACATAATATACTCGAAAAAATCTGCAGGATCATGCGCTGCGTTTCTGCTTTCCGTCGTCAATTGAGCGGCAGGAATCCCCCTTGCCCTTACAGCAGAAAGCAGCTTTCCCGATTTAAAAATTTTGATGGCGTTTTCCACCGATGTGGTATGACATACAAACTTTGTTTCACAGCCTTTTCTGTAAGGACAGGCTGTACATTCGGTAATAAGATTAGGACGGGAAACATTTTTATATTCTTTCGGATTTTGGATTGCATTTTCGATACAATCTATAATGCCCTTGTCTTCACATTCGATACTGCACGCTCTCCCGTGGGTTTTCTCATACTCTATAAAATCCAAAATGTTTTTGATTTCCCATTTTGTTATATTAGGATAGTTTGAGAGAGCCTTATAAAACACACCGTCCCAAACCTCCGTACATTCAAAATCTCCGATTTTTATCAGCAATATATCACTTCCCGATTTCGCTTTAGTTGTTTTTGCCATCGTAAAGCACA
This sequence comes from Eubacterium sp., assembly GCA_022511265.1. GTDB lineage: Bacteria > Bacillota > Clostridia > Oscillospirales > Ruminococcaceae > Ruminiclostridium_E. Next base: position 41,255 of record JAFLRX010000018.1, on the reverse strand, counting down.
AGAGAAAAAACTTCAAGAAAAAGATTATGAATTAACATAAAACTCTTTCATATCGTCCAATCTCAGCACCATCGGCGTCATATCACCGTGGCCGCAGCCGGTGTCGATGTTTATCCAGGTGTCGGTCTTTATCGCTCTGCCTTTGTATTCCGTTCCGTAATATCGGGTCGGTGTATGCCCGAACACGCAGAAAATATCATCGAAGTATCGGTCGGTTAGGTTGGGGCGGTGCCATAAAAAGTCATCATCGAGGTATCCTGTCAGCTTTCTATACTTGTCAAAATTTCGCAGTCCGCTGTGCAGCAGCAGAAAGTCTCTGCCGCCCGCTGTCACTGTTTCGTAAAGGGGCGCTTCGGACAGGTATTCAAAGATTGCGTCTACCTGCTCTTTGTCCAAAGCGCGTAACGCGTCCAGCGTGGGTGTTGCGCCGTTCAGCTTCCAAGCGGAATACGCGTCCAGCTCAAAACTCCTCAGTCTACTTATCGACTCGTCGGTGACTGTGTCAAACACGAAACGTGAGTTTAACATCATAGCCTCGTGATTGCCGAGTATCAGCTGTACGTTAGGCTGTTCCATCATCCATCTGAGCAAAGTCACTCCGTCAGCCCCTCTGTCGATAACATCTCCCAAAACAAACAAAAAATCTTCTTCGCCAAAGCCCGCCTTATCCAGCAAAGCCTGAAATTTATCAAGCGGATAGCCGTGAAGGTCCGATGTAGCGTATATCATTTTTCTGCCCCCTTTATTCTGTCATATAAATACGCGTTATTGTCTTATGTATATTCCCTGCTCTTCGAGATAATCCTCAAGGTCCTGCTTCATATCCCAGATCTTTTCTTCCTTGTCGGCTACATCCTTGTTCTGCTCGTCAACGGTTTTCTTTTCCTTATCGTCAATCATGAAAACACCTCCGAAAATACATAAAGGGGTCCTCTCACAGGACCCCTTTGTCAATGAATTTATGAGATAACTACCTTCAGTCCCTCTGCGCTTTCTACAGTGAACTTCTTGTCGGTGGCGGTATGAGTAACAGTGATGGTGTCGCCGTGTCTCTCAGCCGTCACGGTAAGCTCAAGCTTGCCGTCTTTGTCGTAGATATTGCACTGAGTGCTGTTGCCGTCCTCAAGCTGATAGATAACCAGTTTTGCGCCATCGACGTAATCATAAGCGAAGTTACGCTTAAAGTCACCGTAAGCGATTATCGAGTTAGGCTTTGCGTACATACCCATTGAGAAGTAGTCGTACTGCTTGGTGTACCAGTTACTGCCCTCCAGCACCTCGCCGGTCTGGATATCGGTCCACTTGCCCTTGGGCAGGTAGAACTGAGCGGTACCTTCCTCATTAAATACCGGAGCGATAAGCAGATTATCACCGAACATATACTGTCTGTCAAGCGGCAGGCAGGCGGGGTCGTCGCTGTATTCCATTACCATTGCGCGCATCATCGGTATACCCTTTTCATGAGCCTTTACCGCATTCGCGAACAGGTACGGCATCAGGCGACCCTTGAGCTTGGTAAAGTGACGCAGCACGTCGCAGGATTCTTCATCAAAGTTCCACGGAACTCTGTAAGAGCTGTTGCCGTGCAGTCTGGAATGCGATGACATCAGACCGAACGCAGACCATCTCTTGTACAGGTCGGGAGAGCCGGTAGCCTCAAAGCCGGAGATGTCGTGGCTGAAAAATCCGAAGCCGGACAGGCACAGCGACAATCCACCGCGCAGTGTCTCAGCCATGGATTCGTACTGGCTGAAGCAGTCGCCGCCCCAGTGTACCGGGAACTGCTGACCGCCCACCGTTGCGGAACGAGCAAACAGGCACGCCTTGTCTTTGCCGTAATATTCTTCCAGTACCTCAAATACACACTTGTTGTAGAGGTAGGTGTAGTAGTTATGCATCTTGTACGGGTCAGAGCCGTCATAGTATACAACATCGGTGGGTATTCTCTCGCCGAAGTCGGTCTTGAACGCGTCAACGCCCATCTCGCACAGCACCTTCAGCTTGCTCTGATACCACGCATATGCCTCGGGGTTGGTAAAGTCAACTATCGCCATACCGGGCTGCCAGAGGTCGCACTGGAATACGCCGCCGTCCGGGTTCTTGATGAAATAGCCCTTTTCCGCACCCTCGTCAAACAGCGAGGACTGCTGAGCGATATAGGGGTTGACCCATACGCATATCTCTATATTCTTTGCTTTTAGTCTTGTAAGCATCGCCTTGGGGTCGGGGAACATTCTCTTATCCCAAGTGAAATCGCACCAGTTAAATTCCTTCATCCAGAAGCAGTCAAAGTGGAATACCTCCAGCGGGATATCACGGCGCTCCATCTCGTCGATGAAGTAGGAAACCGTCTCCTCGTCATAATTAGTGGTGAACGAGGTGGTCAGCCACAGACCGAACGTATATGCCGGGGGCAGTGCGGGCTTGCCGGTAAGGGTGGTATATACGCCCAGTACATCGGCAATTGTGTTGCCGCCGAATACGAAATACTGTAATCTTTCGCCCTGTACAGAGAAAGCGACCTTAGAAACAGTCTCGCTTGCTACCTCAAAGTTGACGTTTTCGGGATGGTTTACAAACACGCCGTAGTTGCGGGAGGACACATAGAACGGGATGGACTTATAGCTCTGCTCAGAGCAGGTGCCGCCGTCGTTGTTCCACACATCAACAGTCTGTCCGTTTTTAACGAAGGTGGAGAACTTCTCGCCAAAGCCGTAAATGCTCTCACCTACCGAAATATTCAGCATCTCGCGTATTCTTGCGCGCTCAGGCGTCTGCATATGCGCGTAAAAACGCTCGCGAAGCGCCTCTTTCATATGATTGATAGCCAGCCACTCATGCTCTTCTATGTAAGAGGTGGTGCGCCAGCCCTCTTTGGTAAGCAGCTTGTCCTCATAGAAATACTTGATATCCCATGCGGTGCCTGCCTTACCTATACGGACAGAGGTCTTGCCGGAAAGCAGCTCCCAATATCCTTCCTTTTCGGTGATAACAGGCTTAAAATCCTTGTCCTCGTATAAGGTGAACTCCGGTCCTTTCTTTGCCGCACCCTTATAGTGCTCGACAGTTACCTTGATAGAATCTGCCAGTGTCGAGGTAAATGTAACCTCTAACACGGGACCGCCGAGGGTCTGGCCTCTGTTGCCTATCCACTGAGCGGTAGCAAAAACCTTAATGTAATTTTCGCCGGGCTGCACCTCGTATATCTCGGATGCATAGTTTACGTCGTAACCCTGCTTGTTCAGCCAAAATCCGTCTGAATACTTCATAATGTATCTCTCCTGCCTTATTATTCACAAACGCGCCGCGCTTGTGTAATCGTTTACTTCACCCCTATTCTAGCACATATAATTATAAAAATCAAGGGGGTTTTCAAAAAAATATTCACTTGAATTTAATCTTTATTTAATAAACAGTTATTTATACAAAAGGTCTGTCTTGCCAAGTAAAATCAAACCGTTACGCTTTGCCGGACTTACGGCTGCTTTCAATAACACGCTCAAAGTCGTCACACGGCATCGGTCTCGCGAAGAAGAAGCCCTGCGCCATATCACAGCCCAACGAGCGCAGAAGCTGGGCCTGCTCGTCGGTCTCGATACCTTCGCATATCGTCTCCATACCCAGCGCGCGCGCCATCTTGATAACGTGTCCGATTATCTCGTTTGCGCGTTTGTTGTTGGTCTCGGTCAGGAACACACGGTCTATCTTCAGCACATCCACCGGCAGATCCTTCAGCATATTCAGCGAGGAATAGCCTGAGCCGAAGTCGTCTATCGAGATATGGAAGCCGCGCGCCTTGAGATCTCTTACCACGTCTATCAATACATCCATTGAATCGTACGCAGCGCTCTCGGTTATTTCTATCTCTATCATATTAGGAGATACCGCGTGACTTCTGCATATATTGTGCAGCTTATCCACGAACTCGGGGTCACGCAGATGCACACGCGACATATTAACGGATACCAAAATATCCGATATACCCTCGCTCTCCCATTTTTTGATGCGCATACACACCTGATCAAGAATATAATAATCAAGCTTTATAATAAAGCGGTTTTTCTCAAATATCGGGATGAACATACCCGGGGGCACTATACTGCCCTTGCGTACCCAGCGCACCAACGCCTCCGCTCCGGTAAGTCTTGCCGGACCGGATAACGAGAACTTCGGCTGGAGATATACAGAAAACTCGTTGGAGTCCAAAGCGTCCTGCATTTCGTTCTCTATCGCCTTTTCCTCTCGTATTATGTCCATCATACCGGCGGTATAGAATGCGTAGCTGCTTTCTTCCGTATACTTTACAGTGCGACGGGCAACGTCGGCGCAGTCGCCCATACGCATTATCGACATATTCTTATCAATTACCTTATATATACCAAACGAAAGCACCGGGACAAAATCAGTAAACTCATAGCTTATCGCGGATATTATCTTCTTGATGCGGTCGGTTATGTCCGCCTCATCCTGATACGCCAAGAGCATAAAGAAGTTGTCGCTGTTGACCCTCGCAAAGGTCTCACGATCCTGCATATTTCGGTTTATCGTCTCGGCAACTACCTTTAGTACGCGGTTGCCCTCTTCATGGCCGAACATATCGTTTATCGTCTTGAATTTATCTATATCAAAGCTTACAAAGCAATAACGAGCATAACCGCGCTTCATCAGCTCGTTTGCCTCTTCCTCAAACTTGCTGTAAGTATTATAACCCGTGATGCGGTCCTCGTACGCAATCTTACTCATTATCTCATTTGCGTTGCTGAGCGAACGGATATTTTTTCGCATCGTGAAAAAGTATGCCAGCACCATAACGATTATTACGCCAATGAAAAAGACATACATTATTATATTGCTGCCCATGTATCCGAACAGGTCGCTGAACACGGCGGACTCGTCATATATAATAACATAATGCAGATCATCCTTAGCGGAAAGAGTGGTATAGTGCGCAATATATACATTGTTGTTTATATTTGCTTTTATCGTACCGTGTGATTCTTTCTTGGAAAATTCGGCGGTGATCCTGGATATCTCCTTGCTGCCTGCGGCAGTCATAAACGCCGAATCAAAAAAACTATCGGTATCAGGAGATATCACGTTGTCCGGCAGCACGTCTTCGCCGCTGATGATTATCTCTCCGGAAGAGTTGATTATATAGCCGTTCGCGTTATTTACTTTGCCCCTAACGGCAAGGTTGACCTCGTCGGTATAATATGTCACACTGCGCAAACCCGAAACAACGCCGACTATTTCCTCGCCGTTATATATAGGCACGGATATAACATTTACCATCGTTTGGTCGGAATTACTGTAAATAGGCACCGAGAAAAACTTTTCGCCCTGAATTGACACAGTAAAATATTCACGGTTAGAAACGTTAGCGGATGGACCGTGATGTGAAATTATCGTGCCGTCCGGCTTTATTACGGCAAAATTAAGGAATCCGTTAATGTCGATTATTCTTTCCAACGCCTCGTGTAAGTAATCCGAGTCTTTCTTCTGATAGTCATTCAGCGAATCCGCAAGCTTTTCCATCAGGTTAAAATCCTGCTGGATAAGATCGTTGACATATACGGTCTTTTTTCCGGTGATATCCTCAACATATTCTTCTGTTACCGATGTGAGCTGAGAATACACATGCATCATAAAAAATGTGGCAATGCCTACAAACGCGGCAACGGAAACAATTATAGCAATAGTAAATACAACGGATTTAGGTAGATTTTTACCGATATTTTTATTCATGCCGCCTCAGCTCCTTTCGTGATATTTTAACTACCGATCAAATGAGAATTTTGCGTATCAAAAATTCCTTTATTTTTAAACATACGCCTTGTACCCCATCCTATAGAAGTATAACATTTTCCGCAAAATTTTGCAATAGAATATTTGCATTTTGTTGAAAAAACATAAATTATTTTTCTCAGTTTTGTTGCAACTGCATATAACAATTTACAATAATGTTGTAAAAGGTGCATTTTTCTTCATAAGCCGACATTGCCATATCCGTTTAAATTAAACGACGCTAACATATAAACATAAAAATCTCCGCCCACATGGACGGAGATTTTTTACCGATAAATATATCAATCTTTTGATTTTATAAACTCCTTTAACGCAGGCAGACACTTCTCCCCCACGTCTCTGCCCAACCTGTACACCCGCTTTAATTCGTCGGGGTCATGCTCGGTCGAGCCGATATTCAGCGGTGCTTCAGGGCGGATTACAAACGTCTCCCCGCTTTGCTCCCGCTGACGTATGTAGTCAAGAGTTTCGTTATATCTTATATGACGGTCAGCCACCGCAGCCATGAATTTCGGGTACTTGCGCATTGCAATTTTCATCATCGGCAAAAATATGTTCTTTTCTTTTACATAGTCGGCAGGACGGGTTAGTATCAGCACGTTGCGATTATAGCCTATACCCTCGAAAAAGCGCAGCGGTATGCTGTCCGCTATCCCGCCGTCCAGCAGCTTTTTACCCTCTAACTCTACTATCCGCGATACCAGCGGCATTGACGCGGACGCGCGCATCCATTGCAGATCCTCTCCGCTGCCGTCTGACAGTTGCTTGTACACCGCCTCTCCGCTTTCTACATCGGTGCAGACGGCATAAAATGCCATAGGGTTGCTCCTGTACGCCTCAACATCGAAAATGTCCAGCCTTTCGGGGATATCGTGATAGCAGAACTGCTCGCCGTACAGGTCGCCTGTTTTAATAAGCGAGCTAAGGCTGCAATACCTCTTGTCATTGCAGTAAGCGGTATTATAGCGTATTACTCTGCCCGGCTGGCGCGATTTATAATTACAGCCGAACACCGCCCCCGCCGAGACGCCCACCGCCCCGTCAAAGGCAATATCGTTTTCCAGCATAACATCGGTCACGCCCGCGGTGAACATACCGCGCATCGCACCGCCCTCTAGCACAAGTCCTAACATATCACAATCATCTCCTATCTGCATAGTCGCTCAATTAGTTAAATGTACTCAATGCTCATCACACACCTGAAAAATATAAAATTTCAGATAATATGAGTCGTCAGCCGCCCACAATATCGGGTGGTCGGGGGCTTGTGTGCGGTATTCTATCTGCCGCAGACGCTTGTGAACATTGTTTGCCGCCTGATGTATCGTCTTGGTGAACAGCTCATAATCCACAAAATGCGAACAGGAGCAGGTAGCGAGAAATCCGCCGTCCCGCACTAATTTCATCGCACGCAGGTTTATCTCACGGTAGCCGCGCACGGCCTTCTTAACCGAGTTTGCCGATTTGGTAAACGCCGGCGGGTCGAGTATCACAACATCGAATTTCTTTCCCTGACGCTCGTACTCAGGAAGCAGCTCAAACACATCGGCTGTCAGCACCTCTACCCTGTCCGATACGCCGTTCAATGCAGCGTTTTCCGCCGCCTGCGCGGTCGCAAGCTCCGACGCATCCACTGCGATAACATGCTTTGCGCCGTTCACCGCCGCATTCAGCGCGAACGAGCCTGTATGTGTAAAGCAGTCCAACACCTCCGCGCCTTCACACAGCCTGCCTATCGCGGCACGGTTATACTTCTGGTCGAGGAAAAAGCCTGTCTTTTGTCCGTCCTGCACATCAACATAATAGCGCACGCCGTTTTCGATTATCTCAACCTTGGTGTCAAACTCTTCGCCGATAAAACCCTTTATCCGCTCCATGCCCTCAAGGGTGCGCACCTTGGCGTCGCTGCGCTCGTACACTCCGCGTATTTTTATTCCGTCGGCAAGCATCAACTCTTTCAGAATGTCAACTATTTCTGTTTTGTGACGGTCGATGCCCAACGCCAATGACTGCACGCACAGCACATCCGAGAACTTGTCCACCACCAGCCCCGGCAGAAAATCCGCCTCGCCGAAAATTACGCGGCAGGAGGACGTGTCGGTCACCTTTTTGCGGTACTCCCATGCGTTTTGTACTCGCATACGCCAAAAGTCATGGTCTATGACAGCGTTCTTATCCCGCGACAGCATACGCACCGTCAGCTTGGAATTGCGGTTGACAAAGCCCCATCCCAACGGGTAGCCGTTATAGTCCCTCACGCTGACGATATCGCCGTTGTCGGCGCTATCGGATATTTCGGCTATCTCGTTATCATATATCCACGGGCCGCCGGCTTTCATACTGCGCCCCTCACCTTTTTTCAGTATTATGTATTTATCTTCCATTTTATCTCCTTACGATATTTCCCCGGAAATCTATATATGCTGTGCATATACAATATATTTTATGTGCGAATTGTTCAATCACTCTATTTCGCAGGTCAAATTAAGGCGGGATTTTTATTCGGTGATGCCGCGTCCCTTTTTAAGAGTGACATCGTCCTGTTCTATCTTTTGCAGTGCAAGCATTAGTATTTCGGCGCACCAACGTTCAGTTCCGTCGATATCTGTGCACAATTCATTTATAATGCTTTCACATTCGGATATTGCGGAATCATACTGTGCTTTTGTAATTATGCCGCCTTCGTATGCCGCATCCAGCTCGTCGCGGTCGTCCCTTATAACATCTCCCTGCGGAGTAAAAATAACGTCAAGATACTTGTCCACATACACGGCAACGCCGTCTGCACCGTAACTCCACCCCTCGGTAACATCAGCATACCAGGACGTGGCTGAATAAGGATACTCCTTGCCATCAATCGTTTTAGGCTCGGGCAGATACGACGCGGTGATAAGGCGGTTTTGATTATCAGGGATAAGCTGTAACCACAGCATACCGCCCCCGCATATGGGATATTTCCCCGCTATCGGAGACGACCAGTATTGCGGCTCGCCGTCTATGAGCCGTATAACGCTTGCAAACCCGTGATATATATCGCAGTCAATCCTCATCTGATAGTATGGGAAATGCTGAAAGCCCCACAGATCGCGGTCTAAGCGCTTGTGCTTCATCGGCTTGATGCTCAGATCTGCCGTCATATACCCGCAGGTAAACGGAAAGAAATCGAATTTCTCTGTCCCGATATGCCGCGCGCCCAGCTTTTCATACCATCGCCGCAAGCGGACATTTTCCTCGACTATGCCTATATTCATGACCTTGCAGCCATGCTGCCGCGCCGCCTTGACAGCGTGGTCGTACAGCATATTGCCGATAAGCTTATGGCGATGCTCCGGCAGGACGCAGAGGTTGTTCAGCTCACATTCGCCGTTATCGGTGATGTGCAGCGAAACATATCCGACTATGCTGTCATCATTGCCGACATACACAAACATCGGTCTGCCCTCATCAAACTGCCAGTTCAGCCGTTGTTCATCTGTTGCGAATGCCGTGAACCGAGGGGCGTTTTCCTCAGTAAAGCCGAACTCGTCCGCAACAGTCATAAAGCCGGTCTTTATGACCGATACACATTCGGGGATGTCTTGTCTTTTTATCTCACGTATCATTTTTTATTACTACCTATTACAACTCGTATTTATTGCAAAAACTCTACCCTGCCGTCCTCTAAATGATACAGCGCGCCGCATACACGCAGTCCGTGTTCTTCCTCCTGCTGTATCTCCAGACTTTCTTCTATCATTTTCATGCTGTGCCGCACATTAAGGCAGCAGGCTTTATAATCGTCGGTCTCGTCACCGATAGCCTTTCCTATCTCGTCGGTGATGAACTTTATATAGCCCTCGGGGTCGTGGTTTATCGCCGCGTCCACCGCTCCGCAATGGTTGTGCCCCATAACCAATATCAGGCGGCTGCCCAGATGTTCCGCAGCGTACTCGATACTTCCCAGCTGGTGATTATCTATCACATTTCCCGCCAGCCGTATCACAAACAGCTCGCCTATACCTGCGCTGAAAATGCTCTCGGGTATCACCCTCGAATCCGAACAGGAAATGATGATAGCATACGGCTGCTGCCCATTGGCACAAGTCTTTTCACGGAGGGGCAAGGATATGTCGCCCTCGCTTTTGCTTGCGGACAGATAGCGGGCGTTGCCGTCTTTTAGTTTCTTTAAAGCTTCTTCTGCGGTGCAGGTGATATCAGTATGCATTGACAGTACCTCCTAACGGAATTTTTCCAATCTGAACAGTTGCTCTTCATCTACTGAATCTATACCGTTTTTATATGTATAACCCATCTTTTTATAAAACTCGCAGGCGGTTATGGAAGAGGGTATCTCTATCCGCTTTGCCCGCAAAAAGAATTCATCGTTTTCCAATGTCTCGATGATTTGCCTGCCTATCCCTTTTCCTTGGTACTCCGGCAATACAAAAATATTGAAAAAGCAGCTTTCGTCCTCGCTGCCCCAATACGGACCGACCGCCCCGCAGCCTATTATCGTTTCCTCATCGCAGGCCACATAAAAATGCGCCCATTGCGAACGCTCGATACAAAACTCAGGTGTAGCTTTCCTGACCTGGTTTTCTATATACTCGTTTGAATAATGCTTGATATTTGATGTACGCAATGTTTTTATAATTAAGTCAGAAACCGCTTTTGCGTCACTTTCTTTGAATTTTCTTATATTCATATAGAAAATCAGCCCCTTAAGTTCATATACCCAAACCTATGTTTTGCTTATCGCCCAGATAATTTCCGCGATTTGGGAAACCTCGTTTTATCAAATCCGCAAACTCATCAGAGAAGCCGTAATCGGTCAGTTCATCAACAGATACAAATTTAACATCATGAATGGGATTAGCATCATGCTCATTTGTCGGCAATGTAAGCTTTCCGCCTGTTCTTGTAATCAAAAAAGTAATATGAAGTACCGTGTTTCCGCTTGCATTTACATCACATAAATATAACAACCGCTCGATTTGTACATCTAATCCTGTTTCTTCCTTGAACTCGCGTTTTAATCCCTGTTCTAAGGTTTCTCCCCGTTCCAGTCTGCCTCCGGGTAAAGACCACTCTCTTGATTCACTCAGTTTCTGTTTTACTATCAGAATTTTGTTATTCTCTATGAGGACTCCTGTAACTCGTACATTGAAAATATAGTCAGGATTCATTCGATTTTTCTCCTAGATTATTTTTTCCTTCCATCAGCACCACACACTCCACATGCGCGGTGTGGCTGAACATATCCGCTGCTCTTACCTTTTCGGTCTTATACCCCAGCTGCTCAAAGTACGCGCAGTCACGGGCGGCAGTGGCGGGGTTGCAGGATATCATTACCAACCGCTCGGCGCCGAACGCCGCTATCTGCTCGGCGGCAGCCTGCCCGCAGCCCTTGCGGGGCGGGTCGATAACAATTACGTCCGGATGCTCGCCGCGGCTGCGCAGCAGCTTTGCCGCCTCGCCTGCGTCCGCACAGATGAACTCGGCGTTAGTTATGCCGTTGGCGGCGGCGTTGCGGCGGGCGTTTTCCACCGCGTCGGGTATTATTTCAACACCGATCAGCTTTTTTGCTCTGTCCGCCATGGACAGCCCGATAGTACCCGCGCCGCAGTACAGGTCAAGTATCACCTTGCCCTCCGCCCGGGCAAACTCCGCCGCCTGGCGGTATATCTTTTCGGCGGTAGGGGTGTTCACCTGATAAAACGCCTTCGGCGCGACCGACACCGTCCTGCCGCACATTGTATCGGTTATATCCGGCTTGCCGTAAAGAGTTATCTCCTGCTCGCCGAGTATAACATTAGTATCGTCGGGGTTGATATTCAGCACCGCGGATGTTATTGCGGGAAATTCCTCTGCCAGCCGTGCCGCTGTTTTCCTGTAAGCGGGCAGGTCAACAGCCGATACAATACACAGGCAGATCTCGCCGCTGTAGTGTCCTTTTCTCAGGTACACATGGCGCAGCGCGCCGCGCTTGGTCTCCTCGCTGTATACGGGAATATTATATTCATCCGTCAGCGCAGAAAGCCGCTTTACAATGGCGGAGAAAATCTCCGGTTGTAAGCGGCAGTCGTCACACGGTATTATTCTGTGGCTGTGAAACGCATAAAACCCGAAAACCGTACTGCCGTCACGCTCGCCCGCAGGCATTTGCAGCTTGTTGCGATATCGGTCGGGGCTGTCGTTCTCGATTATCGGCAGGAATTCGGGTGTCAGCTTTCCTATGCGGGTAAACGCGTCATACACCGCCTGCTGCTTGTACTTCAGCTGGGCGGAATACGAAATATGCCGCAGCGAACAGCCGCCGCACTTACCATAGACGGGGCAATCCTGCGGCACTCTGTCAGCGGACGGGCTGACGATTTCCTCTATCTTACCGTACGCGTATGAGCTTTTCACCTTTAATATACGGCATTTCAGCTTGTCGCCGGGTGCGGAAAACGGCACAAACACCGCCATTCCGTCATATCTCCCCACCCCCGAACCCTCGGAGGTGAGAGAGGTTATCTCCAGCGTAATAATATCATTCTTCTTCAGCATTAAAACGACCCGTATTAAAGCTGACCTAAGCTGAGCGCCTTGAGATAAGCGTTAATAAATCCGTCGATGTCGCCGTCCATTACAGCGGTGATATTGCCCATCTCATAGCTTGTGCGGTGATCCTTTGCCATGGTGTACGGCATAAATACATAAGAACGTATCTGCGCGCCCCATGCTATCTGCAATTGCTCGCCCTTTATATCGGATATTTTTTCTAAATTTTCTCTTTCCTTTATCTCTATCAGCTTGGATTTAAGCATACGCATCGCGTATTCTCTGTTCTGATGCTGTGAGCGTTCGGTCTGACACGCGCACACGATACCTGTCGGGATATGGGTAATACGTACCGCGGATGAGGTCTTGTTGACCTTCTGTCCGCCCGCGCCGCTGGCACGGTATACGTCCATTTTTATCTCGTCCTCGCTGATGTCAACATCAACGGTCTCGTCTATTTCCGGCATTACCTCGACAGAGGCAAAGCTTGTGTGCCGTCTGCCCGAGCTGTCAAACGGTGACACACGAACAAGGCGGTGTACTCCGTTTTCGCTCTTGAGATAACCGTAGGCGTTGCGCCCCTCTATCAGTACGCTGGCACTCTTTATGCCCGCCTCTTCACCGTCAAGATAGTCAAGAACTGTGACCTTCATACCGTGGCGTTCTGCCCAGCGGTTGTACATACGGTACAGCATTTCCACCCAGTCCTGCGCCTCGGTTCCGCCTGCGCCTGCGTGGAATGTAACTATCGCGTTGTTGCCGTCATATTCGCCGGACAGCAGAGTGGCAAGCTTTTGAGTTTCAAGGTCGGTACGGAACGCCGCGGCAAGCTCCTGTATCTCAGGCAGCATGCTTTCGTCGTCCTCCTCCTGTGCAAGCTCTATCATGGTAACTACATCGTCATAGCTTTGTCTGAGGCGGTTATAGCCCTCAACCGTGTTCTTACAGTCGCCCGCGCGGCGGGACAGCTTTTGCGAACGCTCGACATCGTTCCAGAAATCCGGCTGTGCGCTCTGCTCTTCAAGGTCGGCTATCTCCTTTTTTAATCCCTCAAGATCCAGCGCAGAGGCAAGCTCTTTCAGCTCCGGTTCAAGGTTGTCAAATTCTATTTTCAGTTCATCATATTCTAGCATGGTGTTCTTCCTTTCTGTAAGACGTATAAAGATATTCTAGCACAAACGCGGGATTATGTCAAGATTTCAGCTTATCGGAATTACATCATTTTGAATTTAACATTGAAATTCCTACAGCTTTGTGATAAAATAAACAATAATAATACATTTTGATGTAGCTATATAAACTATATAAGAGGTAGTTATGTATAAAATACTGCTTGTTGAGGACGACCGTGCGCTGGCGGATATGTTGGCGAAAAGCATTACCGCATGGAATTATGAAGTCTGCTATGTGCGGAATTTTCAGAATATTATTGAAGAATATGAAGAATTTCAGCCCCACCTTGTGCTGCTGGATATTATGCTACCGTTTTACAACGGCTATCATTGGTGTACCGAGCTGCGGAAAAGATCCACCGTGCCGATAGTCTTCCTGTCGTCCGCGTCGGATAATATGAACATCGTTATGGCTATGCAGATGGGCGGAGACGATTTTATCGCAAAGCCTGTGGATGTCACGGTGCTTATCGCTAAGATACGGGCTATCCTGCGCAGAACATACGATATGAACGATACCTCGCCTACACTTAAACATATGGGCGCAGTGCTAAACCTGAACAACAATACACTTGAATATAACGGAAAAAGCACCGAGCTGACGAAAAACGAGTTTCGCATTTTGCAGACGCTGATGGAGCATAAGGGCAAGATAGTCAGCCGTGACACGCTTATGATAAAGCTTTGGCAGGCGGACTGCTATGTTGAGGAAAACACGCTGACCGTCAATGTGACAAGACTGCGCAAAAAGCTGGCGGAGCTTGGGCTGTCTGACTTTATCAAAACAAAGGTAGGCAGCGGCTACATCATCGAAATGTGAGGAATATATGAAGCTGTTTATAAAATACATCACGCAGTATAGGCTTGCGGCGGTGATGTTCTGTGTATTTACGGCAATTTTCGCGGCGGTGTTTTTCTTGTATGATATACAGGGAGAGGCTGTGCTGTACGCGGCGGTGCTGTGCGCCGCTGTTGCCGTTGTCGCCGTGACTATTCATTTTCTGCGTTTCAGGAAGAAATATCTTGAACGTAAAACGCTTATTGGCAACATTGAGCTGCTGACAGAAAAGCTGCCCGACCCCTGCTCGCCTATAGAAGAACAATACACACTAATGCTGGAAAAGCTGCGCGCCTTCAGCTATGATAACCAAAATAAATATTATCAAGAGCGCAGCGACAGCATTGATTACTATACCACATGGGTACATCAGATAAAGACGCCTATTTCGGTCATGCAGATGATGCTGCAATCTGAGGACACCGAGCAAAACCGCGCGCTGTCCGCGGAACTGTTCAGGATAGAACAGTATGTGGAGATGGTGCTGTACCGCTTTCGGCTGGACAGCGAGGCGAACGATTTTGTGATAGAAAGCGTATCTCTTGATGCCGTTATCCGCTCGGCTGTCCGTAAATACGCACCGCAGTTTGTCCAAAAGAAAATAGGGATAATATATAGCGGTACGACTCAGACGGTCTTGTCCGACGAAAAGTGGCTGTTGTTTATTATCGAACAGCTTTTGTCCAACGCTGTCAAGTATACCGAAAGCGGCAGCGTTACCATATCCGTCACAGACGGAAATATATTGCAGGTAACAGACACAGGAATAGGAATAGCCGCCGAGGACCTGCCGAGGATATTTGAAAAGGGCTATACCGGCTATAACGGGCGTGCCGATAAAAAATCCACCGGACTGGGGCTGTACCTCTGCCGCAGGGCATCGGAAAAGCTCTCTCATAAAATATACGCCGAATCGGAAGTCGGAAAAGGGAGTACCTTTTATATTGACCTCAGTATCAATAAGACCGAAATTGAATAGGCATCCGAGAGTCGAACCCAAGCCGCCTCACAGCGACACTTTTGAGCGCTGTGAGGTGCAAGGCAGTTTTTACAGAGCAGATTTGCGCCGAGACAAGGAAAACTTCGCAGGCAATACCGGCGTATTGGCAAGGAGTTTGACGCAGTATCGGTGAAAATATGCCTGTAAAAACCGGCTTAGGTTCGATTCTCGGATGCCTTATCTTACAAAAATGTCACATCAATGTCACATAATTCGATTTTGCCGACCGGAAATATGTGCTAAACTATTGTCAAATGCCGTACAAGGAGGTTAATTTATGGCAATATTAGAAGTACATGCATTGGAAAAGGTCTATACAACACGCTTTGGCGGAAACCGTGTGCAGGCTCTTTCAAATGTGCATTTTTCGGTCGAGCAGGGCGAGTATGTCGCTATTATGGGCGAATCCGGCTCCGGCAAAACCACACTGCTAAACATCTTAGCGGCGCTGGACAAACCGACAAACGGCGAGGTGCTGCTGGACGGCAAATCGCTGACAAAAATAAAAGAAAAGGAAATATCGGCATTCCGCAGGGATAATCTGGGATTTGTATTTCAGGACTTTAATCTGCTGGATACATTCACGCTGATGGATAATATTTTTCTTCCGCTGGTGCTGTTGGGCAAAAGTTACGGCGAGATGAAATCAAGACTTGACCCTATCGCAAAAATGCTGGGCATAACCGAAATACTGAAAAAGTACCCTTATGAGGTGTCCGGCGGGCAAAAGCAAAGGGCGGCTGTCGCGAGGGCGATAATAACCAACCCCAAGCTGATACTTGCCGACGAGCCGACAGGCGCTCTGGATTCAAAGGCGACCGACAGCCTGCTGAAGGTTTTCGCGCAGATTAATTCACGCGGGCAGACTATTTTTATGGTGACCCACTCTGCCAAGGCTGCAAGTCACGCGGGGCGAGTAATGTTCATCAAGGACGGGCAAATATTCCATCAGATATATCGCGGAAATTCTACCAACGAAGAGCTGTACAAAAAGATATCGGATACGCTTACTCTCAGTATGTCAGGCGGTGAGAGAAATGCGTAAAGGGCTGTACGCCGGACTTGCGGCAGATAACATAAAGAGAAATTCGCAGACCTATCTCCCCTACCTCATCACCTGTATAATAACGTCGGCTATGGTTTATATCATCAAATCGCTGTCGCTCAATCCCGACCTTGATAATGTTATCGGCGGAGATGCGCTGCAGATGATACTGACGTTTGGCAGCTATGTGACAATGATATTCGCCTTTATATTTCTGTTTTACACAAACAGCTTTCTTATGAAACGGCGCAAGAAAGAGTTGGGGCTGTACAATATCCTCGGAATGGAAAAGCGGCACATCGCAAAAGTCCTGCTTACGGAAACAATATATACGGCTGTAATATCACTTGCTATCGGTCTGACGGTCGGCATACTGCTGGATAAGCTGCTGTTTTTATTGCTTACTAAAATGTTGGGCAGCGTCGTACCGTTTGGGTTTTATATATCGGTAGAGTCGCTGGCAGTGACCTGTATATTTATGCTGTGCGCCTTTCTGCTGATTTACTTAAACGCGCTGCGTCAAATACACCTGGCAAAGCCCATAGAGCTGCTTCACGGCTCCGGCATGGGCGAAAAAGAGCCGAAGGCCAAGTGGCTTTTGGCTTTACTGGGGGTCGTGTTTCTCGGGACAGGATACTATATCGCCATAGTTACCACCCAGCCGCTTCAGGCGTTGATGCTGTTTTTTGTGGCGGTAGTTTGTGTAATAATAGGCACATATCTTCTGTTCACTGCCGGTATCATTGCTTTTCTAAAGATACTTAAACGCAACAAGAAATATTATTACAGGATAAATCACTTTACCTCCGTATCCGGGATGATATACCGCATGAAGCAAAACGCGGTGGGACTTGCGAATATCTGTATCCTCTCCACCATGGTGCTGGTAATGGTGTCGTCAACCAGCTGCCTGCTGGCAGGACAGGAGGATATTATAAACACCCGCTATCCGTTTGATTTTATGGTAAGCTTATATGACGGAGGCACGCAAGATAAGGTCGAGCGATATCTTTCCGATAACAAGGTGGATGTTGAAAAAAGTGTGAAATATACTTCGTTGACTTTTGAAACTGTTCAGGACGAAAGCAGATTTTACATCCCGGAGGAGACCTCCGTTGACACCTCCGACCTTTGCGAGATAGGGATAATATATCTGGAGGATTACAACCGTCTTACCGGTGAAAATATCGAATTAGCGGAAAACGAAATCCTGCTTTTTTCGGACGATAAGGAAATGCAATACGACAAAATAAATCTCCTCGGCAGGGATCTATCGGTCGCACGGCGGCTTGATGATTTTCCGATAGGCTCGACCGATGTTGTAAAATGCGCCAGTATAGTCGTAAGTGGTGAAGATGTCATGCAGGATTTTTATGAGGCACAAAAGGCCGCATACGGCGAAAACTTTTCCCTGATACGATACTATTATAATTTCAGCATAAACTCAGGCGATGAAAAAGAGCTGTACAGAGGACTGCATGATTATCTTAACATTAACGCAGACTACGGATTTAGGATAGACGCAAAATACACCGCGCATGAAAGCTATATGAGCCTTTACGGCGGGCTGTTCTTCCTCGGTGCCTTTTTGGGTACGCTGTTTCTTATGCAGACGGTGCTTATAATATACTATAAGCAGATATCCGAGGGCTTTGACGATAAAAAGCGTTTTGAAATTATGCAGAATGTCGGTATGAGCAAGACAGAAGTCAGAAAAAGCATACACTCTCAGATAATCACTGTGTTTTTCCTGCCGCTGGTCACCGCGGGTATTCATACCGCATTCTCATTCCCTCTTATATGCAGGATGTTCGTCGTGGTCCAGATGAGAAATACCGACCTGTTTATAATATGTCTGCTTATCTGTTTTGCCGCGTTTTCACTTATCTACGCGCTTATCTACTCAATTACGGCAAAAACCTATTACAGGATAGTCAGCAAATAATATTTACATCAACCGCATTTGTATATAAACAAAACCATTGACTTTCCGATGCAGATGTGAAAATATAATATTACAAATTTGTGATACAAGGAAGGCAAAACTTATGAAATACGAAGAGATAGTCGCTAAAGTAAAAGAGCTTTGCGAAGATGCGGATCTGAAAGGCTATGACAACCACCTTGCTGTCGAGGTAGAGATCAAAGGCGAAGGCGAAGGCGTTTTCTATATAGAGGCAAAGGACGGTAAGATAAATGTACAGCCTTATGATTATCATGACCGTGACGTTCGCCTTATCACCTCGGGTGATAATTTCCTCAAGCTGGCAAACGGAAAGCTGGACCCTGTTCTGGCTTTTACCATCGGCAAGCTCAAGGTTGACGGCAGCATCGAAAAGGCGCTGGAATTCAAGAAGCTGGTTGATATTATAAACGGCTAACTTAACATAATAAAAGAAAATTAAAACTCCCGCGGACCGGAATTCAGTCTGCGGGAGTTTTCGTGTTTTAATCTTTCGACTTGTAATACAGTAGGCAGTGGCAATAGCCCTCAAACTCGGGGTCGGCTATCTGCTCGCGGAATTCTTTGCACATGCACTTGATATCCTCGCTCTTGCCTACGCGGCAGGGGCAATAGCCGTCCTTTGCCTTCAGTCCCTCTTTAACTGTCTTTACTATCTCTTCGTTTTCATTCAGTCTTATCGCCATTTTTATCTACCTCCTTATCGGTAAGCATAAGTTTAACTATCTCTTTATCAGTCTGCCGCATACCTATCTTTCCTATGTATCCGACACAGCTGATTGTTTCCTCACATTCTTCTTTGAGTATACCGGTAAACGCTTCGTACGCCTTTCCGTCCATCGCAAGGAAATGCGCCATCATACCCGCGTCGATACTGGTGGCGATCTTCGCGGCACAGGATATTTTCGCGCCGTCGCAGATTATGCCGGGGATATTGGCAAGGGTGTTGTCGATGGTCGCCTTTATCTGCTCTATCGTGCCGCCCACCATATATGTCACCGCCGCGCATGCCGCGCAAGAGGCGGACACCGCCCCGCAAAACGCCGACAGCTTGCCGATGTAGTCCTTTTGGTGTATTGTCAGCAGCGCGGAAAAAGCCAGCGCACGGTATAGCCGCTCTTGGGGTATATCCTTTTCTCTCGCGTATACGATAACGGGTACGGAGGACGCTATACCTTGATTTCCGCTGCCGGAGTTGATTACCACCGGCATTACGCAGCCGCTCATACGCGCCTCGGATGCCGCAGCTGCATACGCCTTCATACGGGTGACAACACCGTCAGCGTAGGACGAGCGTATCACCCGCCCGATATTCAGTCCGTATTCTCCCGACATACCCTCATAGGCAATGTCCATATTAAATCGCAGCTGACGGTCAAGCAGGTGCTTTATCTTGCTGACATCAACATTGTCGGCAAAATCCTTGATGCTTCCAATGGATAATTTTGAACGGTCGGCATGCTCTGTACTGTCCGTACCGATATCGCCGGAATATATCGTCTCTTTGTTTTTTATAATAGAGACAATGTTCATATGCGAGTGGCGCACCTCTACCGAGACGGTATCGGTATTATCCGTCATTTCTATTTTAAAATGCAGCGGTATGTCAGAATCCAGATACTCCACACTGCAGCGGCGGTCATTCAAAAAGGCTGTCGCCTGCTCCAGCGCCTTAGGTGTTACCGCCTCCAGCACCTCCATACCGCGCCGGGCATCACCGCCGAACGCGCCGAGTACCACAGCCGCCTCGATCCCCACCATTCCGCCGGAATTGGGGATAGAAACACACCGCACGTTTTTTATCATATTGCCGCTGCAATAGGCTGTTATCTCTGTGGGCGTACCGCCAAGCTCATTACGCGCCCGACAGGCGGCATAAGCGAGAGCTATCGGCTCGGTACAGCCCATCGCGGGGATAAGTTCTTCGGTCAGTACAGCAATAAAATTCTTTTCATTTTCTGCTGTGTACAATTTGATATTCCTCTTTAACCTATCGTCTCTGTTTCAAGCTCGCCGCAGCGTTCCAACGCCTCTGCCGAGCCTACTACACAGCGGTTTACGCTTTGTGACAATGTATCGGCGGCGCTTAACAGCTCTTCCGCTATCAGCGAGAGCATTTTCTTGCGCTCGGCGCAGCGCTTTTCATAGGTGATACCGCGGAAATACATATCATCGGCGGTAATGCCTTTTTCGCTGTCGGACATCAGCGGCTCATACTTTGCTATCGTGCTGATAATATACTGCTCGGGCAGCGGCTGCGCGCAGTACTCGCGCAAAAACTCCGCCGCACTGCCGTATACCGAAAAGCTGTCTGACGGTGACGGGTCACGGTAGGAATAGAACGCGGGGATACCCAACGGGTTGACCGTTGCGCCTGTACCGTATGCGCCGCCCTTTACGCGTATCTCAGTCCACAGATATTCCAATGACAGGATATTGGACAGCACGCGCCATACAGCCATATCGGTTATCTGCGGGAGAGAAACCGCGGAATACGACACCGCCGCGGGTATCAGTATACCCTGTGCCTTCGGTGTCTGCAAGCTGTAGCTAAGCTCGGTTTTATCTGTGCTTTCTCCATCCGGCAGCTGCGAGAGCAGCGACGTCAGCGGCAGTCCGTCTGCCGAAGTAACGCTCGCGGTAAGGCGGGACTTGCCGAGTATCTTACTCTGCAGCTTTTTGAAAGAGGTTATCAGCCCGGGCATCTGCTCATCAATATTCTGAGTTAAGCTGTGCAGACGCTTGTACCCCTCATAGCCGGAGGTAAGCTCTTTTAAGCTATCCTCCGCGGACAGCGGCGCACGCGCGCGGCCGAGCGCGAAGATATGCCCGCTTGAGATAATGCCGTGCTTTAATTCCTCGTCGCCCTGCAACAGCAGTTCTTTTATCAGATCGGGAAGGTCAAAGACTGTCTCGGTCAGTATCTCGCCTATCAGCGACAGCGCTTCGTTGCGGTTTTGCTCTAAAAACCGCGCCATTACCGTGAAAAACGCACGGCATTTTTCGGGGCTTTCCGCCTTGCCGAATGCCTCTACGTTATAATCAATACCGCCCAGCAAAGCGGTTATCTTCTGCTGTAAAGCCATACCGTCGCTGCTCTTAGTAGGCAGATTGCCTAACAGATTAGTCATAACGGATAAATCAAAAATTTCCTGCTCGGTGCAGTCTGCCAGCGAGAAATACAGATTTACCGATACTATGCCTTTTTCCTTTGAGGGATGTAGCAGCACCGCAACACCGCTTTCGGTGGTTTCGGTCGTGTCAAAGCGTATAGGCAGCTCGCTGACCTCGCTGAGCGGCAGGCGCGGGAGCAGCGCAAGCGTCTCGGGCGCATCCTCCGACTGCTGCCATTCGTCAAGGCGGCGGTTTTGCTGTATCAGGCTTTCCATATCGCTTTCTGTCATGGAGCCTATAATGTCCTGCAAGCGCTTTTCTTCCTGCTCGCGCAGCTCATTTCCATAAGTGTAAGACGGAATCATATACAGGGTTGCTCTGCCGCTTTCGTCCAGCAGCCATTCCGACAGTAGCTTTTCATAATAATCGGTATCAAGCTGTTTACGTAGGAAAACGAACACATCGTCACAGTCGATATATGACAGCGGGTCGCCGCCGTACAGCCACGCCGACAGCGCGTTTATGTTATGGTTAAGGCCTTGCGGCTCTTCTCCCTCGCGCCAGCGGAATTCTAATCGGTTGACAGCGGCTGACAGTGCCTCGCGGTCGATGCCGTTTTCTGTAAGGTCACTGACAACTTTCTGTATGGTATCAAGCAGCTGCACGCGGTTTTCATAGTCGGTGTTCAGTATCTCCAGTATGCCGAATGGCTGCTGTATGCCGTCGCTGACACTGAGCGACGCGTCAAGACATAGTCCTGTATCCAACAGCGCGCGTTTTAACGGTGCGTCGTTGTGTCCGGTAAGCACCTCGCCCAAAACCGACGCGGCGAATATTTTCTCGCGGTCCTCCCAGCTGCACAAAACCTTGGCGCAGGCAAGGTGGGTGCGGTTTTCCAGCGGCTCGTCCGGGGACACCTCATAATCGCGGCTGCACTCTACAGCGGCTATCTGCGGCTGTACGGCAATATCATATCTGTTATCGGTGCGGTCGTACTTAGAAAGATATTCCGTGTCAAGCAGCTCTAACACCGCGTCAATATCTACCGAGCCGTCAAGATAAATGTATGAATTAGACGGATGATAAAAATAGCCGTGCAGCTCGGTAAACCGCTCATAAGTAAGGTCGGGGATAGCGGCAGGATCGCCGCCGGACTCAAACCGATAGCAGCTGTCAGGAAATAAAAGCTTTTCGGTCTCTGTGCCGATACGGCGGTATACCGACGACAGCGCGCCCTTCATTTCGTTGAACACTACGCCCTTATACAGCGGAGCGTCTGATTTGTCGCGCAGCTCGATATGCCAACCCTCCTGCCGGAAAATGCAGGGATTGTCATATATTGACGGACAAAAAACAGCGTCAAGATATACCCGCGTAAGGTTCATAAAATCAGTATCGTTGCGGCTGGACACAGGAAAAACCGTCTTATCCGGGAAGGTCATCGCGTTAAGAAAAGTATTCATCGAGCTTTTCAAAAGCTCCAAAAACGGCTCTTTGACAGGATAAAGCTTTGAGCCGCTGAGTACCGAATGCTCGAGTATATGAAATACTCCGGTATCATCCGACGGTATCGTCTTAAAGGCAATGGAAAACAGCTTGTTTTCCTCACCGTTATTCATCCACGCCAGCCTTGCGCCGGTTTTGCCGTGGGTCATTTCAACAAGCTCCGCGCCGCCCTCTCCGACATTGCGTATGCGGTCAACGGTAAAGCCGTGCATCTGTTCACCTAGTATCATTCTCTATCTCCTTAATCGTGTTTTATTATAGACATAACCCCCTGCAAAGCCGCAGCTTCGCAGGGGATAAATCAGCCTACTGTAAGGAATCAGTCGTCGAAAATAACATCGTCATCTTCGTATTCGTCCTCATAATCAGACTCATCAATGTCCATGTTGACGAAATCGGGCTTTACGCCGTATTCAGTCTCCAGCTTTTCAAGGGCAGCGGTGGTCTTGTCTACAAGGTCAGCATCAAAGCTCCAGCTGTAGAAGATAGCAAAGCGTCCTATCAGAGTGTTGAACGGCTGCGGGAAGTTGCCCGCCTCGGTCATGATATAAGACTGAGTCGTCTTGATTTCATTATAGATTTCCTCAGTTCTTGCGGTGGGAGAGTTGGGGTCAAGCCAGAAAATAAGGATATAAGCGTCATAGTAATCATCCATATAGGATATAACCTTTGATACGCCTGTGGGGGCTTCAACGCCTTCGGTCTGGATGAACAGCCAGTCGTCGTTGGTGAATACACCCTCAGCCTTGAGATAATTTACAATGTCAGCATCTGTCCAAGAATCAAACTCGGAAGCCTCGCCGCCGTTATTGTCTTTGCTTTCCTCACCATCAGTGCTTTCTTCGCTGTCAGCGCTTTCCTTATCATCGGTGCTTTCCTTGCTGTCAGCGCTTCCGTCATCTGTGCTGCTGTTCTCGGCAACAGTGCTTGAAGCTTCGGCAGAGCTGTTATCAGCTGTGCCGGAAGTCTGGCTGTCAGAGCAGCCTGCTGCGGTCAGCGCCATTACCAGCGCCGCAAAAATTGCAATTGTCTTTTTCATTTTTGTTCCTCCGTTTAATTATTTAAATAAATCCATAATACGGATTATATTTATTCGTCGATATCGAAATAATCATCGTCGTAGTAATCGTCGTATTCCGGCATCTCAGGGTCTTTGTCGAAAAAGTCAGGCTCTACGCCGTACTCAGTCGTCAGCTTTTCAAGGGCTGCATCAAACTTTGCGACGATATCGTCATCCAAAGAGGTGGTGTACAGTATCGCAAAGCGTCCGTACAGCGCGTTAAAGGGACAAGGAACATTGCCCGCATCGGTCATGATGTAGTTATGGGTGGTCTTTATTTCCTCGTATATCTCTTTGGTCCTTTCGCTGGGAGAGTTTGAATCAAGCCAAAGTATCATAACATCCGCATCGCCGAAATCATCATAATACCAGATTATCTTGGTGATACCTAAAGGCACGTCAAGACCTTCCTGTACCTCCAGCCAGTCGTCATGTTCAAACGCACCCTCTGCCTTGAGATAGTTTATCATATCAATTTCAGTCCAGGTATCAAAGTCAGAGTCCTTGCTGCCGTTGTCGGTGCTTTCCTCATTTCCGGTGCTTTCCTCACTGTCAGCACTTTCATTGCCTGCTGTGCTTTCTTCGGACACGGTGCTTGAAGTTTCCTCCGAACTGCTGTTGTCCGCGGTGCTTGCGGTCTGACTGTCAGAGCAGCCTGCCGCGGTCAGTGCCATCACCAGTGCTGCGAAAATCGCAATAGTCTTTTTCATTTCGCTCCTCCTGAATCAATATAAGATCTCGGCTAATTTATCTCGGATCTCATCGGCGTCTACCATTCCCGCCTGATGGAACAGCACCTTGCCGTCCTTGTAGAAAAACAGGTCGGGTATGCCGTTGATGTGGAACTGCTCGGTCTTTACAGGACACTTGTCGGTGTCCACCTTGACGATATTCAGAAACGGCAATTCGTCGTCCAGCTCCTCAAGCGCGCTTGCAAGCATTTTGCAGGGTCCGCAGTGTACCCCGAAAAAGTCCACTAAAACTACGCCCTCGGATACCAGCTCGTCGTAATTTTCATCTGTTGCAAATTGTATCATATTTATCCTCCTCAGTCAACTGTAAACGTGATATTTTCTTCAACATAGTCCTGCACAAAGGCCCAGTCAAGCTCGTATGCCTGTTCTATATCGACTTTTGCGGGGTCCATGCCGTGATTTGTTATAACAAACAGCAATGACGCTATCTGCCACTCGCTCTGATTATGCAGCTCAGCCAGCAGTGCTTCTTTAGTCGGCATGCTTGTCTCCGCGGCGATTTCATCATCCGTCAATTCCGCAAAGGTTTTGCCGTATATCTCCTGTGCCATCTGCTCCATATCGGCCAGCATGTTATTATACATTTCTTCAAGCTCAGTCTCGTCAAACTCCCAATCGCTGTTGGTCAGCACATATTCCACCATATCGTTAAGCGTGCCGAAAACCGTCTTCTGCTGCTGCTCGTCAAAATACTGCTGCTTGACATGCTCGCGAAACTGTGCGACAGTCTCTATCCCCTCTAAGTCCTCGGCGGTCTCGGCGTATTTTTTCACCGCCTCGTCAGTCGGTGCGGGAAATACCGTGCGCTTGCCGCTGATAACATTGACCTTAACAGCGGTTTCTTTTACCGTAACGGTAAAAGTCTCTCCGACGTTTTTGCCGACCAGCTGCGCCTCCAGCTCTTTATCAAACAATCCGCTGCCGACAGCCAAGGTAAGCTGCGGGCGATTGTAACGTTCAAGACTGCTTTCCAGCCCTATCACAGCAACGTCGCCTTTTTCAAGAACGGTCACGTCCTCGGTGGTCTTATTTGCTCTTGTTATGCGCTTTAGCTGCTTTTCTATGTATTCCTCCGGGCAGGATAATTTTACCTCCCGCTCAAACTCAAATGTCTTGAAATCAACAAGACTGTTTATGTATGACTTCATAATTCCCTCCGTTAAACATTAGCCGCAACCAGCTTTTTAAGTGTTTCGCTGGTTTGCAGTACGGTTTCTCTTTCTCCGCTTGCCTCGACCTTGCCGTCTCGGAGAACTATCACGTTGTCGGCATTTTTCAGCATACGCATGTCGTGGCATATCATTACTACCGTCTTGCCCTTCATCACCTTGAACAGTGCGTCATTCACCGCATGCTCGGTGCGGACGTCCATGTTGCAGGTACATTCATCCAGCAGCAGGTAGGACGGGTCGGTTATCAGCGCGCGCGCGATAGCCAGTCTTTGCTTTTGTCCGGCGGAAAGATTTATGCCGTTTTCGCCTATTTCATAATCATAGCCTTCGGCAAATTCGTTTATGAACTCATCCGCCTGGGCAAGCCTTGCGGCGGTCTGTACCTCTTCTTCGCTGACCTCGCGGTCGGTGCCGTAGGTTATGTTGTCTCTTACCGTGCCGTCAAACAGCTGCGGCTCTTGCAAAACGTAGCCAAAGCTCTTGCGCCACTCGTCAAGATGTATATTCTCCGCATCGCTGTCGCCGAACCGTATCACGCCCTCGTCCGGGGTGTAGAACCGCTCGATAAGCTTAAACAACGTCGTCTTGCCGGAGCCGTTCGGTCCGGCTATCATGGTCACCTTGCCCTTGGGTATGGTAAAGCTTGCGTCCTTTATTACCGGCACGTCATCGTAGGAGAAGCTTACATTATCAAATATGATGTCCTCATCCTCGCGGTCCATGCTTTCACCGCGCTTGTATACTTCCTCTTTCTCGCTCATCAGTCCGCCTATGTAGAACAGCGAGCCGTTATAGTACATTATCGAGGAATATACGCCGGTTATGCTGCTGAACGACTGATAAGCAATAAGTATGTAGGAGTTGAACGCCGCCAGCTGTGTTATATCCATGCTGCCGTCCTGCACCTTCGCGATACCGAAGACGAACACCAGTATGGTCATCATCTGCGATACCGAGCCGCTGACCAGCAATATCAGCAAGGTCATTGTAGCCTGATATATATCCGCGCGGTAGAGCAGGTCTATCGCCTTTTTGCCGCGCTCCAGCTCCTGCTTTTCGGTGTTCATCTGCTTTATCTGACGGAAAAAGCCGATATGCTCTGCCATATACGCGGTCAGCTCTGACATGGCACGTCTGCCGCGCCGCTCTCTGAGGAACATCAGCTTACCCTCTACCCATGTGCTGACAACAACATATACACAGATAATGGGTACGATGAACAACAGCGAGCTGTCTATTTCCGACATTTCCGCTATGCTCATCCAGGTTGCGGCAATACCGGTGATAAAGCCGACCAGAGAGGTTATAAATCCGCTTGCGTAAGAGCAGTCCTGCGTTATCCAGGATACTATCCTCGACGCGCTTTGCTCGTATGCCTTCATCGGCAGATACAGTGAGCGGCTTATCATACGGTTTTGCAGATTACGCGTTACCTCAGCCGAGGCGTAGAATGAAGGTATATGCTCCAGTAAAGACACCGCCGAAAACAGCAGCGAAAAGCCGAGATAACCCAGCAGTACGGTGATATCCTCTATCTTACCAGTCTGCAATTTAGATTCGTACGGTACATACAGCAATCCCACACGGGTAACTATAATGCCCGCGATGACCTGTAAAACATACAGATGCCACGGTATCCTTACCTTGCCGAACAGGCTGAAGGTGCGTTTCCATACTCCGCGGGGCTTTTCTTTTACGTTCATTCGGGCACCGCCCCTCTCATAAAGTCTTTTACAAAGCTGCTGCTTTGTTTTACCTCTTCCGCACTGCCCTCGGACTCTATATGTCCGTCCTCCAGCACTACAACATGCTCTGCAAGCTTCAGCACTGCGGGTGTATGGGCTATCACTATCACACAGCGGTCCTGCGACTGCTTTGCGAGTATATCCATTATCTCATCGACCGCCACCGCGTCCATTGCGGCGACAGGCTCGTCCAGTATAAAGAACGGCGTATTCGACAGCAGCGCCCTTGCCATAGACAGCCTTTGCTTTTGACCGCCGGAAAGGTTGTTACCGTATTCCTCCAGCTTTGCGTCCAGCTTGCCCGGCATATTCATTACAAAGTCGTACGCGCCCGCATTTTTCAGCGCGTCTGTAAGCTGCTCCTCGGTCACGTCCTCGTTGCCGTACAGTACATTTTCTCTCACCGTGCCGGAAAACAGCAGGGTGTTCTGTGATACCACAGCAAAGTTTTTACGATAGTCGTCCAGCGCGTATTTGGATATATCCTCGCCGCCGACGGTTATTGTTCCCTCCTGCGGCTGATACAGACGGGTCAGCAGGTTTGCCGCCGTGGTCTTTCCGCAACCGCTGACACCCAGCAGCGCGGTGACAGTATTTTCGGGGAAATCGCAGCTTATCCCGTCAAGCACGGTCTTGTCCTCGTTATAGCCGAACCGCACGTTGTCCATATGTATGCCGCCGGAAAGTCTTTCGCAATGCTCGCCGCCTTTCGGCTCTTCCTTGGCATCCATTATCTCGGTCAGTCTTGCCGCGTTACCCTGGATTATCTTTATATTGTTCCACAGCATGGTAAGGTCGCTGACCGCCGCCATAAACAGACCCGAGAACATAAAGAACGCCACCCACGCGCGGCGGTCTATGCTGCCGTCGTTTATCAATATAACGCCGGTTATTGTTATCGCGGCCGCCTGCAACAGGCTGACAAATGTCTCTGACAGATTGTTCAGCTCGTCAAACCAGCTGCTCTTGATGTTTATTTTATAAAGGCGCGAGGTGAGGGCTTTTCCCTTTTCCTCTTCTGTGCTTTCCTTGGCGAACGCCTTTGCCAGCGGGATGTTGGTCATCATTTCCGACAGGCGCTGGGTCAGAGACGCAAGCAATCCCGAATCTCTGTCGCTGAGCGAGAAGTTTATTCTGCCGAACAAGAACGCCATAAATATTACCAACGGCACGAACGCTATCATTATCACCGACAGCCGCCAGTCATACTTGAACACTCTGATGAAATACTGCACCATAGTGTACACTCCGCCGAACAGCGGCAGGAGAAATACCATTATCGTCGAGTCTACAACTATAGAGTTGTTTACTATACGGTAGATGGTCTCTCTCGGATTTTCTTCCTTAAAAAAGCTGAGCGGCAGATTCAGCACCTTTTTCAGCACGGTGCGGCGCATATTGCGGTTGGTGCGCGCGCTGACTATATGTCCTATAAAGACGGTAACGGCACTGCCGAGTATGTTCAGTATCATCAGACCTATCAGCGAGGCCACCAGCTCCGCGCTGACATCTCCGGCGAACAACTGTGCCGTCCTGTCGGTCACGTCAACGCCGACAGTGAGAAAGCCGAAGTATAAAACAACGTAAACCGCAAGCCATACCCACGGCAGACGGCATTTGAAAAACGTTTTGATAAAACGCAGCCACGTGCCTTTTTTCTGGCGTATCTGTACGCTGTCACGGTTATCGCTTTTTTTGCGTGTTTTTTTTGGCATAAAACAAACCCCTTTTCAGAGATATCCGATATATTTTTTCTCACATTAAAGTATAAACTTTATTTAGGGAAAAAGCAACATAATTTGCCTATCGTGCGTAAAAAGCTGTCGATTTGGCGTATTATTTATATCGGGATTTACACAAAAAGGGGCGAATTTACAGATATTTTAAATTGTGTTTCCTATTTCTTTCAACCTTTTCAAAAGGTCGTTATAGCGGTGGCGGGAGACCGGCACCGCCTCTTCACGGTCGCTGACCGTCACCTCATAAAGCTGCCGCCGCGCGTCTCTCAGCCCGGTGATATGCCGCAGCGACACCAAAAATGACTGGTGGCAGCAGTAAAATCCGTACGGCATCAGCATTGTCTCCAGTTCTTGCATTGTATAACCGCCGACGCTTTCCTCTCGGCCGCGGCAGACCATGTATATTTTTCGATTTCTGCGCTCGAAATATCGGATATCGGCGACCTGTATTATTTGCAGCCCGTTTTTCAGCCTCAGCATTATTTTCGCTGTGCCGCGGGTGCTGTCGGTACTGCTCATGCGGCGTTTTACCTCGTCCAAGGTCTGGGAAAGCTTTTGGGTGTTTATCGGCTTTACCAGAAAATTTACCGGGGAAAAGTCATAGCCGTCTATCGCATATGTAGAATGCCCTGTTAAGAACACTATCATCACATCGGGGTGTTCCGCCTTCATGCGGCCCGCTATCTCAAAGCCCGTCTCTCCGTCAAGCTCGATATCAAGGAACAGCAGGTCAACGGGGTTTTCCCGCAAAAACGCGAAAAAATCCGCACTGTTGTTAAACTCTCTTATTATCTCCACTTCATCGTATGCCGATAACGCCGCCCTTGCCGCCTGCCGCGACAATGCGTCGTCATCAAGAAGAACCGTCCTTATCATTTGCCGTCCTCCTCAAACAGATATTTAACGGGGATATGCACAATAAAGGTGACGTTTTGCTCCTGCCATTCCGCCATTATCCTGCCGCCGTATTTTTTCAGCGTGCGCTCTATCATACCCAGTCCGATGCCCTCGTGTCCCGCCTTGCCCGACCAGTTCATGTCAAACGCGCGCAGCACCGTCTGCTCGTCGCCGTGGAAGTAATTGGACACGGTTATCACCGCGCTGCCGGAACGGCGGAAAATATTTACCCGTATCCCCTGCTTTACAGCCTCTTCGGTGTCCAATGCGTCGATGGAGTTGCGGATAAGGTTGCCGATTATTTTATTGCACTCAAACGCGTTGCATACAACGTTTTTCATATCGTATTTTATGTCGTAGTAAATGTCCGAGCCCAGCCGCTGCGCCTCTTTACGCATATTGTACAGCATAGAGCCTATCATTGCGTCATATACCGGCATAATATCGTTGACGGCATTGGCGTCAGCCACCATCTTACTGATATATCGGCGGCACTGCTCGTACTCTTTGTTTTCAATCATTCCGTCTATCGCGTGCAGATGTATATTGAAGTCGTGCCGTTGAGAGCGTATCGTGTTCATATAGTCCCGCGCCCCCTGCTGCCATACCTGCATCTCACGGTTGGATCTTGCCAAGGTATAATGCTCGGCGCACAGCCGCTGTATCAGCACCGCCGCAGCCGAAACCGATACAAGCAGCGCATATACCCCGACAGTCATCAGCACCTCTCCGTCCGGTGTGCAAAGCAGTATAACAAAGCACTCTGCCGACGCACCGAACAACGGGACGCAGCAAATCGCGATATATGCGGCGGCGCTGTGCTCTTTTACCGAGCTTAGCCACAGCTCCGAGCTGCCGTTTATTTTATACAACCCGGCAAATATCAGGCTCAATAATATCATCAGCCCGTAAAAGCTGTAGCTTTTCATCTCTTCATCGCATAACACGAACGGTATCAGCAGCGTATCCGCCGTAAGGCACAGCGACACCGCCGACAGCGCGCCTTCCGCCCTGCGGCATACCGCCTCGATGATTATATATAATATATGCCCCGCCGGCACTGCCGCAAGCATTATCCTGCTATCCGTAAAAAGCGAAATAACACCGACAATAAGGCAGAGCAGCACTGACAGGCCCGACGACAGCAAGGACGGAGCTTTTCTTCCCGTCCATATTGCCGCAGCGGTCTGAAACCCTGCAAGTAATGCTATTGTATAAAATAATTCCCACATAACATTTTCTCCGCCGCGCGGGTCAATATCACAAGCCGCGCTTATCTGTGTTAATTCTATCATATTTTACGGCAGCAGTCAAGTAAAGTGCCGCGTTAACAGGCAATTACAGTGCAAAAACGGTGCTGCGATTAAATCACAGCACCGCCGTTATTTTGCTTATCGGAAAAATATCTTACTTTCTCTTCTTGGTTGCAACACCTGCTGCTGCGAGAGCTGCCGCTGCGAGAGCCACGGGAGCTACTGCCAGCGCAACACCGGTCTCGGGGTTGTCAGAACCGTCAGGCTCAACATCGCCGCTTACGCCGGGTGCGGGAGCTTCGGTCTCAGGAGCTTCGGTTTCAGGAGCTTCGGTTTCAGGAGCTTCGGTTTCAGGAGCTT
>JAFLRX010000018.1:0-9206 GCA_022511265.1 Eubacterium sp. | reverse complement strand
TTTCAGGAGCTTCGGTTTCAGGAGCTTCGGTTTCAGGAGCTTCGGTTTCAGGAGCATCCGTTTCGGGAGCGTCGGTTTCAGGTGCGTCAGTTTCGGGCTCGTCCTCGTACGCTACTTCAAGATCAATTACTTCAATAACGGGAGTTGAGCCGTCGTTATCATCGCTCCACAGTCCGAGATACAAAAATTCTTCATCTACTTCAAGGGGCGCGTTAAATTCTAACGTTGCGGAATAAACGCCGTCTTCTGAAATGACTACATCGTCGCCAAATCCCTCGTCAAATTCTAAATCTTCCGCATCCCAATCAACATTGTCCCAATCAATCTGATAGTAATACACATAAACGGCAAACTCCTCGCCGTATTCTTCAAAATCGGATACTTCAAAGTTGATGGTAACGGAAAGGGCTCCGTTAAGTACAGTGACGTCATCAAGTATCGAACTGCCGATCTCGCCAAAGTAGATGTCTAAACCACCGTAAAAAAGCTCACCGGGATCGTTGGGCTTAATGGTTTTGGTCTCGGCAAATGCGCCGATTGCCAGGGTAGACGCAACAGAAGCAGCTACTACGCCTGCAAAAATTCTTTTTAACTTCATTTTTATCTCCTCCGTAAAAAGGTTATGTTTTTACCTGTCTGTCAGGTTTGTATTTATAATACTACTTTAATTTTTATTTCGCAATAGCTATATTAAACAAATGATACTATCATCGTATTCCTTTAATATGCAATATATATAAAAACCGTGTTTTATATATTAAAATATGTTTTTTTAGGCTATTCCGATTTTATATACTTTGTAATAGAAAATATCTATAACACAAATACCGCCCTGCAATGAGGGCGGTATTTTATGTCAGAAATAATGTCTTACTTTCTCTTCTTTGCAACTACTGCCGCGCCTGCTGCGATAACTGCAACACCTGCCGCAACCGCGATGCCTTCTACACCGGTACCTGCGCTGGGCTTGCTGCTGTCGCCGGTAGTGGGAGCTTCAGTCTCAGGAGCGTCAGTTGCGGGTGCATCGGTTTCAGGAGCCTCGGTCTCGGGTACCTCAGTCTCAGGAGCCTCAGTCTCGGGTGCTTCGGTCTCTGCAGCGCCGCCTTCAACCTGTGCGAGAACGTTGGTTACCGCAAATACGGGAACGCCGCCGTTGCCGTATTCTTCATCAAGGAATACATGCAGAGCAAAGCCGAATTCATCGTTGATCTCAACAGGGCTGTCCAGCTCTATCCATGCGGTATATTCACCGTCTGCCTCAACCGCTACGGGCTCGCCTACTTCGTCAAAATAATCGCCGTCGGTTTCGCCCCATACGTTTACCTCTACATTGATATAATCGCCGTAGTTATCAAACTCGGATACTTCAAAGGTGATACCGATAGCAACAGCACCGTTAAGCTTGTCTGCGCTGTCAATTATAAATGCATCGCCCCAAACATCCAGAAAATAGTTACCGTCGTAATACTCTACCAGCTCGCCGGGGTCGTTAGGCTTGATGTTTATTTCAGTTGCGGCGAATGCGCCTACTGCCAAAGCAGATACTGCAACAGATGCAGCTACTACACCTGCAAAAACTCTCTTTAAGTTCATTTTTATATCCTCCGTGGAATGTTAATATTTTTACCTGTATGTCAGGTTCGTATTTATAATACTACTTTTATTTTGTGTTTTCAATAGGCAAAATAAATAAATGATATATTGATTTTATTTTCATGATGTTCAGCATGCACAAAACCCGCAAAACCGCATCACAAAAGAGTTAACAAGCAAAATAATTAAATTTATTAACCGTTTTTCTTGTTTTGAGAAGAAACGAATATGTGAATTTTTTAGATAATATGTTTGACCGGCAAATGCGGGTTTTCAGAAAACAAACTACTTCTCGCTCGCTTTCCGATATATTACCGCAGCCGTGTTTTCATATAATCTTCTTTTGTTATTTCGTAATAATACATATATACAGATTGACCGGCAGCGTTTTTAACCGTTTTTCTTTGTTCGGCGTTCTCTTTCATACCCAGTTTTTTCATCAGGCCTACAGACTTTGCCGCGTCAACGGTCTCCGCAAAAATCTTGTCCGCCTTATGCGTGTCGAACGCATATCCGATAAGCGCGCTGCACGCCTCATAAGCGTATCCCTGTTTCCAATAGGATTTGTTGATTATCCAACCCAGCTCGTATATATTCGGGCAGTCGGGACAGTTGAACAACAGATAGCCTATCACCTTACCTCCGTCCTTGTTGACGGCAGCAAGCGCGCCCTTTTTCCCAATGCAAAAGCTTTGCAGAAATTTCTCTGTGCTTGCTTTATCATACGGCGGTTCGAGACACTCCATTGTTTCACGGTCGCCCAACATCTCATATAAATCGTTTGTGTCGTTTTCTTCAAATTCTCTTATAACTAACCGCTCAGTCTCTGTGATATGCATACATTCACCCCAAAAAAATTCATATTAAAAGTATAGCACATCGGCATCGGCTTTTCAAGCGTATTTGTCTGTTCATCAAAATTATTACAAAATTAACATTTCTTCGGTTTAGCACTTGCAAGTGCGACTGATTTATGCTATACTTAATATAATAATTTCTCCCGCGGATGGTGCGGGAGAGTAAGCACAGAAAGGAATAATTATGCAAAAGATTTACAAGATCCACATGGGCGCGGCAACCTGCCCGGTAGACCTCGGTGACGGCAGCGAGAGGGGCGAGTACGTCAATCAGGACTACATAATCAATAAGCTCGGCAGACCGCACCGCGCGGTAAACCTCATGTACTGTTATTACCCCAAGGACGAGACCTGGCCCGCAAGAGCAAGAGACGCTTTCGCGGATAAGGAAATAACCTTCCAGTGGGATTATCCCTATGACGATTATTTCACCTATAAGGGCGGTATAGGCGGCACTACCGACGGCGAGCCGTTCACCTGTATGCAGGACGTAAGACGGCACGGTCAGGACGTTATACTGACGCTGACGGTTGACCCCACCCTGCCGGATGAATACCTTATAAAGATAGCGCAGGAGCTGAAGCCGTACGGCCGTATGCAGATAAGAATAAACCACGAGGCGACCGGCGACTGGTTTTCATTCACCAAGCGCGCAACATACGCAGAGGTGGCGCAGTTCTTTATCCGTTTCCACAACATAATCAAAAAAGAGGCTCCACAGATACAGACTATCCTCTGCATCGGCGGCGTTGAGCACCCCGAAAAGGGCGGTGTGATAGAGATGGAGGAAGAATTTGCCCCCGCGGTAAAGGTCGCTGATATTTGGTCTGTGGACAAGTATATGGCACTGCACTGGGGCTGGCCGTTTGACGTTGCGGATGTCGGCGGCAACTCTTTCAGCAGGAGCAAGGTAGAAAAGACCTACGAGCTGACCAAGCTGTCCGAAAAGCGTTATAAAGAGATATGCGGCGGCGTGAAAAAGCCGATGGTAATGAGCGAGTTCAACGCGGACGGCGACGTAACAGGTCCGTACGACCAGGCGCAGATGGTAAAGGACTTTATCAAGCTGCTCAAAGAGGACGAAGATCAGGGCTGGTTCAACGGCTTTACCTTCTATCAGTTCCGCGACAGGGGCAGGCTGGGTCTTGAGATAGAGGACCCCAACAACCCCGATGTAGGTATCGAGCAGCCGGTGCTGGGTGCATACAAGGAAATAATCCACGATGATTATTTCCGGCCGAAAATGCAGCGCGGCGAAGAGGTTGCATTCCCGCAGAAGCTCCGCTGGGGCGGCAGCGAGGACGCGGAGGGTATCGAGATACCGCTGCAGTTCGAGAAGAACCCCACATTCTGCGAGATAACCTTTGACGGCGAGGACGAAAACCTCAACCTGATGATGGAGATAAACGGCAAATGGTTCTATAAAGCACCGCACGCAAAGACGATAGACTTTATGTCCGCTTTTTATGAAAAGCCGCTGGACGGCGCGCAGGAACTGACGCTGAAGATATTCGCTCCCCCCGCAAGCGGTGTCAACGACCCCGCCGACGGCGAGGACTGGCTGACAAACTCCTACACCACCATCACCAAAATGCCGAATATCAGAATAAGATTCGCACCGATAGTTGAATAAGATAAAACCGACCCCGTGAACACAGGGTCGGTTTTTTAGTTTAATCGTCCGTTACGTTATGCGTATATCCGAAAACGGTTTTGAAGTCAGCTTC
Source organism: Eubacterium sp. (assembly GCA_022511265.1). Taxonomy (GTDB): domain Bacteria; phylum Bacillota; class Clostridia; order Oscillospirales; family Ruminococcaceae; genus Ruminiclostridium_E. The sequence continues at coordinate 5,029 of JAFLRX010000018.1, read as the reverse complement.
AGTATCTGCCGGACCTATATAATGCCGCATATAATCATCGTCCTCCAGATGGCAATAAATTGAAGCATGATCAGGGTTACTGTATAATTCTATTGTTATCCACTCGTTGGTCTTTTCATCTGCGGAGACATATTTAACGATTAAATACCTGCGGCTACGTTCCGCAAGTACGATATCGAACTTTCTGTCGCCAATTTTTACCGTACCTTTGCTTGTATACGGAGCATTGGGATAAAATGTAAAGGATATGCTTATTTTTTCCTTATCCAGCGCGTCATATTGCTTATATGCGGAAACACTTTCATCTCCGCTGTAGATGTCAGCAAAGATGCCGCTTAACTCGAAATGCTGCGGATCTTCCTTTGACGCATTTAACGCCATGGCGTTGAGATTTTCTATGATTTTATCTATTCTTTCGGCATATTCATCTCTAATCGAAGTATAGCTTACATTGTTCATAGTAGGATAGAAAATAAGCATCTGAGTTAACGTGTCTCCGCAAGACGACAACAGCTTAAACTCATCATCAAGGACGTCTTTCATATCATACACCGCCGTATAACTGTCCTGCCGCATAACCTGCCGCATATGCTCTATAATATAGTCCGGCACATCATTATCCTTTTGGTACCGCTCAAGCTTGTTATCAGCAGTCAGCAGATTAGCGTACACCCATGCCTTATATCCGTCGATGTTTTTCGCGCCGGAAGGCATAGCGCACCCTTCTGTTCGTACACGGCAGTAATATTCGCCGTCCTCTTTATATTTCGGGTAGGGAACAAACTGCACCTCGTCCTCCGCCCAATCACTGTACAATCTGTAAAATCCACCGACCGAGGTTTGACCTTCAAACGCATACAGTCCGTCATTGAAAAACAGTATATTGCCTTTATTGCCCCACCCTCTTATATCCGGGTCCCAGCCGTTAAGTATCTCCCTGGGATAGCGCAGTCCCTCCTGCTCGTCGTCGAACAGTCGAATCACTTCCATAATATTCTCAATATCAGGGTCGTATAAATTGTTTACAAGCTGTCCGTCATTCAGACCTATCATCGGGACGCCGGTAGAGCCTATAAGCTCTTCCGAGAAATACCAACCGTCTACACCGTATTTTGATTTTTCTGTATCGGTAAAATCTCGGCATATCTCTATAAACTTATCCAGAGTCCATTTACCCTCGGTATACAGTGTCCATGGGTCCTCCAGCCCCGCCTCTTCTATCACAGAGCGTCTGTACCATAACCAGCTGACAGGTGTTATATCGGTTACGGGGATATAGTATTCCGTCCCCCACTTCAGCTGTTCGATACCGTCTCTGGTTGCGTCCCATTCAGTATCATTAAAGTTAAACAGTTCACCTATTTTTCCGAAATAACCGCTGTATGCCCCATACGGATAATCTGAATAGCTTAACTCAAAAATATCCGGCGAATCGCCCGACTGCAAAAGACTGATGAGCGTATTGTATCTGTCTTCGTAAGAGCAATTTACCATCGCAAACAACGCGTCCTCAGGTGTGTCCTCGTACCCCTCCGGGATTTTTTCGGGCACACCGTACAGTTCCTTGAATTTTTGTACTTCCGCTCCGTTTCTCGCATTAGCATCCCACCATGCAAGATAAATAGGCTTTGTGTCTACCGTAAGCTTGTCGTCCAGTATTGAGGTCGGCTCGGAAGTCTCAGGGTCGGTGCTTTCGGTGCTGTTACTGATGTCGCTTGCGGCAGCATCGGATATAACACCCGACTGCGAGCCGACCGTCGGGGTGTTGTCGGCACAGGATGTTATCGCCATTGAGATTGCCGCTATCAGCATGATTTTTATGTAAGCTTTTTGTTTCATAGTGCTGCCCTCCTGTAAGTGCTGCCCTCCTGTAAATTAATTCATTAATTAAACTATATCATATACTTTACGGGCACGCAACGCATTTCACCTAAAAATCACCTAAAAATCAGAAAGGCATTTCTTTTTTTCATATACTTTTCAAAACTATCACAGCCCCGTGACAATGCACGGGGCTGCTGCTGTTTTTATTCGGTTTCGCTTGAGTAATACCGCCACAGCTTATCTTCATCTACCGGGGCTTTTTCTCCGTTTATTTCAAAATGAAGATCGGGTATTCTGCGGTGAACATTGGATATTATCTGTTCTTCAAAGCTGCCGGTAACGCCTATCACATCGCATTGCGATACCTCCTGCCCTTCCTTCACATAAAGCTCGCCAAGATTAGAGTAGAACGACGTATATCCGCCGCCGTTGTATATTGCCACAAACCAGCCATTCGCGCTTTCGCCGGTCAATATTACCGTACCGTCCTTTACGGCATAAACATCGGTTATATCCAGGCAAACTATATTCATATCTTTGTGTCCGCTATCCTCGCTTGTAGCATTTGTGCAATCCATTTTATCCAAAAGCTTCAGGTCAAACGGCCATATCCATTCGTCCTTCTGATATTCTCTTTCAGGATAGGTCTTATCCTTCAAAGCCACATTAACATCTTCCAGCGTCAGGGTTGAGTGAAGGTCGAACTCATGCACTTCACTAATACCGTCGGATATATCAGGCGGGGTCTCTTCGGTGCTGTTATCCTGATTGATATTGTAATCCGGCAAATCGAAGTAAAGAGCCGGGTCAAGAAGTGTGCCGCCGTGATAGTCCAATCCGTCAGCACCGGTAAGCAGCTCAAAGTAAAGCCATTCATCCGCATACTCACCGGTATCGCCCACGGTACCGATAACATCTCCTTGAGATACCTCCTGCCCGACATCAACATAAATCTCGCCCATACAGGAATAAGTGGCATAATATCCGTCTCCGTGATAAATCGTTACACACAGTCCCTTGTTTGTCATTTCCTTTGATCTGACAACTGTGCCGTCTTTCACAGCCAGAACATTTTCGCCCAATATTCCGTCGCCGTATATTATTAGTGCTGAAGGACCGTCCTGCTCTTTGACGCCGCTATAGCCGTATACAGGCCACAGCCATTCCACTTTGTCAGCTATAGGTTGGGATATGTCGTCCGAACTCGGCTCTGTGCTGCTGCCGATAGTGCCGGAATACACCACGCCGCCTGTGCCTATGGGGTTGAGGTTCATATTCACCACAGCATATACCGCGCCGACCGCGACAAATATACCCGCCGCTGCCGCGGCAAATGAGAGAAAGCCGTTTCTTTTCGCGGTGACGGTGTCTTTCCGTTCGAGTGCAGACTGCCCTGCTTCTCTTACAAGGTAGTCGTCCAACATACTGAAGGCATCGGAAATAATCTCGCGTTTATTCATTATATCTCTCCTTTCGAGGTAAGGTAGTTTTTAAGCTCTTTGCGTATGCGGTGCAGTCTTGCGGATACATTGTGCGCACTTGTGCCGAATGCTGCGGCTATATCCGAGACACTGTCCGAATACCAATAGCGGCGGACGAACATAACACGGTTATCCTTGTCGAGGGTGTACAGGAAGTCAGCTATCTGCTGCGACAGCAGCTTTGCGTTAAGCTCGTCCTCCACATTTGAGGGTGAGGGTATATAATCCTCAATTTCGTCAAGCGCGGCATCGTAAACGGTGTTGCGCTTTTGCGCGGTGTTGGAGTGATACTTTTTAAGGGATATGTTTCTCACTATTTTGCAAAGATAAGTAAGCAGTGGGTTTGGCTTTTGCGGCGGAACGGTGTTCCATACGGCAAGATACGTGTCGTTGACACATTCTTCCGCGTCGGACTTGCTGCCGAGTATATTGCGCGCCGTTTTCATGCATACGGCGCCGTATTTTTCGGAAAGCTCCGTGATTGCCTGTTCTGAACGCTCGAAGAACAATTCTATGATTTTGCTGTCATCCATACGTATCACTCCTTTCGCGGATTTACACCCTCATTTATATACTACCTTTTTATTTCGGGATATCACGCAAAAAATAAAAAATATATCAAAAGAGCTTTTTCCTTAATATCAGCAGAAAATGTGGGAAAACGGCAGCTTTTCGGCGTTATATTAAATCATAAAATTTTTCTGAAACAGCACAAGAGAAATAGAGAGAATACAAGAAAATCGCAGAGAAACAGCAAGAAAAAGAGATATATTTGAAATTTGTTAAAAAAAACTATTGACAACGGAATTTGGTTTGTGTATAATATAGAGGTTCGCTGAAAACGGCTGAATACGGCTATCTAGCTGTTTTTATAGTAAAAACAAGAAAGGAAAAAGAAAAATGTCAACTTATATGCCTAATGCACAGACAGTAGAGCGCAAGTGGTACATTCTTGACGCGGCAGGCAAGCCGCTCGGACGTGTTGCCGCTAAGGCTGCTCACATCCTCAGAGGAAAACACAAGCCCACATTTGCTCCGCATTGTGACTGCGGCGACCACGTAATAATCATCAACTGCGCTAAAGCGGTACTCACCGGTAAGAAGCTTGATGACAAGTATTACAGATGGCACACCGGTTACATCGGACATCTTAAGGAAGTACAGTACAAGAAGTTAATGGCTGAACAGCCCGAAAAGGCTATGAAGCTTGCAGTAGAGGGGATGCTGCCCAACAACACCCTCGGACGCAAGGCAGCCACCAGAATGCGTCTTTACGCAGGCGCTGAGCACAAGAACGCTGCTCAGAAGCCGGAAGAATACACACTTTAAGGAGGGATAACAATGTACGAGTCTAAACCTTATTACTACGGAACCGGCAGAAGAAAGCACTCGGTAGCAAGAGTACGCGTTTATCCCGGCAGCGGTTCTATCACCATCAACGGTCGTGATATCGACGATTATTTTGGTCTTGATACCCTCAAGCTGATCACCCGTCAGCCTCTGGCTCTTACCGGAACAACCGATAAGTTTGATATAATCTGCACAGTTGCAGGCGGCGGCGTTACCGGTCAGGCGGGCGCTATCCGTCACGGTCTTTCGAGAGCGCTTTTACAGTACAGCGATGAGCTTCGTCCGGTACTGAAGAAGGCAGGCTTCCTCACCCGTGACCCGAGAATGAAGGAAAGAAAGAAGTACGGCTTAAAGGCTGCACGTCGCGCTCCTCA
>JAFLRX010000017.1 GCA_022511265.1 Eubacterium sp. | reverse complement strand
CAAGGAATTTCTGTGCAAGATGGCGAAAAATATGCAAGCAGATTTCGTGCAAAGCAGTCAGGCGGTCTTTGTGCGGCGTTGCCTATATACATTCTAGCATAATATCACTCTGTTGTCAAATACGTACATAAAGAAGCGCGGCAGCGGCGTACTTTCGCAAGGAAGATTATAGTTATATCGGGGGAAACCTTTCCGAAAAAAGGCTGGGCATACCCCTTTCCAAAAACTTTTATTATGATTTTTCTCCTGATAGGGTATTGCCCTATCAGGAGAAAAATAAAACATAAAGTTTTCGGGAGGGAATTTAAGGGAGACCCTTTTGAAAAAGGGTCTCCCTCAATAACAGTTATAATCTTTATTTATGGATTTCTGCCACAGCCGCGCTTTTATGTGCCTATCGGAAGGACGAACATTTTAAGTCCCCGTGAATTGAACTCTATCGGGCAGGCACCCACGCAGAAATTACCTACATAATTATCATCGGTAAAGGTTACCGCGCCGGCAGCGTGACCGGCCTCGTATGTACTGAAAACATCCGAGAACTCAACGCTGCACCAGTAAGTCTCCAGTACACGGCACTGACTGTCTATCAGCGCGAGGTAATATCCCGATTCATCGCCGAAGGATCTGTCGTTCAGCTTTTTCGCAAGGGCGGGGTCGGAATTGCCGGTCAGTGCAAGGTTGTAGCTGACCTCAGGCAATGCGCCGCTGACAAGCGACACCTTAACGTCATCAAACTCACCGTTCTTTTCAGCGTAAGCGTACAGCAGCAGATACTCTCCGTCCTGCGCGTATACGTCGTTATCCGGATCGTCATCCGCCGGGTCCTCCGGCAGCTTGTAATAGCCGGAATCCATATAAGGCGCATCGGCAGTCGACAGGTTGCTGTTGTTAGCCTTGTATTCTATAAATACGTTTTGCAGCTCTATATAAAAGCTCTCCGCTTTGGAATTGGCCTCTGCCGGTCTGCCCGCGCCGAGAAGACCCGGAAGCATCATAGCGGCGAGTATGCCGATTATCGCTATTACCACGATAAGCTCGACCATCGTAAAGCCTTTTTTGGAGTATAAGTATCTAAGCATTGACGTACCTCCCGAAAAATTGTTGTATATAGGTTATTTTAACATATTTTTTTCGGGATGTCAACATAGTTTTATTTCTTTTTTTAGGAAAAAGAATATTTTATTGCTGCTCGTCTGCAAATGCTGTAAAAGTCACCTCTGCCGAGCTGACTGACAGCAGCTTGCCGCTTGCGTCTGCGGTTATTTTATAATTACCCTGCTGATTTGTGCCGCTTACGGATAAGGTTTCTCCGTCCTTTTGAGCGGACACGCTTTCATCAAGCATATCTATTACGTCGGTGACGTAGGTCGCCGCACTCTTGAACCGCATCCCCTCATCCGGGAACTCAAAGCTTATCCCGTCCAGCGTTGCGCTGACGTTCTCTCCGCTGATGCTCAGCGTCAGACCGCTTATGCTTTCCGGTGATGTAAAGGTGACCGTCCAGTCTCCGTCGCTGCGGGCAAAATCCGCCTGTGCGGTCAGCGTCTCGCATTTCAGCTCGCCCGAAAAGCCGACATCCCCGTCAAAGCGCAGCATAGGCGCGCCTGCTCCCTCGCATGCGGAAAACAGCAGTATACAGCCTATAATAACGGTAACAAACATTGTCTTAGACATAAATTTTCCTCGTTTCCGACAACGTTTCAGACTACCGCGTAACGCTTATTTCAAAATATACGGATACAGGTCTGCCAGCTCTCCGGGCAGTATGCCGCTCATCGCGCGGGTCTCGGCTGCCTTTTCGGCCGCCAGCCCCGCAATATACGCACCCAGCCGCGCTGCGTTCCACGGTGAAAGTCCCTGTGCCAGCAGTCCGCCTATCGTACCTGTCAGGCAGTCGCCGCTGCCGCCTTTGGCAAGGGCGGCGTTGCCGCTCATGTTGACGGCAAGCCTGCCGTCAGGCGCGGCAATGACCGAGTACGCTCCCTTTAACAGCAGATATACGCCCTGCTCTATGGCAAACGACCTTGCAGCGCCCACAGGGTCTCTCAGTATCTCTTCGACCGACAGCCCGCTGATACGGGAAAATTCTTTCGGGTGCGGGGTAAACAGCAGTCTGTTTGTGTTGTCCTTTAGTTCATGTATATGTCCGGAAAGCGAATTTATGCCGTCCGCGTCTATTACTATCGGACAATTTGTATTTTCGACCAGCGCCTTTACCGTAAGGCGGGTGTCCTCCCTGTCTCCCATGCCGCAGCCGACCGTCACCGCCGTCGCGGACCGCGCCGCCTTGACGATATCCTTTATATCCTCCTCATCAATGTACCCCGCTCCGTTTTTCAGCGGGAGAAAGGTACATTCGTGCAATGTCGCGGCGACTGTGTCGGTCACACCCTTGACCGACGCCAGCGTAACTATCCCCACGCCGATACGCATTGCCGCATGGGTGGACAGCCACGCCGCCCCCGGAAAGCTGTCGCTGCCCGCGACGTTCAGCAGCCTGCCGAACGTCCCCTTATGGGAAAAGCGTTTTCGTCTCGGCAGCAGCCCCAGCAGCCCGTCATTGTTTATTTCGGCGATATATTCGGGATAACCCTTTATCCCTATTTCCAATGTTATTATCTCACCCGACAGCTCTGCCGCGGGCTGTATTATCTGCCCCGCCTTTACCGCCCCCGCGGCAAAGGTGACATCGGCGCAAAACGCGTCCTCGCATACCTCGCCTGTCAGGGCATTACAGCCGGAGGCTACGTCTACGCTGGCTTTGAACGCGCCGCTCTCATTGCAGCACTTAAACAACCCGGCGACGCTATCTGTCAGCTCTCCGTGAAAGCCTGTGCCGTACACGCAGTCAAGGATAACATCAGCGTCGGATATGGCTTTTATAGCCTTGTCGGGGTTTTCGCCGTAATCCGACACACTGCCGAAATACGGCAGACAGCGGTCAAAGCACTGCTTTGCCAAATCGGTTTTCGGCTGTCCTGAGACAAGCACAACGGTGACCTTCGCATTTTTACGAGACAGGTATTTTCCCGCCGCAAAGCCGTCGCCGCCGTTGTTGCCGCTGCCGCAGAGGATAACGATGTTCTTGCCGCCCGCTCCGACAATGTCAGACAGCCCCTCGGCGGTCTCTCTGCCGACGTTGTCCATCAGCACCGCGCAGGACGTGCCGCCGTCCTCGGTGTACCGCTCGGCGGCCTTCATCTGTTCGGGGGTGACCAGCAGGGGGGATTTGACTTTTGATACAGGCATATATTTATCCTTTCCATATAACTTAACAATTCAGCCGCAGATGTCTGCGGCTAATGATTATTCTTTTTTATCCTGTGTTTCGGAGGTGGTCTTTGCCTTTATCGGCTCGGATGCATCTTTTTTCTTCTTTTTGGACAGTCTAAAGCTGCGCTTTTCGGGGTCTTTTTTCTTATACGGGGGATGGGGGAACAGCACCGGCTCGCCCGTCTCCTCGTCTATATGATGTATCTCGCGGTAATCGTCGGAGTCCTGCGGAAGGTCGTGCCTTTCCAGTCCGTGCACCACGCGCCCCTTGACAAACGCGTAGATGACCGCGAACAGCGGTATGCCTATGATAAGTCCGGCAAAGCCGAATATTCCCTGTCCCACCAGCATACCGAATATTACCCAGAAGCTTGACAGACCCGTACTGTCGCCGATTATCTTCGGCGAGATAACGTTGCCGTCCAGCAGCTGTATCACCATCATTATTATGAAGAAAGACACGCACTGCCACGGGTCGGCAAGCAGCAACAGCAGCATACACGGCACCGCCCCGATAAACGGGCCGAAATACGGTATGATACAGGTGATGCCCATAATTACGCTGATAAGTATAGCGTATTCCATATCGAATATGCTAAGCACCACGATATACATTGCGCCGACTATAAAGGCGTTGATAAGGGTGCCGGTGATAAACTGACCGAAGGATTTATGAATATCGCGCACCGTGCCGATAAGCTTGTTGGCGGTGCGGGTCTTGAACAGGCAGTAGGTCACTTTCTTGAACTGCGCGGCAAAAAGCTCTTTACTGTTAAGGAAGTAGATAGCTATAACAAAGCCGAGCAGCAGGTTCAGCGACACGCTGATGATAGTCATGACGTTGGTGGTGATAAGGTCCCATATATTGGTCATGGACGGCAGCAGCTCGGTGGACAGCCACTTGTTCAGCATATCCGAAAAACCGTTGGTGAACTGCAGCACATACGTCTCCGCCTCGGGATAGTTTTCCAGCGTCTCGCTGACCCATGTTGTCAGCTGCTTTGCGTATGTCGGCATCTGCGACACCAGCTGATTTACCGTGGTTATCATTTCCGGCAGGACTATCCATATAAGACCGATGACCAGTGCCAGCGCCAGCATCATGGTGATGACAACGCTCATCACCCTCGCCACCCGCCTTACCGGGAAGGTCCTGGGCGGCGGCTCTTCGCCCGGGTGCAGCCGCTCGAACCGCTCGCGCTTTTTGTCCTGTATTGTGTAAAACAGCCTGCGCAGGCAGGGCTTTTCTATAAACGTCGCCACCGGAGACAGCACATACGCAATAATAAAGCCGTACAGCACCGGCGTAAGTATGCCCAAAAAGGTACCCACCGCGCCTGCGACCTGCTTGAACTCCGACAGCAGTATAAAGAACACGCTTGCCGCCGCCAAAACCAAAAACGCGGTTATTCCCCAATAGAGATATTTTTTATCCCATTTATATTTCACGGCTTACGTCTCCTTTCTGCAAAGCGTTTATATTTTTATTATAGTATTATCGGCGTGCTTTGTCAAGTTATTCCACATAAATAATCCGATAAAATCCATTAAAATTTTTGCACAAAAAAAGCAGCACAAATGGCACAACATTTTATGTTTACACTGCCGCAAAAGCTATTGACAAACGAACACGAAAATGTTATTATAATATTTAATAAATTTAAGAGGCAAATTCTATCCGTTTATCCGTTTTTTCGACGGATATTTTTAGTATCTGAAAGGAGAAAAGTATGGCTTTTATTTACAGTGAACCGTCGCATACCTTTGGAGAGTATCTGCTGGTACCCGGCTATTCATCGGCTGAGTGTATTCCCGCCAACGTATCTCTCAGGACCCCCGTGGTAAAATTCAAAAAGGGCGAGGAAAGCAAGATCTACATGAACATCCCGCTGGTATCGGCGATAATGCAGTCGGTATCGGATGACAAAATGGCCGTTGCGCTGGCTAAAGAGGGCGGACTGTCCTTTATCTACGGCTCGCAGACGGTTGAGGACGAGGCGGCTATGGTCGCGCGGGTAAAGAGCTATAAGGCAGGCTATGTTACCAGTGACTCTAACCTTTCACCTGAGATGACGCTGGCAGACGTACTGGCGCTGAAGAAGAAAACCGGACACTCTACCATGCCGGTCACCGAGGACGGCACCGCCAACGGCAAGCTGCTCGGTCTGGTCACCAGCCGCGACTATCGCGTATCGAGAATGACCACCGACACCAAGGTAAAGGAGTTTATGACCCCGCTTGAAAAGCTGATAACCGCACCTGCGGATACTACCTTAAAAGAAGCTAACGACATTATCTGGGACCACAAGCTGAACGCGCTGCCGATAGTGGACGACAACGGCGTACTCAGATATTTCGTATTCAGAAAAGACTACGAGCAGCACAAGGAAAACCAGCACGAGCTGCTGGACGCTAAAAAGCGTTATATGGTCGGCGCGGGCATAAACACCCGTGACTATGCCGAGCGCGTACCCGCACTGGTAGAGGCAGGAGCGGACGTACTGTGCATAGACAGCTCTGAGGGCTATACCGAATGGCAAAAGCTGACGATAGAATGGATAAGGGCGCACTACGGCGACGAGGTCAAGGTAGGCGCGGGCAACGTCGTTGACAAGGACGGCTTCCGTTTCCTTGCTGACTGCGGCGCGGACTTTATCAAGGTAGGTATCGGCGGCGGCTCTATCTGTATCACCCGCGAGCAAAAGGGTATCGGCAGAGGTCAGGCGACCGCACTGATAGAAGTATGCGAAGAGCGTGACAAGTACTTTGAAGAGACCGGTATATATATCCCGATATGCTCGGACGGCGGTATCGTGCATGACTATCACATGACGCTGGCATTGGCTATGGGCGCTGACTTTATGATGCTGGGCAGATATTTCTCCCGCTTTGACGAGTCTCCTACCAACAAGCTGTTCGTAAACGGCAGCTATGTTAAGGAATACTGGGGCGAGGGCTCTAACCGCGCGAGAAACTGGCAGAGATACGATATGGGCGGCGACGCAAAGCTGTCCTTTGAAGAAGGCGTTGACAGCTATGTACCCTATGCGGGCAGTCTTAAGGACAACGTCACCCGCTCGCTGTCAAAGGTGCGCTCGACAATGTGCAACTGCGGATGTCTGAATATCCCCGATTTCCAGAAGAACGCGCGGCTGACGCTGGTATCCTCGACAAGTATAGTCGAGGGCGGCTCGCACGACGTTATACTTAAAGAAAACCGCTCCGGCAGAGCGGAGTGATAATAAAAACCGCCCTGATGGGCGGTTTTTTATTATGCTTCTGCGCTCTTCTGCTTTTTTACTCGCTTGCATTCGTACATTTTTTTGTCGGCAAGGCGGAAGGATTTTTCAACATCGCCGTCAGACGCCGTGAACTCTGCCATTCCGTAAGCAATATCCAGCAGCACGGGCGGCTTATTTTTTGCGTTATATTCTTCCGTCAGCTTTTCCATCTTATCTATTGCGTGCCGCGCAACCTTCTCAACGTCGGGTCCGGTAACGATCGCGACAAACTCGTCTCCGCCTATTCGGTAGCATTCGCCCGCATCACCTATACTGTCACGGATTATTCCCGCCGCGCCGTTGATATGTCTGTCGCCCTCGGCATGACCGTACACGTCGTTGACCTTTTTAAGGTCGTTGATGTCGAACTGGATTATCATATACTTTGCGTCGGGGTTCTTTTTAAGATACGACTCCGCGTCATTGAACGCAAGTCTGTTTTTCAGCCCGGTAAGTCCGTCGGTATAGGCGAGACGCGCCAACGCGCGGCTGTTTTTTATCTGGATACGGCGGTTTTCCCGTATCAGGTACAATCCTATAAGCATAAGGAACAGCAGACTGCCCATACGCGCGTACAGGCTGGTCTCCTGCAAAACATTCGTAGTAACGCGGAATTTTATCAGGTCAACCATCGCGCCGACCGTGATAGCGCATATCCCGATAATAAACGTCCGCAGAAATCTTTTCTCTACCTGTTTATGCCGCACGGCAGAAACAACAAAATATATCGCGATCGCCAAAGCAACGACAATAACGCCCTGCGAGATCTTGACAAGCTCAAAATAATCCGAAACGCCCGTTACCGTCAGCGATATGTTAAGTATGAAATTAACGCATATCATACCGAACAGGATGGGCAGCAGCGGCGATTTATGCTTGTTGGTCGCGCTGGCGATAAACGAAACTATAAAGTACGGCAGGAAGATGAGGGTTATGTAATTCATCAGCCGTACTGTTGCGGGGCTTTGGGTCAGCACCTGAAGTATCAGGGTGTCGTTAACCGACCATATTGCCACAAGCACCGCGAAAATGCCCAGTGTGAAAACCTCTATATGATGTCCGCTGTTCTTACCGTATACGGTAAACGCACCGGAAACTATCATGATTACGCCGAGTATCAGCATCAGCAGACATACGCAAAAGCCCGGTATGCCCTCGTTGAATATATCTCCCATAAACATTCCCGGGTCTTCGATAACGGCATTGAGTATCGCCGGGGGCGAATCGGCAAAAATAGCTTCCATTTTCAGCGTGATAGTGCCTGCGGTCTCCGGCACGGGTATCGCGTGGATGTACATTCCGTACGACTGCCCCAGCAGCGCGGACTGCTCAGGTCGGTAGGAATATATCATCTGTCCGTCCGCAAAAACCTCAAAGAACGTATCGACGCTCTTCATGCAAAGCCGCATATTATCCAGCTCCAGCCCCTGCGTAGAGTGGTGAAGAGTTATCTCTCCGTTGGGCAGCTCGCTGAGTGAATATACCTGCCCGTCATCGTCGGCCCAGCCGTCGTCTATTCCGGTAACGCTGCTGTCATAGCCGAGATAATAAGAGCTATCCGAGCACAGCACAACGACAGCGCAGGTCAATATGACCGCAATGACCAAAAGGCTTGCGAGCCAGCGTCTATTCAAAAAAATAGATGATACTTTTTCTTTCATATATTTTTATCCATTTGGTTTTTATTTCTCTAACCGCGTCTATCCCCAATGTCGCGTTGCGGTTGTCCGATACTCGCAGAGCAAATTTTGAAAAAGCTTATGCACAATTACAGCGCGTCTGCAATATCCAGTATAAGTCTCTCCGACTTGTCCCAGCCGAGGCAGGGGTCGGTTATCGACTTGCCGTACACCGTGTCGTCGGTGCCCTGATTGCCGTCCTCGATATAGCTTTCTATCATCAGACCCTTTACAAAGCGTCCGATATCGTCGCTGTGGCGGCGGGAATGAAGTATCTCCTTGGATATCCTTATCTGCTCCAGATACTTTTTGCCGGAGTTAGAGTGGTTGGTGTCCACGATAACCGCCATATTTTCAAGGTTTTTCTCACAGTACAGCTCGTACAGCAGGCTGAGGTCCTCATAATGGTAGTTGGGCAGTGCCTGGTCGTGCTTGTTCACCGCACCGCGCAGAATAGCGTGGGTCAGCGGGTTGCCGTCGGTGGCTACCTCCCAGCCGCGGTAAATAAAGGTGTGGCGGGACTGTGCCGCCTTTATGGAATTAAGCATTACCGACAGTGTGCCGCTGGTGGGGTTCTTCATTCCCACCGGGATATCTATACCGCTGGCGGTAAGGCGGTGCTGCTGGTTCTCTACCGAGCGCGCGCCGACAGCGACATAGCTCAGCAGGTCGGACAGATAACGGTAGTTCTCGGGATACAGCATTTCATCCGCACAGGTAAAGCCGGTCTGCTCTATCGCCATCTGGTGCAGTCTGCGCACCTGAATGATACCCTCCAGCATATCCTCGTTCTTGTTGGGGTCGGGCTGGTGTATCATGCCCTTATATCCCTCGCCTGTGGTGCGGGGCTTGTTGGTGTAGATACGCGGGATGATTATTACCTTGTCCTTTACCTTTTCCTGTACCGATACCAGTCTGCCGATATACTCCAGCACAGGCTCGGGCTTGTCCGCAGAGCAGGGACCTATTATCAGCAAAAACTTATCCGACTTTCCGGTGAATACGTCAGCTATCTCCTTGTCGCGCTGCGCCTTTATCTCCTTTATCCTGTCGGTCACCGGATACATTTTCTTTATCTCCTCCGGTACCGGCAGCTTTCTGATGAAATTCATTCCCATTGTCTTTTCTCCTTATCTTTCTATAAAATATATAAATTCAGCATTATGCATTATGAATTATGCATTATAATAACCACCGCGTGCGCCGCGATGCCTTTTCCCGCTATGCCCAGCCCCTCTTCGGTGGTGGCCTTTACGCTGATAAAAGAAACGTCAACGTCCAGCGCATCCGCAAGGTTAGCCCGCATAGCGTCTATGTGCGCTTTCAGCTTGGGTCGTTCGGCAATGACGGTTATATCCGCGTTGGACAGCGTCATACCCTGTCCGTCCAGCAGTCCCTTTACATGCTTTAACAGCTCTATACTGCTGATGCCCTTATACGCGTCGTCTGTGTCGGGAAAATGCTTTCCGATATCGCCCAGTGCCGCCGCTCCCAGCATCGCGTCCATCAGCGCGTGTACGGCAACGTCCGCGTCGGAATGACCGAGCAGCCCCTCGTCATGCTCTATCTCCTCACCGCACAGTATCAGCTTTCTGCCTTTTTCAAAGCGGTGTACGTCATAGCCGTGCCCTATTCTGAACATTGGTCTCTCCTTATGGTAAACTCGGGATATTTTGCCGCTATCGCCTCAGCGTACACAACATCCTCAGGCGAGGTCAGCTTGAAGTTGCGCGGATCCCCCTCAGTCACCGCGACCTTTTTACCTGCCGCCTCGAACAGCGCGGCGTCGTCGGTGATGACGTTTATCCTGTCACCCGCCGCCTTTACCGCGTCAAGATATTCCTTTTTTATAAACGCCTGCGGGGTCTGCACCGCCCGCAAGGTCTCGCGCCGTGGCGTACTTTGCACAAAGCCGTCCGCGCAGAATTTCACTGTGTCCTTCAGCTTTACCGCGGGTATCGCCGCACCATGCTGCTTTGCCGCGTCTATCACGTCATTTATCAGCCTGTCACATACAAACGGGCGCGCAGCGTCATGTATCAGCAGCAGCTCGCCCTTTGCCGCGTTTATCCCGTTCAATGCCGAGCGGGGACGTATATCTGCGCCGCCGATGACCTTCAGCGGCTTGTTTATCTCAAGGCCGGACAAAATCTCCTCATATTTCGGTATTTTTTCCGACGGTGCCACCAGTATTATCTCGTCCGCCGCGCTATGCTCAAACGCATAAACGCTGTACAAAAACGCGGGTATGCCGTTTATTTCAGCCAGCAGCTTGTCAAAGCCCATACGGGTAGAGCCGCCCGCGGCGAGGATTATCGCAGATGTAAACATTTAACACCCTCAAAATTATATAATGTGGTTGTAATTTCCCAAATATCTGAAATATTTCATTTCCTTTTCAAGGTTGGAAAGCAGCCGCACCACGTCGGGGTTTTTGACGCTGCCCTCAAAATCGAGATAGAAAATAACGTCAAACGCCTCGGTCTTGATGTTCAGCGCCTTTTTGGGTACAGGCGCGCTTTGTATGCGGGTGAGGTTCAGTCCGTAGAAATAAAACCTTGTCAGCAGCCTGTACAGCGCGCCCGCCGTATGCGGCACCGACAGCGAGATAGAAATAATATCCGCGCCGTCGCTGACCTCGTTCTTCTTTGATACACAGATAAAGCGGGTGGTGTTGTCTGGGTTGTCGGCTATCCTGCGTTCCAGTATCTCCAGCCCGTACAGCCGCGCGCAGTCTTCCGAACATATCGCCGCAATGCCGTCCTCGTCGCTGTTTGCCACCATCTCTGCGGCAAGCGCGGTGTTCTTATACGGCACAGGCTCCGCGCCGCTGTTCTTTATAAAGCGCGAGCATTGCATCAGCGCCTGCTCGTGAGAATATATCTTGGTTATATTGCCGCCCTTTTTCGCGGCAAGGCAATGGTCGATGGTCACCTGTGTGCTTTTGCATATGTAAAAATCATACTCGGCAAGTAATGTGTAGGTCTGGTCTACCTCGCCCGCGGTGGAATTTTCTATCGGCAGCACGCCGTAATCGGCACTGCCGTTCTGCACAGCCTCAAACACATCGGCAAAGTCGGGAAAAAACTTCAGCTCTGACCCGCCGAACAGTTTTTTGCATGCCTTTTCGGTGTTGCTGCCCGCAGTGCCGGGACAGGCGATAACAACATCCCCGCTTTCAGGCGCGGAAATACCGATATCCTGCGGCTGTGACAGCATACGCCTTTGCAGACACTTGGATATCTCCATTATGTTGGTGTACAGCAGCCGCGAGCCCTCTGCCAGCCCCTCCGGCGAATTATCCGATATGCGCTGCAGTATTGCCTCTTCCCGCTTTTCCTGAAAAACGGGCAGCCCCTTTTCTTTCTTATAACGCGCTACGTCAACGCACAGCTCCATACGCCGCAGAAACAGCCGCAGCATTTCGTCGTCGATGCTGTCTATTTCCTGCCTGATTTTTGATAAATCCAATTCCATCAGAAATTCCTTTTTAAATAAGGGGCAATGCCCCGTCATTATAAAACCGACTTTTCAGCACCGTGTATACGGTGCTGAAAAGTCTGAAATATCATCATTATTCCGCAGCGGAGGACGCCTGACTGTCAGCTGACGAGCTGCCTGCCGCCGAGCTGTCAGCCTCGCTGCTTGTCACCTCGGGTGCCTTGGCATAGTATACGGTGACGCTCTCGCTGTGCTCGACGTCAACGCTCGCGCCTATATCCTTGCTGCATTTTACCACATAGCCCTCCGGCACTTCGTCGGTGACCATTTCTTTAGTCTCAAACTTGATATTCTTCTGCGAAAGTGTCGCGACATACTGCTCAGAGGTCTTTCCGGTATAATCCGGCAGCGGAACGGTGCGCGGTCCCTTACTTACCGTAATGGTTATCTCTTCGCCCTCTTCCACCTCGGTGCCTGCCTCTATGCTCTGCTCGATAACGAAGCCGTTTGCGACATCGTTGTTGAACTCGTATTTAACCGTCATATTGAGATAGCTGTAGCGCTCGTTCTCGTTTATGTTGGATATCAGGTTACCCTCAAAGTTAGGCACCATATATATCACATCCGGCACATACGATGACTCGGCAGTAGTGGTCTGACTGCTTGATACTTCCGAGCTGGAGGCAACCGACGCCGTAGACTCCGGCGCGGAGTAAAAGTTCGGGTCGCCGGACGAGCTGTTGTCAGGTCCGTTCGCCGCCAGCAGCGCGATAGCCACCGAAAAGCCTATTATTATCACAGCGCACACCGCAATCGCGATGATCACCATTATCTTGTTGTTTTGGTTCTTTTTCTTTGCCGCCGCTGCGGACGCCTGTGCCGCAACAACCCTGCGGTTGGCGGGCTGGGGTCTTGCCGCGGGCTTTATCGCCTCGGTCTGGGCGGTGTTAAAGCGCGGCTGCTCAAACAGCTTTACCACCAGCTCGGTTATAGTCTGGATACGCGACGAGGTGCTTAGCTTCAGTCCGTTCATTATCACCTTGGATACATGAGAGGGGACGTTGCGGTTTACCGCCATCGGCTCGGGGCAGCTGTCATCGTCCAGTCTCGCAATGGATTCGGTGGGGGTAAGCCCCGTCAGCACGCGGTACAGCGTCGCGCAGATACCGTACACGTCGGTCCAGGTGCCGTGCCACTCGTCAGATGAATACAGCTCCGGCGCGGAATAGCCGGGCGCCAGTTCGCAGGCTATCTCGGTGTTTGCCGTCCTGCCGGCGGATATCTGAAAATCTATCAGCTTCAGCTCGTTTTTGTCGGTGACGAGTATTGTGTTCGGGCTGATGCCGCGGTGGATTATCCCTGCGGAATGTACCAGCCCCAGCGTAGTAAGTATCGGGGGGAACAGCTCTTTCACCTTGTCCCAGCTAAGCTCGCCGGAGCAGTTGGAAAGATAAGTTTTCAGCGGTATTCCGTTTATGTATTCGCATACAACGTATGCGGTGTTGTTTTGCGGGAAAATATCCAGCACTGTCTGGATATGGGTCATCGAGCGCGCCTTCATCAGCGCCTTGTTCAGCTCGACAAACTCCGACATAAAGGTCTTGTACAGCGGCAGCTTGTTAGGCTCTACCGTGATACTGCCCGCATCCTTCTTGCGAGAGCACAGCGCGTCCGGCATATATTCTTTTATTGTCACCTTGGTAGAGGTCACCTTATCATATCCGATATAGGTCGCACCCTCTCCGTTATAGCTAAGCAGCCTGCCCGCGATATATCTGTCATTAAGTACGGTGCCCGGCGCAAGATAAGACGGAAGATACGGCGTATTTTCGGAATATCCGCAGTGCTCGCACACCTCTTCTGTTTTCTCGCCCATGCACCCCATGCAAAGCTTACTTGTCTCTGTCATAGCAGACTATCCTTTCCGTAAAAGCGATCTGCACTTTTGTCCTTCGATTGTATTTTTACGCTTTTTATCTATTATATAATACCGCATAAAACCCTGAATGTCAACGCTTTTTAATAAGTTGTAATTATTTTGTAACCTTTTCGGAAAATACGGCGTAAATATATCTAATCACAGCCGCGTTTACGTCTGTTTGTTTTGTATAGTTTGCTGTAAGCTCTTCTGTATTATCAGAATTTATCCGCGAAATACGCTATCACCGACATCTCTCTGCCGCTGTTTTTGTCAAGCCCCTTGACCGTCATACCCGACAAATTCATCAGAAAGCCGACATGCACCTTGTCTATATCGCAGCGCATAATATCTTTTCCCGAACAGACCAGCACAAAGTCGCCGTCCATAATATTGACCGCGCCGTTTTCGCCCAGCCTGCGCTCGGTATAGGTCTCGGCATCCCGCTCGGTGACATATTTCAGCGGCCGCTTGTCAAGCGCAAGCTTTTCTTTCACCGACATGGAATCGGTAGAGACCTTTTTTGATTTTTTGAACATAAAAACACCTCTGATAAAGGATAAATTACTAAAAGCCCGCAAGCGGGCTTTTAGCAGTTATTATTTCTTCTTTTTCTTCTTAGAGAGTATCAGCGATACGATACCAACGATAACCAGTATCACCGCGCATATCGCTACCGGCAGCCATACCAGCTCTACACCGGTGCCGGGGTTGCCGCTCTCTCCTACTGCCGCCTCGGCAAAACAGGAGATGCTGAGTGCCGCACACATTGCCATCGCTGTTAGCATAGAAATAATCTTTTTCATTATCGTTTCCTTTCTGTCGATTGTTATTACACGGTGCGGCAAGCCGCGCCGCTGCCTGTTAATCTGTAGGCGCCTTGGGCGCGCTGTCGGCGTTGACGCCGCGCATTATTCCCGCGATTATCTCGGGCTGGGTCTGCTCGCATGTGTTTCTGCTAAACACCGCATGACCGTATACCCCGTTATAGCCGTTGTCCCACATCACCGTCACTATCTGACGCTGAGACGCCGCATAGTTTACGTACTCGGCATAATATGCGCGGTAGATGGTATTGCGCTCGTCAAACGAGGACTTGTCAATCGTGCCGTACTCGCCGATTATTACCGGTATGCCCTTTGAGATAAACTTGTCGTACAGCTTGTCAAACTGTTCGTCCAAATAGGTCTCGTCGCCCCAGGTGGTCTTTTTGTTCTGACCCGCAAGCGCCTCGCCCCATCTTACGATGCCCTTCGCGCTTTCTTTAAGGCAGAACTCATACGGGTCGTAATAGTGTACCGATACCATTACGCGTCCCTCGCTGTCCTCCGGCACGCGGAAGGTCTCGTTCTCTGTGGTGGCGTTGATGTCGGTGTTCCAGCCGGGGCAGAGCAGATAACGCTTTGCGTTGTAGCCGCCCGCAGCCCTTACGTTATCAACGAAGGTCTGATTATAGGTGTTGATGTTCTCGTAATACTCGTTGTTTATCGCGCCGTAGCTGCCGTCGAATTCCTCGTTCATCGACTCGAATATAAGATGCTCGTCATAGTCCTTGAATTTGTCGGCTATCTGCGCCCATACCTTTCCGTACTTGTCGGTTATCTCCGTCTGGTTATCGGCGTCACAGAGCAGCCAGCCGCCGCTGATGCTATGATAACCGTCGCCGTGCATATTTATTATCGCGTACATGCCGTTATCAACGCACATATCCACGACCTCGGCAATTCTGTCCAGCCATGCCGCGTCAACGGTGTAGGTCGGTCCCTCGCCTATTTTGCTGAGATAAGAAACGGGTATTCTTACGCTCTTAAAGCCCGCGTCCTTTACCGCAAGGATAATATCCTCGGTTATCGTCGGGTTGCCCCACGCGGTCTCACTGGGGGTGCTGCCGGATACAGCCTCCAGCTGGTTGCCGAGGTTCCAGCCCGGCATAAGCTGCTGCGCAAATTCCAGCGCGGTCTTGGTATCCGTTTCAGGCTCTTTCTCAGGCGCGCTTGTTTCCGGTGCGTCGGTCTCCGGCGGGTCGGTTTCAGGTGCGTCTGTCTCCGGTGCTTCAGTCTCAGGCGCGTCTGTCTCGGGTACGCTTGATTCTTCGCTCTCGGTGCTGCTTTCCTCGGTGGAGGACACAGACACGGTCGAGCTTTCCTCAACACTGCTTGTCGTCGCGCTGTCACTGCACGCGGTCAGCGACGCCGCCAGCATTACGCCGCTTATCAGCGCGGCGAGTATACGTTTTCTCATAATAAACTCCTTTCGCAGAAGAATGCTTTTTTACTATTGTAATTGTTTTCGTCCGAAAAGTCAATGCTTTTCCGTCCACACATCAACAATATTGTCCGGTTTTTGTCAAAAATGTTCTGTTATTTCAGCTTTTCTATCGACAGCAGTATCTTTTCCATCTTCTCCTGCGCCTTTGCCAGCTTTGCGCGCTCATTCTCTATCTGCGCGGCGGGTGCCTTGGATAAAAAGCCCTGATTATTCAGCTTGCCGGAGAGGAAGTCGATATCCTTCTGCGCCGCCTTGCGCTCTTTTTCCAGACGGGCAAGCTCTTTTTCCTTATCTACAAGGTCGCCCAGCGGGATAAATATTCTCGCCGCGCTGGTTACTACCGTTACGCTGTCGGCGTCGGCGGTCACCTTTTCGGCTACCGTCAGCTCGCCCGCGCCAGCCAGCCGCTCGAAGAATGCCGCCGCGCTCTCAAACAGCGATACCTCCGCGGTCTCTATCAGCATGGTTACTTTCTTTGAGGGCGGTACGTTCAGCTCGTTACGCTGTACTCTTATCGCGCCTATCGCCTCAACTATCTTGCCAAAGCTCTCCTGCTCGGACGGATAATGCAATGCCTCGTCATATACCGGCCATGCGGATATCATTATGCTGTCCTTGCTGTTGCCCTCGCCGCTTATCGGCATAGACTGCCATATTTCTTCGGTAATGAACGGCATAAACGGATGCAGCAGCTTTAACATTCCCTGCATAACGTATACCAGTACGTTCTGCGCCGCTAAGGCGGTCTCGCCGCCAGCCGCTATCCTCGGTTTGGTCAGCTCGATATACCAGTCACAGTAAATGTCACGAATAAAGTCGCAGAGGTTTTGTACCGCGATACCCAGCTCGTAACTTTCAAGGTTAGAGGTCACGGTCTTTATCAGCTCGTTGTACAGCGACAGCACCCACTTATCCTCTATCGTCAGACTGTCGGGCAATACCGCGCCCTCCATGTCATCGGGCAGGTTCATAAGTATATAGCGGGACGCGTTCCACAGCTTATTGGCAAAGTTGCGGGAATTTGTCACCTTTGTCTCGGTCCAGCGCATATCGTTGCCGGGCGCGTTTCCTGTCACCAGCGTCAGTCTCAGTGCGTCCGCGCCGAAGCTGTCGATTATCTCCAGCGGGTCAACGCCGTTGCCGAGCGACTTGGACATCTTTCTGCCCAGCTCGTCGCGTACCAGTCCGTGGATAAGCACGTCCTTAAACGGCTTTTGCCCGGTATGCTCCAGTCCGCTGAATATCATTCTCGCTACCCAGAACGGGATTATATCATATCCCGTTACCAGTGTAGAGGTGGGGTAGAAATAATCAAGGTCTGCGGTCTTTTCCGGCCAGCCCAGCGTAGAGAACGGCCACAGAGCCGAGGAGAACCATGTATCGAGGGTGTCCTCGTCCTGCTTCATCTGTGCGCCGCACTTCGGGCATACGTCTATCCCGTCAAGGGTTATCTCGGTATGTCCGCAGTCGGGGTTCTGACAGTAATACGCGGGTATACGGTGACCCCACCACAGCTGTCTTGATATGCACCAGTCGCGGATATTTTCCATCCAGTAGAGATAACCGTTTTCAAATCTCTGGGGGATATATCTCAGCTCGCCGCTTTTTACTACGTCAATCGCGGGCTGCGCAAGCTGCTTCATGGATACGAACCACTGATAGCTTGCGCGCGGCTCTACGGTGGTGCCGCAGCGCTGGCAGCAGCCTACGTTGTGGGTGTGGGGCTCTACCTTGACAAGCAAGCCCTGCGCCTCTAAATCGGCCACCATTGCCTTTCTCGCCTCGTATCTGTCCATGCCGGCATACTTGCCGCCGATGCCCTCTTTTATCGTGGCGTCGTCGTTCATCATGTGTATCAGCGGCAGGTCGTGGCGCTTGCCCACCTCAAAGTCGTTGGGGTCGTGCGCTGGGGTTATCTTTACAACGCCCGTACCGAATTCCATATCAACGTATTCATCGGCGATGACGGGTATCTCGCGGTCGGTCAGCGGCAGCTTTACCGTCTTGCCGACAATATCTTTATATCTTTCGTCATCGGGATGTACGGCGATAGCACTGTCACCCAGCAGCGTCTCGGGACGGGTGGTGGCTATCTCTACCGCGCCGCTGCCGTCAGCCAGCGGATAGCTGATATGCCAGAAAAAGCCCTGCTGTTCTTCATACTCGCACTCTATATCCGAGATAGATGTGCGGCAGTTGGGACACCAGTTGATAATCCTTTCTCCGTGGTAGATAAGTCCCTTGTTATACAGGTCGATAAATACCTTCTGTACCGCCTTCGAGCAGCCCTCGTCCAGCGTAAAGCGTTCTCTGTCCCAGTCGCAGGACGAGCCGAGCTTTTTCAGCTGATTTACGATAGTACCGCCGTATACGCGCTTCCATTCCCATGCGCGCTCTAAAAATCCGTCTCTGCCTACGTCGTCCTTGGTCAGCCCCTCATCCTTCATTGCCGCTACTATCTTTGCCTCGGTAGCAATGGAGGCATGGTCGGTGCCGGGCAGCCATAATGTGCAATAGCCCTGCATTCTTCTCCAGCGGATAAGTATGTCCTGCAAGGTGTTATCCAGTGCATGTCCCATATGCAGCTGTCCCGTAATATTGGGCGGCGGGATAACTATGGTATAGGGTGTCTTCTTGGGGTCTATCTCAGCGTGGAAATACTTCTTTTCCTCCCACTCATGATATATTCTGTCCTCGAATTCTTTCGGGGAATATGTTTTTGCAAGTTCTTTCTTCATATTATGTCCTTTCATGTCTCCGCGCGGGCAAAGGCTTCCGCGTCGGGGTCTACCAATACGGTATAATTATTTGAAAATATAACCATCCCGGGCTTTGCGCCGCCGGGCTTTTTTACATATTTTACGCGGGTGTAATCTACCGGCACCTTGGTGCTGTTCTGCGCCTTAGAGCAATATGCCGCAAGGCTCGCTGCCTGCAATATCGCGTTGTCCGATACCTCGCCGTCCTTTGCCTTGATTATGACGTGCGAGCCGGGGATATCCTTAGTATGCAGCCACATATCGTCGCCGCGCGACTCTTTCAGCGTCAGGCGGTCATTTTGCAGGTTGTTGCGCCCGACGTACACGTCATAGCCGTCGTCGGTGACGAAATGTATCGGGGCTTTGGGTTTTACCGACGCGCCTTTCTTTGCCAGTCCGCCTTTGAGATAGCCGTTTTGCCGCAGCTCTTCGCGTATCTCGCTTATCTCCGCGTCACTGCCTGCGCGGCTGGCGGCATCGAATACGCTCTCGATATATGTCAGCTCTTTTTCGCCGTCGGATATCAGCTTGGTCAGCATCTTTTCGGCGGTCTCCATACGGCGGTATTGGGCGTAGTATTTCTGCGCGTTCTGGGACGGGGACAGCTTGGGGTCAAGCTCGACCGTCACCGTCTCACCTGTGTAATAATTCTCTGCGGTCAGCTTATCCGCGCCCTTTTCCATGCGGTAGATGTTCGCGCTGATTATATCGCCGCAGACTCGAAATTCCTCCCGCTTAAGGCAGCCCTCCAGCTCTTGCCGCTGTACCCCCAGCTTACGCGAAATACGCTCGCAAGAGCTTAGCAGGGTCTTCAGCAACGCCGCACTGCGCTGCTTTACACGTTCATTCTCCGCCTTCAGCCCGTAAAAGCTGTCCAACAGCGCATTGGCGGTAGGCACAGGCACGCTGATAAGCTGCGCGCCGTACTGCTCTACAGGCATAAAGCAAAATTCCTTATACGCGCCGCCCGCGGTCTTTAGTACCGTGTACCCGCCGCCGTCGGTAAGATAGCCGCGTGCCTTTTTGATGAAGAACATCAGCCTGTCCAGACGGTCGCCGTCAAGGCTGTCTGACACCGCCTCGGTATCACGCAGCGCGTAATAGCAGCACTCTCGCCCGAACAGCGGAGACACCCCCTCAAAGCGGTTGACTATCAGCCGTGACAGCCGCTGTCCGCTGACACACAGTTCTCTTTTCACATCATCGGCGGTACAGGTCAGTAAATTCAGTCGGGAAAGGTCTCTCGGCGGCACTTCGTAAACAATGCCCGGCAATATACGCCGCACCGACGACACCTCGTCGGTCACCCGCCGCAGACTGTCTGTCACACGGAAAGGCTCGCCCTCCGCGCGTTTTGTCATAAGTATGATATTTGAATATCTGCCCATAAGCTCGACGGTCAGGCGGTTTAACACCGTGTCGCCTATCTCATTGACACATTCAAAGTCAAAGTTAACTATACGTTCCAGCCCGTCCTGCGCTATGTCCAGCAGCTTGCCCGAGCCCAGGTGCTTTCTCAGCAGCATACAAAACATCGGGGGCGCGGCAGGGTTTTCCGCGCGCCGCTCGGTGGCGTATATGCCTGCGCGGTCAGACGCGGCACTGATAAGTATCCGTACCGTCTTTCCGCCGCCGCGCAGCGCCAGCACTATCTCATCCTTTGAGGGTTGATGTATTTTATCTACTCTGCCGCCGACCAGCCCCATATCGGCAAGCTCTTTTACTATACAGTGCAAAAACGCGCCGTCCAAAGCCATATCGGCGACCTCCTTTCATTGTTTTTTATTTATAGATCAAAGCACATAGCTGCACGGGTCTTTACTGTTATCCGCGACAAAGATATCCGCCATGGTAAATTTGTGGCACAGCATACCCAGCAGATGATTACACAATATATTTTCGGTGTGGAAATGTCCCGCGTCTATCATGCAAAATCCGATATTCTGCGCGTCTACCCAGATATCGTGCTTTACGTCGCCTGTTATCAGTGCGTCACAGCCCAAAGCGACGGCGTTTCTGAAATTGCTTGCCCCGCCGCCCGAGCATAAGCCGACACGTTGTATCGGCTTGTCTGTATCGTTAAAGCGCACCACCGTACAGCCGAACGCCTCTTTACAGCTCTCCGCCAAGGCGCGCGCCGTGGTGGGTATCGGCAGGTCGCACACCTTGCCGTAGCCCGACCCGTCCGAGAACACCGGCTCTAACACAACATTGGATTTCTCAAACCCAAGCAATTCTATCATAAGATCTGTCACGCCGTTTTCGGTGATGTCGGTGTTGGTGTGCGCGCAGATAGCGTTTATTTTATATTTTATCAGCCTGTACACCGGGTCGCCCGGGTGCACCTCTTTCAGCGAGTCGAATATTACGGGGTGGTGGGAGATTATCAGATTTGCCTTTTTCTTCGCCGCCTCTTCAATGACGTCGTTGGTAATGTCAAGGCACAGGCATATCTTTTTCACCCGCGCCTCCATATCGCCGACATTCAGCCCGCAGTTGTCAAAATCCCCGCTTTTCTTAAAGGGGGCGTATTCGTTAATTACATCGTATACTTCTTTTACTTTCATATTTACAGCCTTTCAGCGTAACGCTCTATCTCTTCGGCAAGCGTTCTCAAACGCTCCGCGCGGTCGGGGTCAGAGCCTTCGCACCCCTCTGCCGCCGCGGCCAGCACCGCCGCCTGCCTGTTTAAGTATTCTTTATCCGTCAGCTTGCCGACATACGAAAACGTCTCGGTCACCTCGACGCTTTTGCCGGTATAGCCCGCATATATCACGGTGTAGTGCCTGTCACTCTCGCGCACAAGCGTTTCGGATATTATCTCAAAGCCCAGCCTGTACAGCTCGCGGCGGAGCACCTCCGCCTTGGTCATTGGCTGTAAAATAAGACGCGTGTCAGAGCCCAAAAACTCACACTCCGCCAATATCCGCGCGATAAGCTCGCCGCCCATACCCGCAATTATTATGTCCTCGGCATAGTCTATTTCTTTCAGTCCGTCGGATTTCACCGTGCGTATGCAGCCCTCCGCGCCGTATCTGCGGATGTTTTCACGGGCAGCGTCCAGCGGACCGTCCTTTACGTCCGACGCGATGATATCACGCGCCCCGTTCTGATACAGATAGCAGGGCAGCAGCGCGTGGTCAGTCCCGACGTCGCATATCACCTTGTCCTTACGGACAAGCTCCGCCGCCGCCGCAAGCCTCGGGGTGAGCCTTACGGCGGGGAGCTTTGCGGTGTCGTTCACGCGATGGCCTCGTTGAGCTTTGCCACAAATTCGTCAGCGTTCGCGCCGTGTACCATGCAGGCCTCCGCGATGGTCTCACCTCTGGACGCGGGGCAGCCCAAGCAATGCATACCGAGCTCTAAGAACAGCGGTGCTGTCTTTTCAGCATACTCGTCCAGAATATCGCCGATAACGGTCTCTTTTGTAATAGTCATTTTTATCGTCCTTTCTGCGTAACAAAACGCAATAAACTATACAAAGTTTATTATACACCAAAGCGCAAAAAATTACAATAGCTAAATGTTGAAAAATACTGAAATAAAAATAACCGCCCCTATTGTTTCTTAGGGCGGTTATTTGTCTTTCCCGATTAAAGGAGCAGACCGTCTATCCATTTATATTGGACTATAATTGTTAACCGATGTCAAGCGGGCTTTCTCATTTTCTTTAACATACATCCTCTATCGTTCCGCCGCCGACAACTTTGTCGCCGTCGTACAAAACGACTGATTGTCCTTTTGTCACTGCGCGCTGCGGCTGGTCAAACTCCACCGACAACGTGTCATCGTCAAGCTGTACCACCGTGGCGGGCTGCTCTTTGTGGCGATAGCGCACCCGCGCCTTTACCCTCATAGGCTCGGTCAGCCTTTCGACCGAAATAAGGTTTATGTCCTTTGCGATAAGCGACTTGGTATACAGTCCTTCCTCCGGAGAAAGGGTTACTGTGTTTTTCTCAACATCAACTGCGCTGACGTACATCGGTCTGTCAAACGACAGCCCCAGTCCTTTGCGCTGTCCTATCGTATAGCGGATAATACCCTTATGCCGTCCCAGCACCCTGCCGTCGGTGCTGACAAAATCCCCCTCCGGGTACTCTTTGCCGGTGGTGGCGGTTATAAACTCCGCATACTTGCCGTCCGGTACAAAGCATATGTCCTGGCTGTCCCGCTTTTTCGCGTTGACAAAACCGTTCTCCTCGGCGAGCTTTCTCACCTCCGGCTTTGTCATACCGCCCAGCGGAAACTGCGTATGCGCCAGCTGCTCTTGCGTCATGGAGTACAGCACATAGCTTTGGTCCTTATCGGGGTCGGCCGCCTTTTTCAGCAGATACCGCCCGCTTGCTTCGTCATATTCTATCTGCGCGTAATGACCTGTCACCACATAATCGCAGTTCAGTTCTTTCGCGCGTAAAAACAGCTTGTCAAACTTCAGATAGCGGTTGCAGTCTATGCAGGGGTTGGGAGTCCTGCCGTTTTCGTAGGCGGTAATAAACCTATCAATAACATCCTGCTTGAACCTGTCGGAAAAGTTGAACACAAAGTACGGTATACCCAGCCCGAACGCCACACTGCGCGCATCCTCAACATCGCTGAGCGAGCAGCAGGAGCGTTCTCGCTCGACGCCGATATCCTCGTTGTCGAACAGCTTCATGGTCGCGCCGATACAGTCATAGCCCCGCTGTTTCATCAAAAAAGCCGCAACAGAGCTATCCACCCCGCCGCTCATGGCTATAACGGCTTTCTTCATTCGCTCACCCCAGCTCTATCATGCGGTCAATGCAGACCCTTGCCTTGCTGATGGTATCATCGTCAAGGAATATCTCCTCACCGCCGTCGCCGCATACCGCATGGTATACGTCCAGCAGCGAGGTAGCCTTCATATTCGGGCAGATAAGATCCTTTGACAGCGGGTAAAAACGCTTGTCGGGGCAAGTGTAGGACAGGTGCTGTCCTATGCTTATCTCAGTGCCTATGATAAATTCTTTCGCGTCGGACTGCTCGGCATAATTCATTATCGCCGAGGTCGAGCCGATAAAGTCCGCGTGTTTAAGCACATCGGGGGTACACTCCGGGTGTACCAGCACCAGTGCGTCGGGGTGCAGTGCCTTTGCCTTTGTGACATCGTTTGCCGATACACGCGCATGGATGGGACATCCACCCTGTAACAGCTTTATATTCTTCTCGGGGACCTGCTTTTGCACAAAGTCGCCGAGGTTGCAGTCGGGAATAAAAAGTATGTTCTCGTCCGGCAATTCCTTTACTATCTTAACCGCCGAGGATGAGGTAACACATACGTCGCATATCGTCTTTAGGTCGGTGGTGGTGTTTATGTAGGCGACCACGGTATAGTCGGGGTATTGC
Organism: Eubacterium sp.; assembly: GCA_022511265.1. Taxonomy (GTDB): domain Bacteria; phylum Bacillota; class Clostridia; order Oscillospirales; family Ruminococcaceae; genus Ruminiclostridium_E. Next base: position 24,547 of record JAFLRX010000017.1, on the reverse strand, counting down.
TCTTTCACCGCGCTTATCAGTTCTTTATCCATCTGCTCTGCCATGGGGCAGCCCGCGATGGGATTAGCTAAAAGCACCTTTTTCTGCGGGGAGAGCAGCTTTACCGTCTCCGCCATAAAGCGCACACCGCACATTATAACGGTGCTTTGCTGCGCGCCCTTTGCCTGCACGCTGAGCTGGAACGAATCACCGGTGAAGTCCGCTATCTCGGTTATCTCACGCGTCTGATAGCTGTGCGCCAATATGCAGATATCCTTTTCCTTTTTCAGTCTAATTATCTCCTGCTGTAATTCCTGTATTGTCATAGTATTTCTCCTTATTTCCCCTGCGGGCAGATCCCGCCTGTTTATGTATATAATATCCGCGTCGGTCGGCGGCTGAAACCTTGACAGGCATTTTTCCAGCAGCCCGCCGTCAACGTGATACCCTATGCCGGACGCGTTTCTGTCGGCTATATTTTTATGCAGCGTTTCTTCTGAGACTTTTACATAATGCAGCTCGGTATCAATGCCGCGGTCACGGTAAAATTTTCTCGTCCGCTCTCTGTCCGCCTCTGACCAAAAGCCCCAGTCCAGCACAACGTCGACCCCCGCACGGACCACATCGACCGACCTGTCATGCAGATAGCTCATCGCGCGTGCTGAAAGCTCGTCAAACTTATCTCCGACATCCTCGCCGTACAGCCGCAGCATAAGCTCGTCACAGGACAACGCCACCGCGCCCGCGGAAATCAGCCCTTCGGCATAGCGGGTCTTGCCGCTGCATATCGTACCGCAAAGCAATATGACCTTTGCCATTATGCCGCTCCTTATTTTCAAGATATATTACAGAAAAAAGTATATCACAAAACCAACCCTTTGTCAATAAAGCGGACAAAAGGCAGGTATTGGTTTTGTGTATAGTGAGATATAGAAAATTCATAATACACACGCTGAATACATAATGAAGGAGCGCGTCTGCGGTGCGTTATTAAAACCAATGCCGCTGCGTCTGACGACGCAGCGGCATACCAACATTACGAATTATAAATTAATATCCAAATGTTTCCTTCGCACCGTTCATATTTTCGATTATCCCAACGCCGAACGGACAGCGTTTTTCACATGCGCCGCAGGCTATGCAGTCGCCCGCGTGTGCGGATAAGGCGGCATAATGCTCGCGCACCGTCTCCGGCACTTCGCCCTGCGCCTTGGCAAGGTTATAGAACTTCGTCACCGCCGCGACGTCTATCTTTTTGGGGCAGGGGGCGCAGTGACCGCAGTACATGCAGTGTCCCTGCCAGCTTATCTTAGGAAACTCGGCGAACACCTTGGCGTAATCCCTTTCCGCATTGCTTGCCGTTTCATAGGCAAGTGAAGAGACAAGCTCCTCACGGGTGCGCACACCCGACATAACCGTTGACACCGCCGGGCGGGTCAGCGCGTAATGTATGCACTGGTTTACCGTCATCGCCTTGCCCGCGGGAGAATTGTCGGTCAGCAGGTCTCCGCCGCCGAACACCTTCATTACGGTTATACCTACCCCGCTGCGCTGACAGGTCTCATACAGTCGCTCGCGCTGGGGGTCGATGTTGAACAGCGGCTTGTTATAGCTTTCCTCCGACCACAGCGTCTCGCAGTCCTCGTCCCCCGGCAGCAGGTCATAGCAGGGGTTTATGCTGAACATCAGCGCCTCTGTCACGCCGCTCTCTACCGCCGCCAAAGCGATCTCGGGGTTATGGCTGCTGATACCTATATGGTGTATTTTTCCGCTTGCTTTCAGCTGTTTCGCGTACTCTATCACGTCACCGTTTATTATCTCGTTCCATGCGTTCATAGAATCAACATAGTGTATCATACCAATGTCTATGTAATCTGTGCCGAGGTTTTCCAGCATACGCTCAAACGACGCCTTTACCTCGTCTATCTTACGGGTGACCTTGTACTGATCGTTTTCCCATTTGGTGCAAAGGTGCGCCTGCAACACAAACTCGCCGCGGCGGTCTCTTATCGCGTTGCCGACACGGCGGTGCAGGTCGGGGTTGGGACTGTACAAGTCCATAACGTTTACCCCATGCCGAAAGGCAAGGGCGAACATTTCTTCGGTAAACTCATCGCTCTGCCCGTTAAAGCCCTCACAGCCAAGTCCTATTTCGCTGACCTTCAGCCCCGTGTTTCCCAGCTCTCTGTATACCATTTTTACCTCTCCTTATCTTACCTCAAACGAGCGGTCGCCGACGACCGGTATATCCTTTACGCTAAGGTTTTCTATGCGGATATAGCTGCCCTTTTCAATGGACAGTATCAGGCTGTCTATCGCTTCTTCGGTTCCCTCCGCCTCCATCTCTACCGAGCCGTCCCACAGGTTTTTCACCCAACCGGTCACGCCGAGAATTATCGCGGAATGATAAGCGCGATAGCGAAAGCCGACACCCTGCACCGTGCCGTAGAATATAAAATGTTTGCGTATCTTTGTCATACTATCACCGTATTTTATTTTAGCACAAATCCGCCGAGAAGTAAATATGTATATTTATTCTTTCTTTTCCAGCTCTCTTACCGACTTCGTCAGTGATAAAGCTATCGCCGTCAGCACCAGCAGACCGCCGGATACCATAACGACATACGACGCGCCTATTCCTACGCCGGTTTTGGTGCTTTCGGCAAGGCAGTCTGCCAATATTCCCGACAAGCCGTAAGCGAACACATAACCCAGCTGCGACAAAAATCCTATCAAGCCCCACGCGCGTCCCTGTTTTTCATCCGGGATATTTACTCTTGCCAGATAATCCAGACAGTTATTGGTAAACGGAAGCGTCGCAAAGAACAAAAATCCTGCCGCGCACATCAGAAATACATTCTGCTTCAGCCCGAATCCTGCCATTGCTATACCGCTGACAGCGAGAGAAATACTCAGCACCTTGGCATATCCGCTCTTTATTCCCTTTATACCTAAGATCAAGCTTGACACCAGCATGCCGCAGGCGCAGACCGTTTCGACGATTCCCAGTGTAGTACTGTCCGCAAAATCAAGCACCATCGGCTCTGCCAAAATCTGCAGCGCCCCCATAAAGCAGGTAACAACGCTTGACATAAGGATAAGGACAAAAACGCCGCGCTTTTCGGTGATTGCTTTCCAGCCGTCCTTAAAGCTGCTTATAAACGACTCGCGGTTGGTGTTTTCCTTGGCGGTAAGCCCGCGCTTTACCACCAGCGTTGTGGATACAGTCACTACAAAGGTGCAGATATCTATAATAAGCAGCAGCTTGATATCGCTCACTGCCAAAAGAAATCCCGCCAGCATGGGCGAAATAAGATACCTTGCACTGCCTGCCAGACTGACCATACCGCTTGCCTTGGAATATTCTTCTTTAGTAAGGATATCCGTTATCGTCGCCCTGTATGACGGCTCTAACAAAGCGGAAAAAACCGAGCTTATCAATACGCCTACGCATACCTGCGTCAAAGACGCGCCGCCGCACAGCATACATATCAGGATATAAAGTATACCCAGTCCCGAAAGTCCGTCGCCCAGCATCATCAATAATCTTCTGTCATAACGGTCAGCCAATACTCCTGCCGGGGCGGAAAGTATCAGTGTCGGCAAAAACGCAAGCAGCGATACTATCGCCATATCTGCGGCACTGCCCGTCTCATTGAATACATACACCGCCAAGCCAAAGCTTGTAAGGCCGCCGCCTATGGACGAGATCAATTCTCCCGCCCATAATAACAAAAATTTTTTGAAACCCGAACTGCTGTTTTTCATATATTCCCTCCTATCAACCGATCAGTCCGCGGATAAACCCAAGAGTACCCGATTGTGCGCCCAGCGACTTTTCGACCATATCAATGAATACCTCGATATCTCCGGCAGTGAAATTGCCGTTGTCGAATATGTGTTGGCTCATTATCAAGATCATTCGGACGCGCTCTTCGATATGGTCGCAGACAAACATCCCCTGAGCGATACCCTCGGATACCACCTGTGCCAACAGCGGGACCGCCTCGTCTACTATTCGTCTGCTGACCTTTTCGTGCATGATTATGTTTTCTTTTTTATTTAAGGTGTCGGCGATGCTGCTTTCATTCTGCTCGGGACGGAGCGAGGTGATAATACCTACCAGCTTTTGCGGGACAGGTATCGGGGCTGATAAAATTTCCCGCGCCCGCTGTACCTCGTTATTTATCATCATGTCGATTACCGCCTCAAGCGTGGCCTCCTTGCTCGGAAAGTAATAATAATATGTCCCTTTTGCGATTTGAGCCTTGGCAATTATCTCATCTACGCTGGTTTCCTCATATCCTTTTTGAATAAACATCTGATACGCTATATCAAGAAGTTCTTGTTTACGCTTTTCGCCTTTTGCACCTTTCATTTTACATCCTGCACCTTTCATAATTTTCGACTGTCGGTCGGTTTTTATTATAACACACAGAAAATGCATTGTCAATAAAAAATCGACTGAAAGTCGGTTTTTGCGGAATAAAAAATCCGAGGGACAGTCAGTCCCCCGGATTTTCCCGTTCAAGCTATCGGCGCAGCTCGGGTCACATCGTCCTCCGCTCCGCCGTCACACTGTATATATCGTCAAAATCAATAACAATATCCTCGCCTATCATCATAACGCGATAGGTCACGTCCAGCCTTGTTATCCTGCCGCTTGCGGTGAGGTATTCGCCGTGCCGATAATATTTCACCGTCACGGTGTCGCCCCATTCAAGGCGGCACAGCCGCCTGTTCAGCCGCTCTGCCGCATGGTCGGACAGCTCGGTGCGCGGGATAAACGTTCTCTCCCGCTCTTTGGCGGCAAGCGCCTCCTCCAGCCCCTTTACCGCCGCGAACGGCATGAATTGCTTTGCCCGCTCGGATATCGGCATTTTAGCCCTCGCCACTCTTATGACCCCCTATCTGCTTATTGCGCTCGCGCGCGGTCGCCGCCGCCTCAAAGTCCATACCCCTCAGCATGGCGTTCTTGCCGTACTTTTTCTTTATATCCAGTATCGCGCGCTGCAGGCGGTGGTTTTTGTCTACATCAACGCCGTCCTCCGCCTCGAACAGGCTGACCTGACGCAGCCCCGTGTCCGCGGTGACATTGTTGCAGCATACATTCAGCCGCCGTATCATTTTATCCTTTTCGACAATGCGCCCGTACAGCTCTTCCACCGCGGGGATAATTATACGGTCGGCGTTGGTCTTTACCTCCAGCGCGGCCGTGCCCTTGGCATGCGGGATATTCAGCGAATTGGAATATCCAACCGACACCGTCACCGAGCTTGTCACAAGGTTTTTATCCACCATGTCAAGGCATATCCCGTCCATCATCTCCCGCAGGACAAGCGCCCCCTCTTCAAAGCTGTAATCCCTCATCAATACCTGCCCGACCGTAAGGCAGTTGGTCTTGGGGCGGTACTCTTTTATGTCGGATATCTCGGTCGGCTCGCGCCCCCACGCGTGGTCTATCAGCAGCTCCGCGTCTATGCCAAACCACTTGTACAGCCGTTCTTCATTGGCATAGGCTATGTCACGCATGGTGTAGATGCCGTGCCGCTCAAGCGTCGCCACGGTGCCGCCGCCGATACGCCAGAAGTCGGTCAGCGGGCGGTGCTCCCACAGCGTGGCGCGATAGCTTTCCTCGTCCAGCATACCGATAAAGTCGGGCGAATGTTTGGCGGTGATGTCCAACGCTATCTTGGCAAGATACAGATTAGTGCCTATCCCGCATGCCGCGCGCACCCCAGTCTGCTCGAAAATCTTGTTTATCAGGAACTCAGCCGTCTTTTTCGGCGTACTGCCGTAACGGTCAAGGTACGGAGTAACGTCAATGAACGCCTCGTCGATAGAGTAAACATGTATATCCTCCGGAGAGAGATAGCGCAGATACACCCCGTATATCTCGGCGGCATAGTCGATGTATTTCTGCATACGCGGAGGTGCGACGATGTATTTTATATTTGTCGGTATCTCAAACACACGGCAGCGGTTGCGCACCCCCAACGCCTTCATAGCCGGGGTCACCGCAAGGCATATGGTCTTGTCCGACCTGTCGGGGTCGGCGACTATCAGATTGGTGGTCATCGGGTCAAGTCCGCGCTCGACACATTCCACCGACGCGTAGAAGGATTTCAAATCTATGCATAGATAAGTTTTTTGCATGCCGCCGCCCCCTTTTCTTTATTTTAAGCTGATTAAAGCCGAAAATTCACAGTATAAGAATAGCTTTCTTATTGTACCATAAAAAGGACAACGGGGAAAACACCCTCTCCGAAAACACAAAAACAACCGCCGCACTTTCGTGCAGCGGTCAGAGTTATTTCATAAAAATCTTTTAACCAGCCTCGTTCTTCATATCCGGGCTGAGGTTTTTCATTGTTCCGTCCTTCATCATGCGTATCATTATCCGCGAGATAGCAGGGTCGAACTGCGTGCCGGTGCCCTTTTCCAGCTCGGCCATTACCTGCTCGCCGGTAAGATGCTGTCTGTATACACGGTTGCTGGTCATCGCGTCATAGGCGTCCGCCACCGCGATGATACGCGCGATAAGCGGGATATCATCTCCCTGAAGACCGTCGGGATATCCGCGTCCGTCATATCTCTCGTGATGATATCTTGCGCCGACGGTGACGTCGGGTATGCTGTCGATGTCTTTCATTATCTCGCTGCCTGCCACCGTGTGCTGCTTCATCAGCTCGAATTCTTCATCGGTCAGCCGTCCAGGCTTGTTCAGTACCGAGTCCGGTACGCCCACTTTGCCGATGTCATGCAAAAGCGCCACAAGGCAGATATTATCCACCTCTTCATCCGACAGGCCAAGCTCTTTCGCTATCATCGTGGCGTAGGTGGAAACCCTTTCGGAATGACCGTTTGTGTAGGTGTCCTTCGCGTCCAGCGTATTGGCTATGGTAGAAATGGTCTGCATAGTCATACGGTTTATCTGCTCGTTTTTCTCGTTCAGCTTTTTCAGATAATTTAGGTTTTGTTTTGTAATATTGTCATAAAGCCTTGCCGCGACATAAGAGCCGCCAAAGCACAGCACCATCAGCGCTATCTGTATCTCCGCGTCCGCGCTGTTTTCTATAGTCAGCCGTCCGTCCGAAAACCGCCACACGATAGTAACGGCATTGAGTATCAGCGACGCGACGCCGGTCATCAGTACCAGCTTTGGCTGGTGATAAAGCACCATCAGCGACAGCATCGGCAGGATGTAGGTGGACACCATGCTCGAATATCCGGTGACCATAACAAACGTATACATAAGGAAGTACCCTATTACGATAAAATAAGGCAGCTTTTCCCAATCCGACTTTTTCAGATATAATATAAAAACAACTATAGCAGGCAGGACCGTTACCGGTATAAACGCGAGCAGATATTCGACAGTCCTCTCGCCCTTAATTACCTCCGCTATATATGAAATAAGCAATACAGCCACTATTATAAACCAGCCGATTATCAGGTTGCGGTTTATCTTTTTGAAATGCGAACTCATAAGTTCCCTCCGTCATAAATACCGAGTAGACTTATAGTCATTATAGCATAATTTTTTACCGTTGTCAATCAGCGGATTTTAAGGATATTACAGGAATTTTTTGACAAATTACAACATAACGCCTGAGGATAGCCTCAGGCGTTTTGCTGTGTTTCATATTCTTTTTCCCGCTGCTGCTTGCGGGCGATGTACTCCTGCTCTAACGCATACCACTCGCGGTCGGTCATTTTCTTGTATTTTCCGAACTCCGAATACGGTCTGAACAATGCGTCCGGCAGACGCTGCTGCAGATACTCCAGCAGCTCGTCAAGGTCGTTGTACTCGTACAGGCGGGTCTCCTGTATCTGGTGACGGTCGTCCATGACGTACAGCCTTATGGTGCGGTTATAGGTGCGCGACCCGTGGCTGCGGTGATGCTGTATAGCTTTCAGACCAAACACCACCCGCACGCGGGACAGCAGGCTTGCCTCGTCCCCGAACAGCCATTCGTCGCCTACCGCCGCCCTGCCGAACCACTCGCCGTTTTCGTCGATGTCCTTGTCCACCATTTCAAACAGCTCGTCTACCGGCGGCGCGCTGTCGGGATATTCCAGCTGAGAGCGGATAGACCTCGCTATCCTGCTTTGCGCCGGGACAAAGGTGTCATGCAGCGAGCAATACCCGATATATCCGCCGACGCCAAATACGATAAGCCCGATGACGGCTGCGGCGATTACAGGAGATATGTCCGTCAGTGCTGAGCCGCCTGCTGCCAGAGGAACGATAAAGTTTACCAGCATTATCACCCCCACCACAAAAAACAACAGCGCGAACACCTTGTTCTCCGCACGCTCTTTTATACGCTTACGGCACCAGCCGCCCTTGGGCATTGTTATTTTTCTTTGCTTTTCACTGCTCATATATATCCCTCCGTTTGACTTCGTTTGTTGAAAATATTTTATCAATAAAATTCCTTTTTGTCAAGATTGCAAGTTTTACCGTGACATTTGTACCAAAAACCGTAGTATATAAGTAAAGCTATATTTTGCTTTTCTCCGCGCTTTGCCAACGGGGTGGGATAAAAGCAAGAAAGGGGCAAAAAGTGAAAAAAAGAATTTTTACGCTGACCGTCTGCGCCTGTCTTATGCTGACCGTCTGCGCCTGTCTTATGCTGACCGCCTGCGCGTCGAGCATACAGGGCGGTGAATATGTCAGCGTGCCGGATATCGGGGACGGCGGCACATTACAGCTGACCTATGACCCCGCCACCTTTGCGGACGTGCGCAGCAACACCATGTCCTCAAGGGCGACCTTTGACGGGCGGTACATGTACAATCATGAATATAAGCTGGACACGGCGTCGCATACGATGACCGACGTCTGCGACGCGGTCGGGTGCAAGCATGACGACGCGGAATGCAAGCGGCACTTTTTCAATTACGACAACTACGCATACGCCTACAACGGCGGGTTTTATTATTTCAAATACGACACACCCATGCTGTATTACACTAAGGACGGCGAGATAACCGAGATATACCGCAACGAGTTTACCACCGATTACGAAAAGAAGATAGATCTGAAACCGGGCGCAATCACGCAGGTCTTGTTGGTAGAGGACGGTCTGATATGCAAGGGCGCGGATTATTTCTACAAGCTGGACTTTGACGGCAGCCTGATATACCCGCATATAAAGATACCGGAGGGCGGCTCTGGCTGGAACCTGGCAACGCCGGACGGCGTGACCGTGTTTTTCTCAAATCAGGAAAACCAACTGACAAGGGTAAACCTTGAGACGGGCGAGGTGACTTATCTTAAAGAGCATGCCGTGCTGCAGCAGCTGGCGGACGGACGGCTTTATTATCTTGTCGCCGACGGCACGCTGAGCAGGCTGATGTCCTGCGACACAGACGGAGAGGACGAGCAGACGATAATGGAGCAGAAATTTTCCGTCAACGCGGGCGGCGGCAGCTTTGTCATCACGGGTGACTGTGTTTTCTATGAAGAGGCTAACGACCGTTTTTCGCTGTACAGATACAATACTAAGACCGGCGACACCGACAGAGTGATATATATCCCCGACATCGTCGAGGAGTATGAAAAAGACCACCCGAACATTAACCTGTTCGGCACCGTCCTGTTCGGCGCGGAATATATCCCGTCCGGCAACTTTATTGCTGTGTGGACCTTGCAGGAATCCGGCGGCTCGCAGTGCTGTATATTATTGGACAGAAACGGCGAAAACCCTGTGTGCTGCGCAGGCGAAAATCTGTGGAATTAACGGGGGCTGAGATATGAAAAAAAGATTTATAGCATTTGCCGCTGTATTGCTGCTGACCGCGTGCAGCGCGCCGAAAAACGTAATAATCCTGCCGGAAGAATCGCAGGACGTCAGCGTACCGGAAGAGGCAGTTCCGGGCGACTCCGGCAAATATGCACTGAACGAGGAAGATTTCTACCGTTTTAATACAAATGCGCGGCTGGAGATATACGGTGAGGACGGACTGAGGACTAACGCGGAATTTTCCCTTACCCCGCTTGAGGGGGATATCGAGGGGTTTATCAATTTCATCATATCGCCGGACGAAGTCTTCAGACTGTGGGAGGTGCCGGTGGACGTATACGTGTTCTGTGACGGGCGACTGGTACCGCACAGCATAGACGGCGGCGAGCTGACCGAAATGTCACAGCTGACAATATCCACCTACAACCCGGTAGAGCTGCCGATAACCATACCCGAAATAAAGACCGAAAAGGGCGGCACCGCGCTGGCGACGATAATAATCAACGCCATGCCGGACTTTATCCCGCATAGCTGGGGACAGCAGCTGGCTACGATACAGACATGCAGCTTTATCGTAAAGGCTGCTGCCGATGGGCAGCCGGACGACGCATACCACGCGGCGGAAAAGGACTATGTCACGGGCATACTGGAGGACGAGTATTATATCCAGAGCGGGTTCACCGAGTTCTTTGACCTAGGTTACACCGCGCAGCGGACGAAAGAGTTAGGCATGGCGGCATTCCACATGGATGTGCCGATGAAGGTAAACGACAGCAGCAGTCTGTATTTCAGCGCGCAGTACCCAAATGACCCTTATGACTGGTACGGTATGGTATTCATCGACGGCAAGCTGTATGACGCGTTTGACGGTAAAAAATTCGTCAATTTCTACACCGAGGGCAACAGCATGATGTGCTATGAGATAAAGCCGTCCGTGCTGCCCGAACCCGGCAGACATTCAATGGCGGCGCTGGTTCTGCCGTCCTCGGCGGGCATACCGTACAACATCTTTGAGGCGGACGGAGACGAATGGCTGTGGATAATACCGGAAGGCACAAGATGGAATTACCAATTAGTAATAGAATAACGAAGGGGGTATAGCCTGTTTTATGAGACTTGTATTATATGAGATAAAAAAGCTGACAAGCAGCAAGCTGTTTATCATCAGCACGCTTATCGTGGCGGCGCTGTACGTCTTTATAATGGCGGCGGACTTTGGCGAGGACGCAAGAATGGCAGGCGGCTTTGCCGATTACATAAACACCCGTGTGCCGGACACCGTCACCCCCGCCTTTGCGGGCGAGCTGACCGCAAAGGATAACTACAATCCCGACGACGCGGCAAACGACCCGCAGATAAACGTCACCTACTGGACCGAGGACGCGATATCCCGCCAGCTGAATTATGCCGAGAGCTTTCGCAAAGATATGATAAAGACCGTCAACAACGCGATACAGCTGCGAAATGACGCAGCCGCGGCGGGCAACAGCTATGAGCAGGCATACAACGAGGCGGCGATACGCACCTATAACAGTGTGACGGATATCTCGCTGATAGACGGCAGCTCTGCCGAGATGTTCTTTATGCGTATGCATAACACCTCCAGCATACAGGCGGTGGCGTTTGGTCCGCTGTTTATCATGTGGGCGGTGCTGCTGACCGCATACCTTATGTGCTGCGAGCGCGGCAGCAGGACAGATTACATTTCCCACACCGCAAAGGGCGGCAGGGGCGCGATGTACCTGCACAAGCTGGCAGCCGTGACTGTAGTGGTATTTGCGATGACGCTGCTGTTGTTTATCGCCGAGATAATATACGGCGCGGTAATATACAGGCTGAACTATTCCGCGTCGATACAGTCGGTGAGATTTTTTGAATTTTGCGTGTACAGGCTGAACATACTCGGCATGATAGCGCTGCAGAGATTTATGCTGTTTACGGCGGCGATGTTCGGGGTGTTCTGCGCGTCGCTGTTTTCGATAAAGGCGGCGACCCCGATACGCGGAATTGTGTTGGGCTTTGTGCTGGTGTTCGGCTCGTACAGGATAATAACATTGCTCCGCTCGCTCTCCGCGGCGGAGGGGATAGCACAGGCAAATCTCGCACGGATGCTGTTTCCGCCTTATATGATATATCCGGATGAATATTTCACCTCGTTTGATTACGGTAATCTGTTCGGCATACCCGTCCCGCGTCTGGCGGTGGTGATAGCCATGACCGCGCTGCTGGGTGTTGTCTGCACGATAATATGCACAAAGCTGTACGGAAGGAGTGTTGACGTAAGATGGAAGGCAAAGCTCTTGTCTTTGATAAAGTCACAAAAACATACGGAAAACTAAACGCGCTGGACGGCTTTACCGCCGTGCTGGAGCATGGTATATACGGTCTGCTGGGACCGAACGGCAGCGGCAAATCCACGCTGATGAAGTGCATCGCCGACATTATCCGCCCCACAAGCGGCAACATCCTCTACGGCGGAGAAAGCATATACGGCATCGGTAAGGGCGGCGCGGACTTTCGCAGGGTGCTGGGCTTTATGCCGCAGGACCTGGACTTTTACCCCTCGTTCAGCGGGTATGATATCATAAAATACTTTGCCCTGTTAAAAGGTGTAGATTACGGCAAAGCGGATATCGAAAAGGCACTGGACGACGTCAATCTGCTGTCGGCGGCGAAAAAGCACGTCGGCGGCTGGTCTGGCGGTATGAAACGGCGGCTGGGCATTGCGGTGACACTGATAGGCGAGCCGGAAATACTTATCTTTGACGAGCCGACCGCGGGACTTGACCCGGAAGAACGCCTGCGCTTTAAAAACCTTATCCGCGAGATGGGGGCCAGCCGCACGGTGATACTTGCCACACATATAATATCCGATATCGAGGCGGTGGCGGACTATACGCTGTTTATCAAAAACGGCAGCCTGATAAACACCGTCAAAAATGACAAAGCCGCCCACAGCGAATCGGGCGAGCTGGAGCAGCTGTATATGGACAGCTTTGGGCATCATTCCGACACCGAAGGCTGACGCTATGAAAAGAAATTCATCAAACCCAACGGCGGGGCTGCTGTACTATGAACTGAAAAAGCTGTGCGGCGTCGGGGCGGCAATCGTTTTTGTCGTGCTTATGGCGGCAAAGCTGCTGACAGCATACTTTTACGCGCCGGAGCAATACGACTTTTCTACCGAGCTTTACCGTGAGTATGTTGATATATTGCGGGGAGAACTGACCGAGGACAAGCAGCAATACCTGCACGACGAGCAGAAGCGGCTGAACGACGTACTGAAGATGAAGGCAGTAATGCAGGACGGCTATAACCGCGGCGTGATAACGCTGGAAGAATTCAGAGAATACAACACCGAGTACCTCCGCGCGGAAAAACAGCTGCCCGCCTTTAACGCGGTGTATGAGAAATACGAATATTTTTTGACATTGGAGGATAAAACACCGATATTCTTTTACGACCTCGACACTGCCGAATATCTCGGCGACTACGGCGCGGATGTGTTGTTTATATTGTTTATTATCATATTCGGGCTGCGGCTGTGGGATTATGACAGGCTGTGCGGTATATCCCTTATGTCGGCGGCAACACCGCTGAGCGGTCCGAAAAGAGACAACCTGCGGTTTGCCGCCACGGCGGCAGTCGCCGTAGCGGGCAGCGTTATCTCGTTCGTGCCGGATATCGTATCTTTTCTTATCCGCTGCGGCAGCGGGTCGCTGTTTATGCCGCTGTGCAGTATAGCGGACTTCGGCGGATGTCCGTACAACGTCAATGTGCTGGGCTATATGCTGATGATGCTCGGTCTGCGGATAATATGGAGTGTATCAGTATGCTTTATGCTGGGCTTTGTCTACAAGCTGATAAAAAACATCTACGCATGCATCGCGCTGTCGGCGGCGGTGATATTCCTGCCGACGTTGACCTGCGGTATGCTGCCGCAGGCGGCTCGTACAGTGTTGGCGGGCGCGCAGCTGACTGGGTACGCGGTGGTTGACGGTACCGTGCTGCTGAGCGTATGCGCTGCCGTCATTACCTCCGTGGTGTTTTGGCTGTTATGCAGGCGGTTGAAAAAGAGCAGAGAATAGCGTTACTTGAAAATCCACGCAAAATATGATAAAATATTTTCAAACAAGCAAATCGGAGGGGTAAAATGATAATCTTAATAACCGGCGCGTCACATACGGGAAAGACATTGCTGGCGCAAAGACTGCTGGAAAAATACAAATATCCCTATCTCTCGATAGACCATCTGAAAATGGGGCTTATCCGCAGTAAAAATACATCGCTTACCCCGACCAGTGACGACAAAGCACTGACAGACTATTTATGGCCGATAGTACGGGAGATGATAAAGACCGCGATAGAAAACGACCAAAACCTGGTTGTCGAGGGCTGCTATATCCCTTTCGACTGGGAAAAGGATTTCGGGCAGGAATATCTCCCGCATATAAAGTTCTATTGCCTTATCATGAGCGAAAAATACATTGAGCAGCATTTTGATGACATCAAAAAATACGCCGGCGTGATAGAAAACCGCCTTGACGACGAGGGCTGTACATCAGAGACAGTCAGCAAGGATAACGCGCGGATGCTGGAGCAATGTATCAAGCACGGTGCGGAATATATCCTTATTGATGAAGAATATCAGGCGGATATTGAGTTATAAAATAAATATTATAAATATATCCGACGGGTGGTGAGTGTCTCACAGCCCGTCGGATTTTTTGCAAAAATTTTCAAAAAACACTTGACAGCTAATCAAAATTAGCTTATAATATATTTGGCTAATCTAAATTAGCCAAAGGAGAAATTTTATGACTACCAAGCAAAAAATACTGAAAGAGGCGCTGAACCTGTTTTCCGAAAAGGGATACAATGAGGTGTATGTCGGGGATATAGCCGAGGCTGTCGGTATCAAGGCACCCTCGCTGTACAAGCATTATAAAAGCAAGCAGGACATCTTCAACGCTATCCTTGACGAGATGAAAAACGGGTACGAGCAACAGGCACTGGCACTAAGCATGGACGGCAACAACGCCGAAACCGACGCCGGCGTTTTTTCGGCTGTGTCAGAGGACAGGCTGGTGCAGATGGGGACAATGCTGTTTATGTATTTCCTACATGACGACACCGCAAGCAAATTCAGAAAAATGCTGACGATAGAGCAATTCCGCGACCCGTCGCTGTCGCTGCTGTATCAAAAGCAATACATAGACGACCCGCTGTCATATCAGACGGCGATGTTCGCCCTGCTGACGGCAAACGGTTTTATGATACAGCAAGACCCGGACATTATGGCGCTGCATTTTTATGCGCCGATATATATGCTGCTTACCGTATGCGACAGGCAGCCGGAGCGGGAAAACGAAATACTGCGGACAGTCGAACAGCATATAAGGCAATTCAACAGACTGTATGTAAAGGAGAAGCAATAATGAAAATCGTACTTATCCACGGGCAAAACCACAAAGGCAGCTCGTACCACATAGGCAGAATGATAGCCGAAAAAGCAGGCGCGGACAGTATAATCGCGGAGTTCTTTCTGCCGCGGGATCTTGAGCATTTTTGCCTTGGCTGTTATCAGTGCGTTGAGGATGAAACAAAATGCCCCTGTTATAACGAAAAGCACGCCATCATGGAGCAGATAGAAAAAGCCGACCTGCTGATATTCACCACACCTACATATTGCATGAGGGCGTCCGCGCCGATGAAGGCGTTTATCGACCTGACCTTTACCTACTGGATGCCGCACAGTCCGAGAAAAACAATGTTCGGTAAAAAGGCAATAGTCGTTTCCACGGCGGCGGGCACAGGTATGAAATCCGCGATAAAGGATATCACCAACACGCTGTTTTATTGGGGCGTGCCCTGCGTAAAAAGCTACGGCGCAGCCCTGCAGGCGTCTAATTGGGGAGAGGTATCCGATAAGAAAAAAGAAAAAATAGAGCGTGACACTACTAAACTGGCAAAAAGCATTTCCGCCAAAAAGCCAAAAGTCGGCATCAAGACAAAGGCGATGTTTTCCATTATGCGGATGATGATAAAGACCTATGACGATACATCCGCCGAGAAGAGATACTGGAATGACAACGGCTGGCTGGATAAAGACCGTCCGTGGAAATAAAGATAACAGACCATAAGATAAAAACCGACCCGAAATATAATTTCGGGTCGGTTGTTTTATTCGGGGAAATTCAGTGTAATATACAGCATACCGTCCTTATACTCCGCCGAGATGCTGCCGCCCATCTGCTCGACCAGCGTCCGCGCGATGGACAGCCCCAGCCCGGTGGAATTTCTCGCCGTCTCTACGGTGTAAAAGCGGTCGAACAGCCGCTCCGCCTCGACCGAGGACAACGCCCGCGCGCTGTTGGCAAAGGTTATCTCGCCGCTGTCCGACATGGTTATCGACAGGTCGCCGTCGCTGTATTTTACGGCGTTGCTGAGCAGGTTTGAGAATATTCTTGACAGCGCGGTCTTGTTCAGCCGTCTGACTATTCTTTGCTCGGTAATGTCTATCTGCGGGGTGATCGCACGCTCTGTCAGCACGGCATAATAACCGCTTATGCTTTCGGCAAGCAATTGGTTGACGAAGACCTCCTCCGGCTCTCCGGCGTTTTCTCCTGAAAGTATAACGGAATATCTGAACAGCTCTTCGGTCAGCTGCTTCATCAGCTCTGCGCGCTCGTCCATGATATCGAGATATTCACCTATCTTAGACGGCTTTTCCATATGCTTCATCACGTCAAGATAGCCGCATATCGTGGTCAGCGGGGTGCGCAGGTCGTGGGAGATGTTGGTTATCGCGGTTTTCAGCTCGCGGTCGCCCTGAGTATATCTGAGATGCTTTGCGCGCAGTACCTTCAGCTGCTTGTTTATGCCGTCGGTCAGCCGCAAAATATCCTTATCGTGAGAGGTAACGCTAATAAGCGTGTTGGTGTCTGTTTGCAGCCTGTCGGCAAACGCTGAGGATATCTCCTTTACAGAGCGTTTCATCAGATAAATTTTTATCAGCAGCATAACTATTACAGCCGCCGCTGTGCCGATAACTGCATACAACAACATCAACGCCTCATTTCATATCGGTTTTTTTGAAAGCAAGCACGCCAAGCGCCGTCACCGCCGCGCCGAATACTACGGAATACAGTATCGGCTGCCACGGGTTTTCGGGCACGGCAAAAATATTCAGCGAGGTGAAATATCCCTGCGGTACAAATTTCGCAATTACGTCTATGACCGCAAATGCCGCAGACTCTTTAAGGGTAGGTATTTCGCCCGTCATTTCCGACATTACGCCGACAAACATCATGCCGTATTGCAGTATCAAAACAAGCGCTATGCTTTTGCTGCCGTGTACCACCATACAGACAAACAGCGAGAACGCGGTGTTGCTTATAAGCAAAACCGCCATTATGGCCAGCGCGGCGGCAACGGCGTCCGGAGATACGCCCTCGGTGCCAAGCACCGCAGCCCCTACCGTAAAAACAATTATCTCATAAACCGCATAACAGATAAGCGTCATTACCGACATACTTATCAGCTGCGCGGCATATATACCCGTCCGTCTGTGTCCTACGATCATCTTGTTTCTTATCGTGCCGTGAGAAAACTCCGGCGAAGTCAACAGTCCTATCAAAGCGGATAATATTATCGGAAATACTATCAGCGGCAATGTTACCATGCCGGATATGTTTTCGCCGTCGCCTTTCATAATAAAAACCGCGAGAACTTCAAGCACCGCGACAAGCACAATGCCGTAATAGAATATCTTAGACTTAAACAGTCTGCCGAAATTGGCATATAAAACATTAGTCATGCTCGACACCTCCCACCAACGACATATAAAAGCTTTCCAGGCTTTCGTCATGCTCTGTTACCGTGATAACTTCGCAGTCTTGTTCTGCCAGCCTTGCGACAAGCTGCGAAAATTTCGGCTTGGCATAAATATCGGCGGTAGTGCCGTCCAGTATCTTATATTCAATGCCGTCGGCGTCCAGCACCCTAGCCAGCGCCTTTGTGTCGGTGACGGTCATGCGCATGCACTTGCGGCAGGCGTCGTCCAGCTCCTGCGCGCTCATCTCTCTTACTATCCGTCCGCCGTCTATAAAGCCGTAATGCGTCGCCAGCTTTGACAGCTCGTCAAGTATATGGCTGGAGATAAGCACCGTTATCTGACGCTCGCGGTTCAGCTTTAATATCAGCTCGCGCATCTCGATTATACCCTGCGGGTCAAGTCCGTTTATCGGCTCGTCCAGTATCAGAAAATCCGGGCTGCCGCACAGTGCCACCGCTATGCCCAACCGCTGGCGCATACCCAATGAGAAATGCTTTGCCTTTTTCTTGCCGGTGTTTCCCAGTCCCACCAGCTCCAGCAGCTCCTGCAGACCGTCAAAGCTCGGCATGCCCAATATCCTGTACTGGTATTTCAGATTATCCTCCGCGGTCATGTCAAGGTAAATCGACGGCGTCTCTACCACCGCGCCCGTCCTTCTGCGTGAATTGTAAATGCCCTTGTCGGTGTTTTTCGCCCCGTACAGCTCGAACTCTCCGCCGCTCGGCTGCTGTAAGCCGCATATCAGGCGTATCAGCGTAGTTTTACCCGCGCCGTTCTTGCCGACAAAGCCGTATATCGCGCCCTTCGGGACATTCATCGTCAGCCCGTTCAGCGCGTTGAATTTTCGGTATTGCTTGCACAATCCGTTTGTTTTCAGAACATAGTCCATTTGCAGACCTCCTCTTTGTTGCTGAAAACATTATAGCATAAAACCGTTAAGAAAACGGTTAAGATAACCGTTAAGATTTGGTTAAGATTTGCGGCGAAACTTTGTTAATATAAATCGGAATTTATATTGCAACGTTCCGACGCGCCGTCACGCAAAGCCTTACGCAGCCGCAAATTATATAAAGGCGCAAATGGGTGCAGCGGCACGCTGCAAATTCCGATTTATCCAAGCATAGATACGTAATTAAGTTTCTTCATTCAGCATAAACCCTATCCCCCACACCGAGGAAATATACTCCCTACCTGATACCGCTTTCAGCTTTTTGCGCAGGTTGTGGACGTGTATCTTGAGCGAGTCCTCGGTGCAGTCGGGGGTGTCTGTGCTGATTTTTTCGATTATTGTCAGCTTGGGCACCACCTGTCCCGGGTTTTGCATAAGCAGCTTTAATATCGCGTACTCGGTGCGGGTCAGCTTGACCTCGCTGTCACCCACCGTTACCGTATGGGCAGCAACGTCCAACTTTATCTCACGATAAGACAGCACAGAGGTATTTCCCGCATTTGCCTTGCTGCGCAGCTGCACGGCTATCCGCGCCAACAGCTCGTCCATGTCAAACGGCTTTGTAACATAATCGGCAGCGCCGCCCAGCAGCAGCCCTACCTTGTCGGACACGTCCGCCTTTGCGCTTATTACAATGACGGGTATATCTTTGATTTTCGGCAACAATTCTTCGCCGCTCAGCCCCGGCAGCATAAGGTCAAGCAATATCAGGTCGGGCTTGCTTTGGGACAACACAAGCAGTGCCTCCGTCCCCGAAAACGCCCTGCGTACCGTGTATCCGTTGTTTGTCAGCGTTTCTTCCAGCATTGCGCTGATATGCACGTCATCGTCTGTTATCAGTATTTCCGGCATACGCTCACCTCGCTCTTTGTGCTATAAAAACAGAACGTGTCGAATATCAACACGCCCTGATCTCTTTACTTGCCCGAAAAATTCTCTCGGAATATTTCGTATATCTCCGCCGCTTGCTCCTCCGCGCTGACCTTATCATACAGCACGGCGTTGCAGGCACTCTGAAATTCTTTTATCATATCATCGTTTTCAAGGTACGGGCTTACCACCGCTATTTTTTCGCTGAACTCGTTCATCTTGAGAAAAGCCTCATACTGTATTCCCGTCAGCATTTCGTTTTCTTCAAGGCAGGCTCTTGCCGACGCGCTGACAGGCACGCCCTTTTCGATGCCCTGAAGCACCGCCATTTCATCGGAATTGAGCAAGAAGTCCAGCAGCATTGCCGCCTCTTTGGGGTGCTCGGTATTCTTGCTTATCGCGTACATGGTCGCGGGCTTAGCGTACCAGCCCTCCGCTGCGTGTGACGGCTGTAGGGCGGGATAGTTCGCCGGTATGATCTCATAGCCGTTGTCGATAGCCTTGTTGCAGTGGCTGGACGCGTCGCTGACCCATGCTACCGTCCCCGCATATTGTCCGGCCGCCACGTTAAGGCTGTCAAAATACTCCGGCTGGGGCATGACCTTTTCATTTATCAGTCGGCAGTAAAACTCCAGCATTATCTGTATATCCTCAGGGGTAAACATCAGCTGACCGTCAATGGTCATAAACTGCTTGCCCGTCTGCTGCTCCGCATATGCTATGGTGCAGAAATACATTGACTTTGACACCATTGACAGCGGGTAGACCTCGCCCTTCATCACCTTTGCGGCATCGAAAAAGTCCTCCCACGTCTGCGGCACCTCCAACCCATAGCTGTTGTATATGGTCTTGTTGATATATACCGTCTGGGTATTCAGCGCGATAGGCAGTGCGTTCAGCTTGTCGTTTTGCATACCGAAATCCAGGTCTTCTTCGGTGAAATTGGAGAGGTCTATGTAATCCTGCACATCGTTGATATTATAAAATCCGTCGCCGTTGGGAGAGTACTGCTGTATCCAGGCGTAATTTATCTGCATTACGTCCGCCTCGGTGTTGGACGCCATTCTCGCGTTGGTCCTCAGCTGATAGCCCGACCACTCGGAATACTGGCAGTTTACCTTTATCTCAGGGTGCAGCCTTTCAAACTCTTCCACGGCGGCAAGGGTGTATTCGTGCCGCACATCGTTTCCCCACCAGGATAGAGATATTTCCGTCTGTTCTATATGCGAAATAACCACTGACTCGCCCGAACAACCTGTACAAAGAAGGGCAAATATCAATAACGCGGAAAGCATTTTTATCTTCATATATTAATTCTCCCGCTCCTTTCACTCAAATCAATACGTGTATGTATTTCAGCAGATATTTCAATTATAAATGGTGAAGGTATCCTTTCCGTTTGCTTTAGAAGCATACAGCGCCTTGTCGGATGCGTCGTACAGCTCGCCGAAGGACGTTCCGTTGGTCGGAGATACCGATACGCCGATGCTGGCGGATACCTTGCAGTTGCTGTCGCCCGCGTTGTTTTCTCTGAACGCCGCGCACAGCTCGCTGCATTTTTTATCAATGACCTCTAACCTGTCGGCATCGTTTTCCACCGCCGTTATATTCATCAGCACGCAAAATTCGTCGCCGCCGATACGTCCCAAAAGGTCGTCCGACCTAAAGGTCTTGCGCAGCATCTCGCCTATCGCCGCCAGCACCTTGTCGCCGAACGCGTGACCGAAGTGGTCGTTTATCCCCTTGAAATCATCCACGTCAATAAGTATCAGCGCATGGTACGCGGCACTGTCTCCGGTTTTAAGTACCGAGTCCGCCATCACCTCAAACGAACGCTTGTTAAGTATACCGGTCAGCTGGTCGGTACGCGCCTTTCTGCTGAGAGAAGTAACAGTCTTATTCATTGAGCGCGAAATGAGGAACGAAAGAATAACACTGAGTATTATCGCGATTATCGCTGCAATGATTCCGATAGTGAGAATATAAAGCTGGATATCTCCGCCCTCTTTCAGAATGACCTCTGTCGGCGTGGAGCATATCACCTTCCAGTTATCTCCGCAGGGATTCACAGTAACAAAATACTCATCATCCATCAGCGTCACTGAGTCATTTTCCGCTATCCTTTCAAGTATATCGCTGTCGATGACATTGCCGGTCTCTCCCTCTTCGGAGGAATATATCATTACATTATCTTTTTCAATCAGGCGTATCGTTATATCCTCGATACCGCCCGGATGCTCGAACACATTTTTCAATTCGCTGGTATAAAATGACGTCACCAGCACGGCGTTATCATTTACTCTTTTAACGTAATAAATCCTGTTGAAATTTCCGTTATAGCCGGCCAGCCAGCCGTCATGGGTGCGCTCTCGGTTTATCATCGCCTCAAGGTCCTCATAAAGGCGGTCGCCGAACAGGTCTTTCGTATTGTTGGACAGCTTTCCGACAACATGGTCGTTTCTGTACACTATACTGAAATCCACAAAGTTCTCCATAAGGCAGAGGCTGTACAGCTTGTCGGATATGTATTTCTCGGTGTTCAGCGCCTCGTATTCGTCATTGCTCTCGTCGGTGGCGTCATACATATAGGCGTCTTTTTCGGCGAAGATAAGCGTCGCCGTTGTTTCCACCTTTGAAAGATAGCTGTCGATGTTCATTTTCATCTGAACATTAAGCGCGGAGGTAAGCTCGCTGACTTTGGATTTAAGCACGTCATCGGTTTCCTTTATCGTATTCCAAGAAATAAACACCGTTATCCCGATTATTATAACGGCATAATAAAATATCATTGCCAGCTTGAACCGTCTGACATCTTTATCGCCCTTATCAGCTTTATTTAAAAGCTTTGACATGCAATACAACACCTTCTTTTGACGTGTTATCTTCATACTTGATTAAATTATAGCACAAAATTCACAAAAATTCAATAACCGAACATAAATTTGTCAAAAAAATACATACCGCCCGCGGAAACGCTGTCCGCGGGCGGTTATCATGTATGTTTTCAGTTTATCTGTGCTGCTCTTCGGCAAAGATCCATATAGTTTCGGGCTTGGCGTTTTTCTCTCTGTCCACCTCAAGTATACGGGCATTCATCCAGATGCCGTCCGTTTTCTGAAAAGTAAACTGTACTATACCGTCCCGGATAAGCATTTCGTCCAGCTTGTCATAGTCCAGTATCGGTTCAAACCGGTCACGGTACTCCGGCTTGACAAATCTTTCTACATAAAGCTGTACGGCGTCGCCAAAGCAGTCGTCGGTCTCCTCCAGCAGCTTTGAGAAAAATTCCGGCAGGTATATCTGACGGGATATGTTGGTGGCAAGGTCTACAAGATATACACCTGAGAACTGGTGGGCGATTATGTCCAAGAAACGCTCGCTGTCGTGCTTTTTTACCAGCATCTGCTCCAGCTCTTCGTTCATCTGACGCTTTTTGCGGCGGTCGCCGTGCCGCATATAGTACGCCGCCTTGTCGTTGCGCATCTCAAGCTCTGCCGCGGCGACTATCTTTTCCGCCTTCTTATCGCATACTCCGCTTGCGATACCGATAGATATCTCATAATTATCCTTCAGCAGCTCGCGGCGCACATTTTCAATGATATGTCCCATACTGTGTCCGGACAGCTGCGTGCTGGTCACCACAAACTCGTCGCCGCCTATGCGGTATATGTTTTCGTCCGGGAAATGCTTTTTAAGTGTCTCCGCGATGCAGCTGAGCATATCGTCGCCCTTTTGGTGGCCCAGCAGGTTGTTCAGCTCGTGCAGACCGTTGACGTCGATATACAGACAGGTGAACAGCGGTCCTTCGCTTTTGGCGAGGGCTTCGAGATCCCTGTTGAATTTAAGGCGGTTGAAAAGGTCTGTCAGCGCGTCGCGGCTCATATTGTCGATAAGCTCTTCGCGGCTGCGTATCTGCTCGGTGTACTCGTCATGGACGTCCTTGAGGGAGAGCAGCATTATCTGGTTGTCCTCGCTGTACTCGACACTGGGCGCTATCTCCAGCTGTACCCAGCGAAACTCGTCGCCCTGCTTTCTGCGATAGCGAAAGCTTACAGGGGTGGGGTCCTCGGCAAAACGCTTTTGCAGGCTGCCGGTTCTGGTCAGCGTGCCGAACTCGCCCATATCCTCATTGGCAATGTTGCCGTCCTTTGAATAGCCCGCCCACCATTCATACATATTGATGACACCGCCGGACAGCCTTTCCTGCTCGTCGGCGTCTACGATGACCGGCTCGTATGTATTGTTGGAAAGATTTATTCTTATCAGCTTGTCATAAAGCGAAGAAATGGTAGGCAGCGTGTCAAGCAGCGTTATAGAGTCCGAATCCGCCTCGCGCCATGTGAACAGCACATACGGGTTTTCGGGGGTGCAGTCGTTGCCTGTGATGACGGTCAAGGTGACCCATTTGTCGCCCTTGGCGGTACGGCGTCTGTAGCTCTGTACAATTCTCTTTTCTCCGCCGAAAACGCTTTTCCGCACATATTCGGGGTTGGTAAATCTGCGGCAGGTAGTCGCATACTCGGGATAGATTATCTCGTTGGATATCAGCATTTTCATATAAGAATAAATATCCGGAGCGTCTTTAAGTACGTCCTCGGCAAGAAGCCCGTCGTTTTTGAACACCTCAAACTCTCCGGTATTTACATTCACGCTTAATATCTTGGAAAAGGTGTCGATCAATGCACTCTCGACGAATGCGTTGGTTTTGGTCTTTTCATTCACTGTCGTATTCATCTCAAACCTCATCTTTTCGGGCGTAAAACGCATAGCTTTAACTTCATCCATATATTCATTATAATATTGTGGTAATATTATATCATAAAAACATCTCAATGTCAATAATTTACCGTCGGTTCGCCAATCGCTGTCAAATTTTGATTAACAAACTTAAATAATTTCCTTAAACTATTGATTTTTATGCAAATTTATGGTACAATAATAACAACTACATAATCCGATAGCTCGAATTATGGCCGCCGCAGGCGGCAACACCCGGCTGTGCCGAGCGATTGAGAATATTTCCAATACACTTGTATTTGGAGGTAATAAGTTTGAAAATTTACATTTTCAAACTTTGCGTTTTGTGCTTCGGGGACACCGTCCCCGATTTTGCACTGTGAATGGCGCATACGCCATTCACAATAATCGAACAGCATAAAT
>JAFLRX010000016.1 GCA_022511265.1 Eubacterium sp. | reverse complement strand
TCTCGTCGATGAGCTGCTCGAAGTACTTCTTGCCGACCTCCATAACAACGTCGGAGTACATCTGGATAAATCTTCTGTAGCAGTCCCATGCCCAACGGGGGTTGCCGGACTTTTCAGCGATTACGTTAACAACTTCCTCGTTAAGACCGAGGTTAAGGATTGTATCCATCATACCGGGCATTGAAGCTCTTGCGCCGGAACGTACCGATACCAGCAGCGGGTTCTCCTTGTCGCCGAACTTCTTGCCTGTGATCTCTTCCATCTTTACGATGTATTCGTTGATCTCGGCCTGGATATCGTCGTTTATTTTACGACCGTCATCATAATACTGTGTGCACGCCTCAGTAGTGATAGTAAAGCCCTGAGGTACTCTGTCAGCGCCGAAGATCTTGGTCATCTCAGCGAGGTTTGCGCCCTTACCGCCGAGAAGCTCTCTCATATCAGCATTGCCCTCTGAAAAAAGATAACAATACTTTTTTGCCATTTGGATTTTCCTCCTAAAAAATATATTTGACCGACTTGTCCGTGTTGCCCCGATAACTAAAAACAGAACGCCGGGCAGACTTGTCAACCATAACAATAATATTATAACAGATTGCGAAGTAATTTTCCAGTCCCTTTTTGAAAATTTTTCTGTTTAGTAATAGAAAATTTGGTTGGAAATTTGGTAAAAATGACTATAGCGAATATAAACAGCGGGTTTAACGCGATTATTCAAGCATAACACTTTTGACAGACAATTTCTTTATCCGCCCGGAGTAGCCGTACATTGCGATTTCATAGGTGATAATAAACAGCGCCAACGTAACCGCACACGCCTTAAAATCAAAGTTATATTCTGGTACATTCTCAATATCCGCAAACACAACCGTTACCATTATCTTTAATAAAGCATACTGATAGATAGTGCCGATCACAAAGCCTATATAAGAAAACGGTCTGTACCCGCCGAGGACCGCTTTGCTGCAATCGCTGTGTTTATAACCGAACACTCTCATCATGGCAATTGTTTTTGTATTTCCTTTCACCACGCTTGACAATGACAGAAATAAGGTCACAAAGGCGAGGATCAAGCCTATAGTTATCATCATTATCGCAAATGCTTCACTCGAAAGGTCTTTCATAGACATTGACATCTGCACCATAGCAGAGAAACAAAACGCCGAAAACGCGATAAAGAACACAAGCGATTTTCGGCCCCTTACCGTACTTCTCGTTAATTCTTTAAGAAAAGGCATATCCTTTGTTGTATTTTTATCTACCTTTACCCTATGCGCTTGTTTTTCTTTCAATAAATCCAGTGCGGGCTTTTTCAATTTCAGGCAGGCATACAACACCGATAACGCAGAAAACACGATAGCGGGTACACCGACCAAAAGAAATGCCAACAGAGGGTGAAATTGCACCTTGATTTCAGGGAAAAGCTGCTCGGCGTTTTGCAGTTCGTAAAAACTCGGCAGATAAAGGAAAGCAAGCGCATACCCCAAAGTGCAACCGATGAAAACACTTAAACCGAACACCCAAAAGTGTTTTGCGATTTTGATATTGGGATATCCGAGAGCCTTCAATATCCCAAGCTCTTTTCCGTGGGTATCTATGTAATTCTTGACATAGAACAAAAGCATAACAACAGACGTCATCGCCAAGCAGCCGCCTGAGACGGCAGCCGTGACCTTTCCCATTGAAACCTGCGCATTATACATTGCGATACCGACTTCTGTTGTAATCTCGCTTTTCATTGTTACAATGTCAATATTATAATTCAGAAACAACGTGCATACGAAAACAGCGCAGCAGGCAACAATGGATATTCCGATCAACTTAGCCGCGTCTTTTATTCCTATTACCATATTACCACCCTATCTCGTAAGCGGTCTTTTGCTTTTCATTAGTGTAAATCTCGGATATTTTTCCGCTGTTCATTTTTACGACCGTATTTGCCATTTCCGCTATATTCTGATTATGTGTAACCATTACAACGGTAAAACCGTATTCCTTATGCAGCTTGCTGATATAGTCAAGAACCTGTCTGCCTGTCTGCTCATCAAGCGCCCCTGTCGGCTCGTCTAAAAACAGCACTTTTGGCTTTTTGGCAAGCGCGCGGGCAACCGAAACCCTTTGCTGCTCTCCGCCCGAAAGCTCACTCGGATATTTTTTCGCCTTATCTTCAAGCCCTACGGCAGCTATAATTTCTTGATATTCCCTATTATCGGCAAGGTCAGCACCCATTCGTACATTCTTTTCAACAGTCATGTTCGGAAGAAGATAATACTGCTGAAAAATAAAACCGATATTATCCTTGCGGAATTGCGTCAATTCACCGTCCGACAATTTGATAATATCATTTGTTCCGTATACTATGCTTCCGCTGTCGGGGCGTTCAAGCCCCGAAATAACATTCAAAAAGGTGGATTTGCCGGAACCCGACGCACCTAAAATAACGGTGAAATCCCCATCATCAATTTGCAGACTGATACCTCTCAGCACTTGATTTTTATTTCCGTCATTCCCATAAGATTTCACAATATTTGATACTGCAATCATTCTGTTTTACCCCTTTTAATATCTTTCAGCAAGGCTTTGCAGACCTCAGTCATCATTGTGCTTATCTCCTCGGCAGTGAATGAACACATATTCGTTGCGCAAAGCACCGCTATCCCGTGTGTGTATATCCATAAATGACGGTAAAGATTTTCGGCGTCTTTCTTACCAAGTCCATATCCATTCTGAACGGACAGCAATATTTGATCATAGCTTTCATCTATTATCGGAAGAATACCTGCAACAGACGGCTTCTGTGGCTGCTCTGACATAAAGAGTAATTGAAACAGCTTTGGCTCGTTGATTGCAAACAAAATATACTGAGTACCCACGCCTTTAAAGGCCAATTCTTGATGCAGTCCAATTTGAACATACTCGGCATAGAGAGCTTTTGCTGCCTTTTGCACCTCTACTTGTACTTCTTCCATATTTTCAAACACACTGAATATAGGCTTGGAAGATGAGCCTAATTTAGCGCCTAACGCTCTTGCCGTGATAAAGGCTACGCCCTCTTCTCTCGCTATATCTAAGGCGGCTTGTATGATTTCTTCCCGTGTAAATTTACATTTAGGCGGCATTTGTTTTCCTCCTCACTTAAAGCAACGCATGTTTCGCAACATCTGTTTCCTATTATACTAAATAATCGAACGTTTGTCAATAGGTAATGTAAATTTGTTATAAAAAACCACAGCATTTTACAATGCTGTGGTTTTCGGTTTTGTTTGTCTGTGACTGTGAAAATAAGAATTATAAATTGACTTCCATCCACACCCGCATCTGATTTTCGCCGCGGTTGCCCCACACGTAATACGGCACGGCGACTGCGGCGCAGTCGGTCTTTTTCGGCGGCTCAAAGCTGTACAGTCCGTCAATGTCCGCTGCACGCACCGCCTCGGCGGATATCTTTACCGCCTCGCAAAGCGTATCGTCTGCGCCGAGGACGGTCAGCCGTCCGTCGGCTTTCAGTGTCAGTTGCCGCACATCGCCGCCGTTATCTGCACCCTCAAAGCAATACACAAGAGGACCGCGGCAGAGCGCCGCCTTACCTGTCAGCGCGGGCACCTTTGCAGACGCATAGGCAAGTCTCGGTGTGCCGTCCAATGTCAGCGTTATTTTATCCCCGTCAGACACATCAAGATAAATATATCCGTCAACAGGCGTCGCGGCGGTCTCTTTGCCGTTTACGCAAAGGGTGTATTTCTCGCTCCACGCGGGTATGCGTACCGCCAGCCTGCTGCCCTTTTCTACCGTATAGTTTATATTGAAATCATAGGGATAATCGGTTTCGCAGACCAGCTTCATACCGTTGCCGAATGTCACCTCGCCATCCGCGTAAAGGTGGCAGTACGCGGTGTCCGCGCTCTCACCGTAGGCGTACATACCGAACGAGGATATCAGCCTTGCGGCGTTGGGCGGGCAGCAGGCGCAGGCATACCAGCCGGGGCGTGAGGGCAGGTCGTGCCGCTGTGTCGGAGACACGCCCGATATACCGGGGTTGACCTCCAGCGGGTTGACATAGAAAAATCTCCTGCCGTCCAGCTGCATACCAGCAAGGACAGTGTTATAAAATGCCCGCTCCATTATGTCGGCGTACTCGCCCTTTACCTCATTTTCCAGCATGCGCGAGGCGAAAAACATCAGCCCGATAGACGCGCAGGTCTCGGCATAGGCGGTGTCCGACGGCAGGTCATAGTCCACGCTGAACGCCTCGCCGTGCACTGTCGAGCCGATGCCGCCCGTTATATACATCCTGCGGCGGGTGATGCTCTCCCACAGCGTCTTGCATGCACTGTACAGCTCCGCGTCGCCGCTCTCCCCCGCAAGGTCCGCCATGCCCGTGTACAGGTACACCGCACGCACCGCGTGCCCTGTCGCGTCGGTCTGCTCGCGCACCGGCTTGCCGCTTTGCTGATAGTCATGGTCGTCCGCGTTGTTGCCCCATACCGTCCAGTCGCGGTTTTCCCTTTCGCGGCGGTAAAAGTCCTTATCAACGCCTCGGGTATTTATAAAATGCTCGGCAAGCTCCAGACAATGCCTGTTACCGCTGACGCGGTATAATTTCATCAACGCCAGTTCTACCTCAGGGTGGCCGGGATAACCCTCGTGCTTTTCGGTGATGAAGTGCTTATAGATATGCTCGGCGTTTTTCAGCATAACGTCAAGAAGCACGCGCTTGCCTGTTACCTGATAATACGCGCATGCCGCCTCCATCATATGACCCGAGCAGTACAGCTCGTGCCCCTCCAGCAGATTTGTCCAACGCTTGTCCTTGTCCTTTATCGTGTAATAGGTGTTGAGATATCCGTCCTCGTCCTGCGCGGCGGCTATCTTTTCGATAACGCCGTCCACGGTTTCTTCAAGCCGCTTGTCGGGAAAGCATGCCAGCGAGTATGCCGCCGCCTCTATCCATTTCGCCGCGTCGCTGTCCTGAAACACCATCCCGTAAAAGCCGTCGCCGACGTCCTCGCCGCGCAGTGCCTTTGCCGCGTTGATGAAGTTATCAATAACATGGCTTTTCTCCGCGCCCTCGGCTGCATCGCACAACACACTGTACTGATATGGGATAACGGTGTCCCGTACCAGCCGCTGATATTTTCCGATAAATCCGCCGGAGCGGTAGTTGTGTACTGAGATTTGGGTTTGTTTTTTCATACGCCCTCCTGATATTTTGTTATATCCTCTGCGTTTATCTGCTCGCCGCAGCGTTTCAGCTCTCCCAGCACACGCTTTATTCCGTACTCGGAATTGTGCCAGTTGTCCTTTGCGATATCAAATTCCCCGCTTATATCCGCGGGTACGACCAACAGCTGTGCTTTCGGAAAAGCCGACTGATAAAACATCAGACACCGCCTTGCGTGAAAACGCTTGCAGACTATTATCCCGCGTTTTACCCCGACCCCTGCCTCATCGGTCACCGCTCTTGCAAAATCCGCGTTTTGGCGGGTATACTCCGACTTGTTGTCCTCTATTATCGCGGAGCGCGGCACACCGTTTTTGGTCAGCACATCACAGAAAAAATCACTTTCGGTCTCATATTTGCCGTCATAAGTATCTTTCTTCGAGCGCGGACCGGGAAATCCGTCAAGATTAAACCCGTATTTCCCGCTTGTCACCACATACGGGGCAAATCCCGCATTGTAAAGCTCCGCCGCTTTTTCTCCCAATTCAGGGTGACTGCCGCCGACGATAAATATAATATCACTGTTTTGCGGCTCGTCCTCAACAAAAATAAAATTACCGATATCGGTTATTATACTGCTCATTCAAAACTCCTTTAACTCCTTAAAGTCTATCCCATCACGCTCGGCCATACCGCCGTACAAGATATCGGTGTACCGTCCCGTTTCGAGGTAATGCTCTATGACATATTTGGCGCTGAACGGCATTTCCACACCGTCCAATTCGTCAAAGGAAAACCACTTCAATTCTCCCTCGTCGCTGTTTATCTGCGTGTCAGGGTTTTTAAGGTCGGCAAAGAAATAATAGTTCTGCCGCACCTCGCCGTTTTTCAGGCGAAGAGTAATATAGCGCATAAACAGGTTTTCTATATCGTTTTCCGTCAGTCCCGTTTCCTCATATAACTCGCGTATCGCACATGCACGCGCGTCGTTCAGCTCGTCTTTTTCAAAGTGACCGCCCGCCGCGCCTGTATACACATTATTCACCACCCGCGAGCCGACGCGGTACAGCAACAGCATCCTGTCACCGCTGATAAGATACAAAGAGGTCATATTTCGCAGCTTGCCGTCCATATAAGTTCCTTTCTTGTTTGCCCGTTTGTCTTTTTATTAATTATACAGCATATCCGATATATTTTCAAGTATCGCAGACGCTTAAAAATATGAACAAAAAACAAGCCGCAGGATCTTACATTTTGTAAAACCCTGCGGCAGTTTGCCGAAATATATTATTTTTCTGAATGTAAAAAAGTCTCCGCTTTTCTGAATATTTCCTTATCCTGCTCCCAATTGAGCTGCGCAAGCGCGGCATCGTAATCCAGCAACCAGTCGCCGATGACCTCTTCCTGCTGTATCTTTACCGCGTCCGCCTTATCGAATTTCCCGATAAAGAAGACGCTTGTTTTTATCGTGTCCTCCAGTGTGGTAAAAGTATATTCCTCGCGAAAATTTTCCGCAAGCGTTACCTTCAGTCCGCATTCTTCATACACCTCGCGCAGTGCGGTCTCACGCTCGGTCTCACCGTACTCGATATGCCCTTTCGGAAAGCCGATATGCCCGCTGCGGTTTTTTATCAGAAAATACCGTCTGCCCTGCGTATTATCCGAGATGTCGCAGTATATCACCGCGCCGCAGGTCTTTTCATATTTTGCATACAGCTCATACGTGTGGTATTGCTCCTGAAACTCTATCGCCTTCGCAATGTTACATTCACAGCACAGATCTGTGCCCACAAGGTCGGCGGGCACGCCTATCCACTTGTCCTCATCGTCGTCGGTGCGCATGGCTATGGCGACAATGACGACCTCGGTCTTATCAACAGGCTTGTCTATACCGAGTACGTAAACATCCTGCTCTTCGCCGTCACCCGCAAGCAGACCCTCGACATAGCCGTAATTTATCGGATATATCAACCCGGGGTGCTTTGGGTGGGCTGCGCCTATCGGGCGGTCAACGGTGACGGTGACGGTCTTGCCGATATAGGATAAATCATTCTTAGGTACTGTTATAGGTGTCGGCATATTACTGTTTCCTCGCAAGAAAATAATCGTCCTCGCCGCGGTAGTAGGGGCAGCTGCCGTTATCCCCGCAGATAAACCGCCGCATCTCGTCCTCGTCTAAATCCACAAGGCAGGTATAGCACTCGTAATATTCGTCATATTCGTAGTATGAGCAGTTCTCACAGTTTGTCATATCTGAGCATTCGCCCACTTCATCGAGATATCCAACGCGGTCACACTGTGGGTCAGCGCGCCGAGACTGATAATATCAACGCCCGTCTCGGCTATCTCGCGGATATTGTCCAATGTTACGTTGCCGCTTGCCTCCAGCTTTGCGCGTCCGTCGGTCAGCTCTACCGCCTTGCTCATCTCCTCAAGACTCATATTGTCCAGCATGATAACATCGGCGTTAACGCTGAGTGCCTCTTCCAGCTCGGCAAGGTTGCGCACCTCTACCTCTATCTTCAGCATATGTCCGGCTTTTTCACGCAGTGCCTCTACCACCGCGGTTATCGAGCCGTACGCGTCGATGTGGTTGTCCTTTATCATAGCGGCGTCGGTCAGGTTATAGCGGTGGTTTCTTCCGCCGCCCATAAGCACCGAATATTTTTGCAGCGGGCGCAGACCCGGCAGGGTCTTTCTGGTGTCGGAAACGGACGCGTTGGTGCCCTCTACCGCCTTAACGCACTTTGCGGTATAGGTCGCGATGCCGCACATATGCTGAAGTATATTCAGCGCGGTGCGCTCGCCCTTCAGCATTGCGGCGGTGCTGCCGTGAAAACGCGCGATAACGTCACCGGTATGTATCTCCTGTCCGTCAGAGTACAGGATATCCACCTGCATATCGCTGTCCAGCAGGCTAAACACCCGCGCAGCCACCTCCAGCCCGGACAGTACGCCGTCAGCCTTTGCGACAAAGTACGCGTCGCTGATGCCCTCGCTCAGCAGCAGGTCCACCGTGCTGTCAATGTAGTTGATGTCCTCTTTCAGCGCGGTCTTGATCACCTCGTCAACATAAATAGGGAGCAGTGTCATTTTATTATACCCTTTTCCTTTCCCTCGGCGACTACCTCACCGAGAATGATATACGCCACCGTTGTCAATGACTTTGCCTCGATGTAATCCGGCGTTATCTCATAACCGCCGTTATACAGCATATCCTTTAATTCTTCCACCCGTCCGAGGTTTTTCTGTGCCTGTTCGTAATCCGGCAGTACGAAATACGACTTTTGCATTATGTGGCGTATCTCGGTACGGATACCGGACGGCAGCGGCTTGCCCTCGGGCGCGGGATAATCGTATTCCCGCTCGCCGCAATCGGACGGCTGATAGTTCTTGTTTATATCCTCCGCGATAAGGCGGCTGAATACCAGTGCCTCCAGCAGAGAGTTGCTGGCGAGACGGTTGATGCCATGTACGCCGGTGTGCGCGCATTCGCCCGCCGCGTACAGGCCCTCGACGGTGGTCGCGCCGTTACCGTTTACCGCAATGCCGCCCATAAGATAATGCTGGCAGGGGTATATCGGTATCGGCTCTTTGGTCATGTCATAGCCCTTTTCAAGGACCTTTTGATATATCATCGGGAAACGGTTTTTGATAAACTCCTCACCCTTATGGGATATGTCAAGGAAAAATTCATCGCTGCCGGTCTCCTTTTGCTCTGCCAGTATGCATTTAGATACCACGTCGCGCGGGGCAAGCTCTTTACGCTCCGGCTCGTATTTGTCCATAAAGCGTTTTTTGTGACAGTTGAGCAGATACGCGCCCTCGCCGCGCACCGCCTCGGAAACCAGAAAGCACTCTCGGTTTTTCCTATCGGCAAACGCCGTGGGGTGAAACTGCACATAGCTTAAATGCTTTATCTCAGCGCCCATATTGTAGGCGAACTGTATGCCGTCGCCGGTCGCTATCGCGGAATTTGTGGTAAAATCATAAACTCTTCCTATTCCGCCTGTTGCAAGCACCGCTGCCTTTGTGGTATAATAGTGGTGAGAATCGTCCTGCATAACGTCCGCAAGGAAAGCGTCCCCCCGTTTTTCCAGTCCCAGCAGGTGGCTGTTTTCCAGCACGGTGACGTTGTCCAGCTTTTGCACCCGCTCGATAAGCGAGGTGACTATCTCATAGCCGGTGCTGTCCTTATGGTGCGCTATCCTGCGGCGGCTGTGTCCGCCCTCAAGCGTCAGGTCGATGCTGCCGTCGGTCTTGCGGTCAAATTCCACACCGTGGGAAAGCAGGTTCTTAACGTCCTTAGGTCCCTGCTCTACCAGTATCCTGAGATTGTCGCGGTCGTTCTGATAACCGCCCGCTATCAACGTGTCCTTGATATGCAGGTCAAAGCTGTCGTTATCGTCATCCATCACCGCCGCGACGCCCCCCTGCGCGAGCGCGGAGTTGCACAGCGTAAGCTCGCGCTTTGACAGCATGAGTATCTTCATACGGCTGTCCAAATTCAGCGCGGCATACAGACCCGACACGCCGGAGCCGACGATTATCACATCGTATTCTCTGAATATCATGTATATCAGTCCTTTCTGTAAAGGAGAGTAATTATGAATGAAAAAATAAAAAACGAAGAGTACATCAACGCAGTACTTGCCGGAGTAGATACCGGCGAATATGACGCGGAAATATCAATGGACGAGCTGGAAGAGCTTGCCAAGACCGCCGGGGCGGTCACCGTCTGCCGCGTCATTCAAAAGCGTCCTGCCGAGGACGCCGCCACCGTGATAGGCGAGGGCAAGCTGAGAGAGCTTACCGAGGCGGCGCAAAGCCTTGACGCGCAGCTTATCATCTTTGATACCGAGCTGTCCTCGTCACAGATACGAAATATCGAGGATATAACAAATATACGCGTTATCGACCGCACTATGCTGATACTTGACATATTTGCGATGCGCGCGGTGACTAACGAGGGTAAATTGCAGGTAGAGGCCGCACAGCTGAAATACCGTCTATCCCGCCTTGCGGGGCTGGGTACATCTCTGTCAAGGCTCGGCGGCGGTATCGGTACACGCGGACCGGGCGAGACCAAGCTGGAAAGCGACCGCCGTCACATCCGCCGCAGGCTGGACAAACTGAATGACGAGCTTGCCGAGCTGGAAAAACGCCGCACCGTCACCCGCAAACGCCGCAAGAAGGACGATGTGCTGGTTGGCGCGATAGTGGGCTATACCAACGCGGGTAAGTCAACCTTGCTCAACACCCTGACGGATGCCGGAGTGCTTGCCGAGGACAAGCTGTTTGCCACACTTGACCTTACCTCGCGCGCGATAGAATTACCCGACGGGCGCAGTCTCACGCTGATAGACACCGTAGGGCTTATCCGCCGTCTTCCGCACCATCTGGTAGAGGCATTCAAGTCAACGCTGGAAGAGGCGGCAAGCGCCGATATAATACTGCACGTCTGCGACATCTCCGACGAGCAGCTGGCAGACAAGATAAAGACCACCGAGCAGCTGCTGGGAGAGCTTGGCTGCGGGGATATCCCCGTAATAAACGTGCTGAACAAATGCGATAAAACCGATTACGATTTTCCCGAGGACGAAAGCACCGTCAAGATCTCGGCGAAAACCGGACAGGGACTGGACAGACTGAAGCAGGTCATTGCCGACAAGCTGTCGGACAGAGTAGTGACGCTGTCGCTGTCCTTCCCTTATGAAAGTGCCGCCGACGCCGCATCGGTACGCAAATACGGCAGCATAATCAGCGAAGAATATCTCCCCGAGGCGATAAAGATAACCGCCGTTATCGAGAAAAAGTATAAGAATAAATTCAGTGCTTTTATCACCGAATAGATTATTTTCAATTCGTTTGTGTGCCGCGCCGTAAGGCGAGGCACACTTTAATTATGCATTATGAATTAGGCAATACTTCCGTGCCGCCTATCGAGCGTATGGTAAGTATATGGCAGCTGCCCGCGCCGAACACCTTTTCCATATCCATCTTAAATCTCTTGAGCAGCTCAAGAGGGACGAACGCCTGTATAGTACCGGCAAAGCCGCCGCCGTGTACGCGGCAAGCGCCTTTTCTTGCCAGCGCGTGCTCTGCCACGTTCAGCGCGATGCCTATTGCCTGACTGGTGTGGTCGGACACCGCGAAGATGTTCTGTAAGTATTTATAGCTGGAGTTTCCGCTCTCGTTTATCGAGCTTAAAAAGTCGTCGAAGTTGCCGTTTTTCAGCGAGTGTGCCAGCTTGTCCACCCTCTCGTTCTCATCAAAGAAGTGGAGCGCGCGCAGCACCGCCCTGTCCCCGAACTGCTCGCGCAGCAGGTTGATGTTAAGTATAACGTCCGCGCGGCATATCTCTCTTAAATAATCCACCGAGAAATAGTTTGCTATCTGCTTCATCTCGTTGGGGATGGCGGAGTATTCGGCGGTGAGGTCAGCATGGTCCGCCTTGGTGTCTATTATGCACAGCGCGTGATTGAATTTTTCAAACTTTAAGGGTATGTTCTCGATTATGGGCGCCTTGGTGTTTTTGAAATCTATCGCGGTAAAGCCGCCGACCGAGCTTGCCATCTGATCCATCAGTCCGCTGGGCTTGCCGAAGTATACGTTCTCCGCAAGCTGGGCTATCTGCGCAATGGTAACAGGGCTGATAGCGCCGCGGTTGAACAGCCCGGAAAGAATAGTTCCGGTCAGCACCTCAAACGCCGCCGAGGAAGAAAGTCCCGAACCCTTCAGCACGCTGGACACGGTGTACGCCTGAAAGCCGCCTATCGCAAGCCCCTGCGCCGCAAAGCCCGCAGCCACGCCGCGTATCAGTGCCGCGGAGGTGTTCTTCTCGCTCTCGCGCGCCTCAAGGTCGTCTATGCTTATCTCATCTACCGGAAAGCCCTCTGACTTTATCGTTATCTTGCCGTCGCCGGTCTCCTTTACCACCGCGATGACGTCAAGGTTGACGCTGGCCGCCAGCACCTTGCCGTGGTTATGGTCGGTGTGGTTGCCGCCCACCTCGGTGCGTCCCGGCGCGGAGAAATATCTCAACCCCGTATCGTCAGTGTTGAAGAACTCACAGAACGCCTTGGTCGCCTTTGCGTATCGCTCTTTCTGTGCCTCTATCTCGTGTTTAAGGTACAGCTCGGTAAGTCCCGAAGTAATCTGCTTTGCCATAGATTTCTTTTCCTTTCGATATACAATTAACGGGGAAAACCCGATATTAGTCCGCTTCCGAATAGAACATATGATATTTTCTCATGTTGTGGGAGTTGACGCTCAGCACCATGCCTATCCCCACAAACAGGCTGACGGTCGATGTACCGCCCGCGCTGAAAAACGGCAACGGTATTCCGATAACAGGCGCAATGCCCAGCACCATTCCGATATTTACCGCGGAATGGAACACTATCATCGAGAACACGCCCACGCATATCAGCCGCCCCAGCGTATCCTTCGCGGTCGAGCCGTCGGACAGCACCTTTATCGCCAGTGCCGCCAGCAGTCCCACCACCAGCATACAGCCGAGCAGACCCATAGTCATGCCTATATATGAAAAAATAAAGTCGTTGTGTATCTCCGGCACATAGGTGTAATTGCCGCCGCTGAGCCCCTGCCCGGTCAGCCCGCCCGAGCCGAGGGCTATCTTACCCAGCCGCTGCTGCATATACGCGCCGATGGCTTCTTGCTCTTGCAGCTCGGTATTCCACAGTATCTCAAAGCGCTGGCGCTGGTGCGGCTGCATCAGGTAATTCCACAGCACGTATATCGCGGGCGGTACCGCCGCCGCGAACAGCACCATATACTTCCATGACAGCCCCGCCGCAAACATCATACAGAAAAAGATGAACAAAAACACCATTGCCGAGCCGTCGTCGCCCGTCTGCCGTATTATCAGTGTCGGCACCGCGCCGTGTATGCACAGCAGGATAAAGTGCAGCGGCTCGTTCATTCTGTCCTCGACCTTTGACAGATGCCACGCAAAGGACAATATAAACGCCAGCTTCAGCACCTCTGACGGCTGGAACTGCATTATACCGAGGTCCAGCCAGCCGATGTCGTCCGCACCCTGCCGCTGTACGCCGAGCGACGTAAACAGCAGCAGCGTCATACCGAGTGACACCGGGGCATAAATATACCACAGCTTGGCGATGAATTTATAATTTATCGCCGCTATTATCAGCGCAGCGACCAGTCCGACCACCGCCGCCACAAGCTGCGTCTTGTACTGCGAGTCGGTGACGTCACCGCTGATATCGTTCTGATAAAGCGTATAATGGATAAACACGCCGAACGCGCATATCCCCGTGCAAAGCAGCAGCAGGAGCTTATCCATATTTACGAAATAACTCTTGATTTTTGATAAAACGTATTTCATATCTTACCCATGCCCGAAAAAATCGCTATATATTATAATTATATACTTTTTTATGCGATTTTTCAAGTGAATTTCTTGCAAATATCCGCTTTATAAAATTTTTTCAAATAAAATACAAAAAAGCCGAGGAAAGGATAAAATTCTTCGGCTTTTTTACTAGTTTATTTTATACGGCAGTACATAAGAGCTTCCTTCATCTGCTCGCCGTCCATAGGTTTGGAGCAATAATAGCCCTGCACCCTGTCCGCGCCGCTTTTCTCGGCGGCGGCAAGCTGCTCTTCGTTTTCTATTCCCTTTATGCAGATTTTAAGATTGCTGCAATGGGCGAGAGATATTACCGACTCGGTAAGTATACGGTCAAACTCATCGCCGACATCACTGAGCAGCTGCTGCGGTATGCTGATGACGTCCAGATACGGGTTTTTCAGCATCTTCAGCGAGATGTTCTCGCTGCCGTAGCTGTCAATGCCCACTCTTACGCCCAGCCGCTTCAGGTCGGTCAGCACCCCCGCGTTGTCGTTGTACGGCAGATTTGCCTTGACGGGTATCTCCAGCACAAGATATTCCGGCGACAGCCCGCTTGCCTTCAGTGCGCGCTCGGTCTGCTTTATTACCGTGGCGGATTTCAGCTCTTCAGCGGTAAGATTAACGCTGACCTTAAAATCCGGAAAACCGCTGTCCTGTACCTCTTTGCAGAAACGGCACGCCTTTTCGGTCACCCAGCCGTCTATCGCATTGGACAGCCCAAGGCTCTCCGCCAGCGGAAAGAGGGTGGAGTTGGGTATATTTCCGTACAGCGGATCGTTAAAGCGGACAAGGCACTCGCAGCAGGCTATCTCACCGCTGCCCGCGATGAATATCGGCTGAAATTTGAGAGAAAAGCCCTCCATGCCGTTATTTATGCTTTCGGTTATGCGGTGCTCCATACTGCCCGCCGCCGTGCGGCTGCTTTCCAAAGTGCCGGAATAAAATGTATAGCTGTTCTTTCTGAACTCACGCGCGCGGTACATCGCAACGCTGGCCGCCTTGCATATGTCATCGGCGTTTTTACCGTTTGAGGGATAAAACGCGATACCCATACAGCATTTCAGATTATGCAGTCCTCCGCGGAACTCCCACGGCAGCGAAAAGCGGTATATCAGCGTCTCGGCAACCTTTTTCGCGCCGTCGCTGCCGCAGCCCGGCAGGTTTATCATAAATATCGCGTTGGAGAAATAATATACCCCTATGTCCTTTATCGGCAGCTTTGAGAGATATTCCGCCACGCTGCGCAGCAGCATATCGGAATAAGAATGTCCGTACAACGCCGACAGGTTGCGGGTGTTGGCTATCTTGAACGCTATCACCGCGCCGCTGACGCTGCGCTCTAACAGTGCGGAAAGGTCGCCGCTCAGCTTTGCGCGGTTGGGGGTGTTGAAGATAGAATCGTAAAACGCCAGCCTACTCAGCTCTTTGCGGGATTCGTCCAGCTTTTCCTGCGCAGATATACGCATAAGTATAGAGGAGATTATCTGGGATATATTTCTCAACTGCTTGCGCTCGCGCTGGGTCCAGTTATGCTCGTTATCCAGCATCTCGAACGAGATAACGCTGTCGCTGTCACCCGAATCAAACAGAGAGAACAGCGCGTACGCCTTTACCCCTTGCTCCGCAAATTCGTTTACCGTATCGGAAGAAAAGCTTGCGGCATAGCTTTTCAGGTCGTTTGCTATCCCGCCGAAAAACTGTCTGTTGCGCTTTTCCTTATCCACCATGCCCTTATCTATCGTACGGTCGCGGCACCATATCCTGTCTATGCCGCCGTTTTCCGACAGACCGCCGATACATATACGGTCAAGGCGGAAGTAATCTCCGACAAGCTCGGTGACACCCTCCAGCGCCTTCAGCGCGGTGGGGCTTTCGGTGATTATCGCATATATGTTGTTCAGCAAAATCTGCTCTTCCATATTCTGACCCAGCAGCTTGTTCGCACTGCGGGAGTTTTCCATCTCACCCAGCAGAGCCGCGAACGCGTTAGCCATGCGGGACAAGGTCTGCACCAGCGTCTCCCAGAATTGCAGGTTGTCATTCAGCAGTTCTTCGCTCTTCGCGCCCAGCACCCAGCTGCCGCACTCTACATGGTTGACGCGGATATTCTCCCGCGTGGTGTAGGGATAATCGTTAAGATGCTTTTTACCGCCAGGTCCTTTCGCCGCACAGATAAGTCTGCCGTCCGGCGCATATATGCCGGAAAAAACATTACCCCCGGAGAACGGTCTTTGCAGGCTGAGCAGGTACTCCTTGCCGAAGATGTCCTCAAGGCTCTCCCCGCCCTTTACCGAGACTGTCTCGCTGTCAGGCGCGTTTTCCTGCCGATCTGACGTTTCGGACAAATACGCGGTAAGGTCAAGCATGGCCCCCTCAAAGCCGGTCAGTCTGCCGTTTTCGGCAGCCAGCGCGCGGCAGCTGATAAAAAAGCGATGATAATCGCCGCCCACGGTCAGGCGGCAGTGCGCCTCGATACTGTCACGATTTAACCCGCTGAATTCAGAGAACATTTTTGTCAGATTGGGTATATCGTCGGGGTGCACCAGCTCGTTAAGCGTCCCGTATCTTATCTCATCGTCGGTGTATGGATTTATTATCAGAGGAAAGCCCTCGGAAAATTCTATTATAATGTGGATCATTTTTTGATTGCCGGTATCAAGCTGCATTTACGCTATCGCCTCCTGTTGCAAAGATGTTGAGAAAATAATTTCTGTTTATATAATTTTAACATATCTTTTTAGTAAAATCAAGGTTTTTTATTAATTTTCACAATAATTTTTTACTTCGCGCGCAAAGACAGTATATGATGATACCTCGCGCGGTATTCCGACCGAACAGGCTTGAGGTCGGTCTCGCCGAGCAGTCCTGCCATACACAAAGCCGATATTAAAGCACATGGCAAATTTTAAGATAATTTTTAGAAAAAAATGTTTACAAAATGCCGGAAATGGGGTATACTTGTCTTTATAGAAACATCGAAAGGACAACATCATGCAAAACATTCTGTATATAGTCGTACCCTGCTATAATGAAGAACCTGTGCTGGCTGAGACATCCTCACGGCTGAAAATAAAAATGACCGCGCTGATAGACGCGGGTCGCATCTCGGATAAGAGCCGCGTGCTGTTCGTGGATGACGGCAGCCGCGACAAGACCTGGGAGATAATCGAGGGGCTGCATAACACCGACAGCCTGTTCGCCGGGGTAAAGCTCAGCCGCAACCGCGGACATCAGAACGCGCTGCTCGCGGGTCTGATGACCGCGAAAGAACGCGCCGACATCACCATCTCGATGGACGCCGACCTGCAAGACGATATAGAGGCGATAGACCAATTTCTGGATAAATACGAGGACGGCTGCGACATAGTATACGGTGTGCGCTCGTCAAGAAAAAAAGACACCGCGTTCAAGCGCGGCACCGCCAATATGTTCTATAACTTTATGCGGCTGCTGGGCGTGGACATTATCAACAACCACGCCGATTACCGTCTTATCTCCAAGCGCGCGCTGGAGGCACTGTCAGAGTTCAAAGAGGTCAATATCTTCCTGCGCGGCATAGTAAAGCAGATAGGCTTTAAGAGCGATATCGTGTATTACGAGCGCAGCGAACGCTTTGCCGGAGAGTCAAAATATCCGCTGAAAAAAATGCTGTCCTTTGCGTTTGACGGTATCACCAGCTTTTCGATAAAGCCGATAAGAATGGTGACGGTGGTGGGCTTTCTTGTGTTTCTGGTAAGCCTCGGCTTTATAATCTATGCGATAGTACAGGGGCTGCTGGGACACTCTGAGGCTGGTTGGAGTTCGCTGTTCTGCTCGATATGGTTTCTCAGCGGCATACAGATAATGGCAATAGGCGTCGTCGGCGAGTATATAGGAAAGATATATATGGAGGTCAAGGAAAGACCGAAGTTTATTATTGATAAATATATTGATGAATAATTCATAATTAAGGAGTGCCGCCCTTTGGGCGGCACAATATTATAATTACGTGCCGTAGGCGCGCTCTAAAATTATGCATTCAGCATTATACATTATGAAAAACGCACTGCCTAGGCAGTGCGTTTTTCATATGTTCCGTCGTCCTTGCGTACCTGTGTTTCGTTCTCGTCGCAGTCGGCGACAGCCACCCTGCCGTATATCGCGCCGGAGCTGTCTGACAGTATCAGCATCTCTCCCGCCTTCAGGCTGAAATTGGTCTGTAGTTTCAACAGCGCACTGGCGTCGGAGTTGTTCTTGCAGACTATCCTGATGGTGTCGCCGCCGCCCAGCGAAACGGTAGGTATGCTCCACATGTTAAGTACATTTTCATCATCGGTAAGATACATATCTTTCAGCGTCACGGTAAAGTCGTTGGGGTTGTGCAGCTCTATCCAGTCCGCGTCGCCGCCTGTATATACCTCGCTGATGTATACGGGAACATCCGCAACCGTCTTTGCCGCATACGCCACCACCTTGACGTTGCCGTCCTTGTCCGCCATATCGGCGGTTATGGTCAGTTCGCTGTCGGTGTATCTCTCACCGTTTATCTCAAAATAAGTGAACTCCCAGCCGGAATAGCTCTCCGCGCTCAGCGGCACACCGTAAGCCGTAAAGTACTCTGCGCTTACCGTCTCGCCCGAGCCGGCATTCTGTAAATTCAGCTTTGCCTTTATACCCTGAGCGCCGGTAACCGTCACGGTAAAGGTATCCTCCTCCAGCTCGAACACCCGTCTGAGATCCTGCAAAATAACCTTACTGCGATATTGGGCAAACTGCCTTATCTCGTTTCTGCTGTTGGCAAAGGTGTCACGGTTAGCCCATTCGGAAGTTATGCGATGATCGAGAGCGTAGAATTGCTCGCTGTCGCTTATCGCAAGCTTTTCCTCCAGCACCGCAAGTATATTTTCTGTACTGAACGCGCCGCCGATAAGGTCGCAGATGTTGTTCGCCAGCTTTTCACGCATATCCTCGCGCTCCATCAGCGCAGCGATCATTACTGAGCCGCCCGCGGGATGGGTGTTGTTCAGTATCCTTGACAGCGTCGCATTTTTAAAGCCGTCGGAATACAGTCCCCACGCAAACTCCGCGTCAAAGAACAAATACCGCCATTTGCCGTCAAGATATTCAGAGTCTACCTCTTCACCCTCATCGGCAACATAACGCCACGCCTTATAGTTGTTGCCGGGCCAGTCACGGTTGTCTATAAACAGCTGCATCGCAAGATAATGCATATAATTGTCGATGTCCACCATCGAGCAAAATTCTTCAAATTTTGCGTCGTCGGTCAGTCCGCCCTCGGCAAGCTCCAGAACCTTGTTATAGTCCTCGCCGCCCTCGTTTTCTTCCTCGTCAATTGCGCCCTCTGCCTTGCCGACTATCTGAAAGTTATCCTTGTTTCCGCCATAGCGGCTTTCAAGATAGCCCTTGCAATAATTCTGATGCAGCCACGCAAAGCCGTAATACTCACCGTTCAAGAACACCGCCGCGGGCGCTGTGGACTGATAATCCAAAAAGCCGGACTGTGCCGCCAGCTCTGCCGACAGCTCGTCACGCACACCGGCAAACTCGCGGTCGTTTGCTCCGTTTCTCAACACTATCCTGTCATATTTGGTAAGCAGCACGCCGTCCGCGTCGGTGGCGTCATCGAAAAATACAAAATGGAATGTCCCGTCGTCGGGCGTATACAGTCTGCGCGCGATAAGCTTCCAGGATTTCTGGCCGGTCGCGCGGGAATACGCACCCGCCACACGCGCGCCCGCCTGCTGTTCTATCAGCAGGTTGCCGGCACTGTCGTAGACCTCCATGTACATCGGACGCTCGCCGTCCATGCCGTCCTGATTCCAGTTGGCGGGGTGGGTGGGGTTGACCTCAAACGTGCCGTCATATTCGTTTTGCAGCCACTCGTCACGTATTACGCCCTCTACCGCTATTCCGTCATAATAATCATACAGGTCGTGCGGGTCTGCGGACAGGACAAAGACGTATGTATCCTTATCAAACCGCTCGAACACATCCGCTCCTACCACATAGCTCTTGGTGATGACCTCGGACGTGCCCTCTTCGCCTATCGCTATCGCCTTTATGGTAAAGGACTTGACTTCTTTTCCCGCGCGGACGTTTATCGGGTTGACGTAACGGGTCGAGCTGCGGGTCGGGACAGAGCCGTCGGTGGTATAATATATCACCGCGTCCTCTTCCGCCGCGGTCAGCGCGACGCTGAAGCTTTCCTCATAAAACGTATCGGTATGGGAAAAGGTTATCGGTACGCGCGGCTTTTCCGGCTGGTCTGCCGTTATCGGCGGCTGGACCGGCTGTAATATCTCATACTCGCTGCCCTCGCCTATGGCGTAGGACAAGCCCCACGCCGCGGCAACGCCCACAACGGCAAGCACCGCGAGCAATACTATTCTTTTTACGGTAGATGAATTTAACATGGTACTGACCTTTCCCGTACGGTTTCAAAATAAGCTATCTTCATTG
This sequence comes from Eubacterium sp., assembly GCA_022511265.1. Classification (GTDB taxonomy): domain Bacteria; phylum Bacillota; class Clostridia; order Oscillospirales; family Ruminococcaceae; genus Ruminiclostridium_E. The sequence continues at coordinate 30,756 of JAFLRX010000016.1, read as the reverse complement.
TATCAAAAAACCGTACCAAAATCAATATGTATTTTGAAATATCCGTGTGAAAATTTTACATTCTAAAACCGCCGCCTTTAACATAAAATGAAATAAAATGTTTGGAAGACGCGGAGAGGCTCTCCGGGAAAGGTATGGTACTACAAATGACGGAATTCTTGCCGGAGGGCAGAAAAATCACTGACAAGGAAAACACGGCGGCTTTGCAGGATATACGCTCGGTGGAAAAGGCGGCAAAAAGCGGCAGGATATACGAGGCGCCGTGTATCGTCTGCGATACCGAGCATAATATGATAGTTGATCTCGGCTGTATGCGCGGCGTTATCGAGCGGGGCGAGGGAGCACTCGGCATAGATGACGGAACAACCAGAGACATCGCGCTGATTTCAAGAGTAAGCAAGCCTGTCTGCTTTATTATAAAAGGAATAAACCGCTCAGGCAGCGAGGCGGTTGCAGTGCTGTCCCGCAAAGAGGCGCAGCAGCGCGCAAAGGACGAATACATATCTAAACTGCAAAGCGGGGACGTAATACCCGCACGGGTGACCCATCTAGAGCAGTTCGGCTGTTTTGTGGATATAGGCTGCGGGCTGCCCTCTATGATACCGATAGACACCATATCGGTGTCGCGGATAACCCACCCATCCGACCGCTTTGCCGTCGGGCAGGATATTTTTGCCGCGGTAAAGGGGCGCGACGGCGACAGGATATGCCTTACCCATAAAGAATTGCTCGGTACTTGGGGAGAAAATGCCGGGCACTTTTGCGCGGGGCAGACGGTGCCGGGTATAATCCGCTCGGTAGAGGATTACGGAATATTTGTCGAGCTCGCGCCAAACCTTGCAGGTCTTGCCGAACTGAAACCCGGCGTACGCGCCGGAGACTTTGCCAGCGTGTACATCAAGGCGATAATCCCCGAAAAGATGAAAATAAAGCTGATAATCGTCAGCTCTTACCGCTGTGACGCACCGCCCGCCGAACTGAATTATTACATCACCGACGGGCATATAGACAGGTGGGTGTATTCCACCGAGCAGGCGGGGAAGTATATTGCGACGGAATTTAATGAATAGTGAATAAAGAATAATGAATAATTATTGATGCGCCTACGGCGCTAATTAAAATCCGTGCCCGTAGGGCACACCATAACTATTCACTATTCGTTATTCACTAAAAATAAAACGGCTGCCGCATTGCGGCAGCCGTTTGATTTTATATATCGAGTGTCTTAAGATATTCCTTAAATCCTTCGCCTATCTCGGGGTGCTTGAGTGCGACCTCTACACAGGCCTTCATTATGCCGAGCTTGTTGCCCATGTCATAACGTGTGCCGGTAAAGTCAACGCCTATCATGCCCTCGGTGGTGGCTAATTGCTTCATCGCGTCGGTCAGCTGATATTCTCCGCCCGCGCCTGTCGGCAGCGTTTCGAGAATGTCAAATACCTTTGCGGGCAATACGCAGCGTCCGAGTATCGAGAAGTTTGAAATGACCTGCTCGGGCTTGGGCTTTTCTATCATATCCGAAATATGATATACATTACCCTCTGCGGGCTTTACGTCGAGGGTGCAGTATTTCAGCACCATCTCAAACGGAACCTCCTTCATGGAGACTACCGCCTTGCCGTACTTTTCAAACGCGCGGCAGCACTGCGCGGTGCAGGGGTCGTCGCCGATGATAACATCGTCGCCGTATACCACTACGAACGGATCGTCACCCACAAAGCTCTTTGCGTACATTACCGCGCCGCCGGTGCCGTTCTGCTCTTGCTGACGGACAAACTGTATACCCTTGCCCATCTCGGCAATATCGGTAACGACCTTGTAAAATTCGGTCTTGTTGCCCTTCAGCAGCTGTGCCTCAAGGTCGGGCTTGCGGTCAAAATGATCCTCTATTTCATGCTTACCCCTTGATACCACGATAAGTATATCGGTGATGCCGGAGTTGATGACCTCCTCAACTATATACTGGATAGCGGGCTTGTCAACGATGTTCAGCATCTCCTTGGGGATAGCCTTACTGGCGGGGAGAACTCTCGTTCCGTATCCGGCAGCGAGAATGACGGCTTTCTTTACCTTTGCCATTTAAGATCATTCCTTTCTGTTTAGGTAAATTTAAAGCTGAGGGGAATCGACTCCCCTCAGCTTAAGCATACAGGGGACTATGCCCCGTATGCCTAATTAATTATCAGATTACTTAAAAAGTACTTCCTTAACCTTGAGCAGCTTGGTCAGAGAACCTACAGCGTAGAAATCGCCGGAGAGGATCTTTGCCTTGTAGTCATACTTGCCGTCGATGATAGCGAGCGCGTCGTCTATCGGCAGGTCGATATGGATATCGTGATCGTCATAGCCGTAGGGCTTAACCTCTACCTTGCCGTCGTCAACGAGGATGTAAAGATAGCTCTCATACTCGCCGTAAACCTTGACCTCGATGGCAACTCTCTCGTTGATCTTAGCAACGCTCTTCTTGCCGATCTTCTTCTGCAGCTTTGCAGCGATCTCTTCAACGGTGGGAACCTTCTTCTCAACAGCCTTCTTAGCAGCGGGCTTCTTAGCGGCCGGCTTCTTTGCTGCGGTCTTCTTGGCAGCAGGCTTCTTAGCTGCGGGCTTAGCGGCAGGCTTAGCAGCAGCGGGCTTTGCAGCAGCGGCGGGCTTTGCAGCGGGCTTAGCGGCAGCAGGCTTCTTCTCTGCGGGTGCAGCTGCGGGAGCCTTTACTTCTTCTGTCTTGGTTGTTTTCTTATCAGCCATTGTAATATTTCCTTTCTCAGTGAACATATCAGGAAAGCGTTTCTTTCCCGTAAGACCGCAGGAACAAAACACCCCTCGATCTTTCTGACAATATAATATCACATCTTTTCACAAATTACAATAGTTAAAGCGAATAATTCGCTTTTTTACATAAAAAACCGCCGTTTTAGACAGCGGTTGATATGAAAATTGTTATAATTTATTAACCCGTACGCTCAGGTGTTATCTCCGCGCGCCAGTTTTCGCTGCACTCGCATAGCTTTTCTGTCACTATCATGACCAGCTCTTCGTCCTCACATTCACAGCTGAAAGGTATCGCAAGCTCGAACACCGCGGTGCTGAATTTTTCACTTTTTACAAGCCGAAAATCATGCACCGACAACCCCAGCGCACCCGCTATCTCCTCCGCCGCCGCTTTTGCGGTCAGCGTCTCCGCGTCGGTTCCCGCGGGGTCGGCGTGTATCGTAACAATGCATTTATATTTTTCCTTCAGGTCGTTTTCTATACGGTCAACTATTTCGTGCGCCTCGGGAAAGCCGATATCGTTCGGCAATTGGACATGCAATGATATTATCCTGCGTCCCGCGCCGTAATCATGCACGATAACGTCATGCACACCGATGACCGACGGGTACTCTGCCGCCGCCATTTCTATTTCGTTAATAAAATCTTTGTCAGGCTCGCTGCCCAGCAGCGGGGAAAGGCTGTCCCTGAATGTCCTGATACCCGCGACGATTATAAACAGTGCCACGAATAGTCCCGCGTACGCGTCCAGCTGTACGCCTGTAAACAACAGCACCAGCATTGAGATTATTACCGCCGAAGTGGAGATACAGTCGGACAGCGAGTCGGTCGCCGCCGCCCGCAATGTGCCGGAATTTATTATCTTGCCCAGTCTGCGGTTGAACACCGCCATCCACAGCTTGACCGCTACCGACACCGACAGCACAATAACCGAAAGCACGGAAAACTCTAAACTCTCGGGTGACAACAGCCTTTCCAGCGCACCCTGCCCCACCTCAAAGCCCATCATTATAATAATGAACGAAATGATAAGCCCGGTGACATATTCCATTCTGCCGTGGCCGTATGGGTGCTCTTTATCGGCGGGACGGTCCGCAAGGCGAAAACCCGCAAATGTCATAACTGACGAAAACGCGTCGGAGAGGTTATTGAACGCGTCCGCCGTCACCGACACCGCACCGCTGATGATGCCCGCCGCCAGCTTGCCTGAAAACAGCAGCAGGTTCAGCAGTATACCCGTAACAGCGCTGAGATAACCGTATTTTTTCCTTACAGCGGGCGAGGTGGTATCGTTATGATTTTTTATAAATAGCTTTATAAGTAGTTTGGTCATAGCTGCGCCCCTTTTTAATCGGTTGCAAAAATCTCCCGAATTGTTTCGGGAGATTTTTATTTGTTTTTAGTTCTCAGTCCTTGTCGCTCATCAGCATTACCATAACTGCCTTTTGCGCGTGCAGGCGGTTTTCCGCCTCGTCAAATATCTGATTTGCGTGCTGCTCGAACACCTTGGTGGTTATCTCCTCCTCGCGGTGTGCGGGCAGGCAGTGCTGTACCATTGCGTCGGGCTTTGCGACCTTCATTATCTCATCGTTTATCTGATAGCCCTTGAACGCCGCCTTGCGCTGCTCGGCTTCGCCCTCCTGTCCCATCGACGCCCATACGTCGGTGAACAGTACATCCGCGTCAGCGGCGGCCTCCATCGGGTCGCTTACCAGCTTGAAGTTGTCGGGATACTGCTTTGCGAATTCCAGCACGGTAGATGCGGGATGATATCCCTCCGGGCAGGCAAGGCTTACGTTCATGCCTACTTTAAGACAGCCTACCGTCAGCGAGTTTGCCATATTATTTCCGTCGCCGATATAGCACATATTCAGCCCCTCAAGGTTGTTCTTGTACTCCCGTACAGTCATAAGGTCAGCCAGCACCTGACAGGGGTGCGATAAGTCGGTCAGTCCGTTTATTATCGGGATAGAGCCGTACTCCGCAAGGTTCTCCACCTCGGACTGCTCAAAGGTCCGTATCATTATACCGTTGATATAACGTGACAGCACCCGCGCGGTGTCCTGCACCGGCTCGCCCCTGCCTATCTGCAATTCAGACGCGGACAAAAACAATGCGTTGCCGCCCAGCTGATACATACCCGTCTCAAAGGATACCCTTGTTCTGGTAGACGCCTTTTGGAATATCATACCCAGCGTCTTGCCGCTGAGCGCCTTGTGCGGTATTCCGTGCTCCTGCTCGTATTTCAGCTGATCCGCCAGATTAAGTATCTCCAGTATCTCCTCTGTGCTGAGATCCATCATTTTAAGTAAATGCTTCATTTTTATTTTTTCCTTTCTTATTTAAGAAGTCTTTCCAGTATTTTAAGGCCCTTGTCTATCTCCTCATAGCTTATGTTAAGCGGGGGGAGCAATCTCACCTTTTCCTTTGCGGTCAGCAGCAGCAGTCCCTCATCCAGTGCCGCCTTTACTATATCGCCCGCTTTTTTGGTCTTCAGCTTTATGCCTATCATCAGTCCCATTCCTGTGACCGATTCAACCTCGTCGATTTTCAGCAGCTTTTGCTTTATATACGTTCCTTTCTCGGCGACGTCGATCAAGAAGGTTTTATTCTCGACCTTTTTCAGCACTGCCAGTCCGCCCGCGCAGGCGATGGGGTTGCCGCCGAAGGTCGAGCCGTGTGTGCCGGGCGTCAGCGTCTCGGCGCATTTCTCACCCGCAAGGCAGACGCCCATCGGCAGTCCGCCCGCGATACCTTTCGCAAGGGTGACTATATCGGCGGTCTTGTCAAAATTCTGCCCCGCCAAAAACTTGCCGGTACGACCCACGCCGGTCTGCACCTCGTCGGTTATCACCAGCACGTCCTTTTGTCCGCACAGCTCGTATACCGCGTCAACGTAATCCTTATCCAGCGGGACAACGCCGCCCTCGCCCTGGACGTACTCTATCATCACCGCGCAGACGGTGTCGTCCAGCTTTGCCTTTAGGTCCTCGACATTGTTTGCCTCAGCATATATAAAGCCTTCGACAAACGGGAAAAAGTAGTTGTGAAACGCGTCCTGTCCCGTGGCGGAGAGGGTGGCCATTGTCCTGCCGTGGAAGGAATTTACCAATGTAATTATATTATGACGACCCTGTCCGTATTTATCAAAGCTGTATTTTCTCGCGATTTTTATCGCGCACTCGTTTGCCTCTGCGCCGGAGTTGCAGAAAAACATATTTTTCATGCCTGTCAGCTTTGCCAGCTTTTCGGCGAACTCCGCCTGCACCTTTGTATAGTAATAATTTGAGGTGTGCTGCAATGTCCGCACCTGCTTGCATACAGCGTCCGCCCAATCCTTGTCGGCATAGCCGAGAGAGTTGGTGCCGATGCCGCTGCCGAAATCTATATACCTCTTGCCGTTTTCGTCGGTGGCAAAGTTGCCCTCGCCCTTGTCTATTACCAGATCATATCTTCCGTACGAGCCCATCACATGGGCATTGAATTTTTCTATTGTGCTCATGCTTTCTCCTTTATGTTAATTGAACTGCGTGCCGAGGCCCTCGTTGGTCAGCAGCTCGATAAGTATCGAGTGCGGTACACGTCCGTCTATTATATTCGCCTTCTTTACTCCGCGTCTTACCGCCTCTACACAACAGTCTATCTTCGGTATCATACCGCCGGATATAATACCCTGCTTTTTGAGAAAAGGCACCTCGGACAGTCCCACCATTCTGATAAGAGTATTGTCGTCGTCCTTGTCCTCAAGCAGTCCTTTTATATCGGTCAGCAGGATAAGATTTTCCGCCTTCATCTCAGAGGCTATTCTTGCCGCCGCGGTGTCCGCGTTGATGTTGTACACCTTGCCGTCCGCACCGCTTGCCACCGTGGAGATAACAGGGATATACCCCTTTTCCAGCACGTCGTTTATCACCTTGACGTTTACCTTGGTTATCTCACCGACCAAGCCCAGCTGCGGGTCCAGCTGCTCTGCCTCTATCATGTGGTCGTCCAGTCCGCACAGACCTATCGCCTCGCCGCCGCTCTTGCTCAGCAGATCGACCAAGTCCTTGTTGACCTTGCCGCAGAGTACCATTTGGACAATATCTATCGTCTCTTCATCGGTATAGCGCAAACCGTTGACAAATTTGCTCTCCTTGCCGGTCTTTTTCAGCATCTCATTTATCTCGGGGCCGCCGCCGTGCACCAGCACTATCTTCATACCGCACAGCGATAACAGCACGATATCCGACATAACCGCGTCTTTCAGCTTTTGGTTGGTCATGGCGTTGCCGCCGTACTTTATCACTATTACCTTGTTGGAATATTTCTGTATATAAGGCAGTGCGTCGCTTAATACCTTTGCCCTTGTTTCGTTTTCTATTATCATTGTCGTCCCTCTCAGAAATCAGCTTCTGTATTCCGCGTTTATCTTCACATAATCATAAGTAAGGTCGCAGCCCCATGCCGCCGCCTTATGCAGTCCGCTGTGCAGGTCTACCAGCACCGTTATCTCGTCGGCGGTGAGTATCTCGTGCGCCCTGTCATCGTCAACATCGGACACCGCGCCGTTTTCGTATACCCTTATGCTGCCTTTCTCGCTCAGCAGGGTGACCTCCATATCATCTATGCTGAAATCGCCCTCCGTATACCCTATCGCGCAGAATATCCTGCCGCAATTCGCGTCCGCGGCAAACATTGCCGCCTTTACCAGATCACTGCTTATTACCGACTTTGCGATACGCTTTGCGATATCCTCATCGGGTGCGCCCTTTACCGCGCACTCTATCAGCTTGGTCGCGCCCTCGCCGTCTCGGGCGGTCTCCCGCGCAAGGTTCATCATCACCGCGTACAGCGCGTTGATAAATTCCTCATAATCCTTATCCTCGGCGGTTATCTCGCGGTTGCCCGCAAGTCCCGACGCCATTATGCAGGCGGTGTCGTTGGTAGATGTATCACCGTCCACGCATACCATGTTATAGGTTATATCCGCTACGCGCTTCAGTGCTTTTTGCAGCAGCTCTTGTCTGATGTTTACGTCAGTGGTGATAAAGCACAGCATTGTCGCCATATTGGGGTTTATCATTCCGCTACCCTTGCTGATACCGCCGATATAGCACAGCTTGCCGTCTATCATGAACCGCACCGCAATCTCCTTCTTGCGGGTGTCGGTGGTCATTATCGCCTCGCACGCAAGGGGGCTGCCCTGCTCGCTGAGCGAGGCGGTCAGCTCTCCCATCTTCGCCTGTATCGGGTCGATAGATAATGTTTGCCCGATTACGCCGGTCGAGCCGACGATAACGTCGTTCTTGTCTATATCCAGTGCCTGCGCAGCCAGCTCGCACATCTGCTCGGCCATCTCTATGCCGTTGGGGTTGCAGGTGTTCGCGTTGCCGCTGTTGACTATCACCGCCTGCGCCATGCCGTCTTTCAGGTGCTGCTGCGTCACCGTTATCGGCGCGCCCTTTACTTTGTTCTGAGTATATACGGCGGCCGCCGCGCATTTCTTTTCACAGACTATCAGTGCGAGGTCTCTCTTGGTGCTGCCCGCCTTTATCCCTGCGGCAACTCCCCCCGCCTTAAAACCTTTGGGCGCGCAGATACCGCCCTCTATCATCTTATAATCTTCAAATTCTACAAACATATATCATACCCCTTATAAATAAAACTTACCTCTTATAAATTATACAAGCCCCGTTGTTTCGTCTACACCGCACATGATATTCAGACATTGCACTGCCGCGCCGCTGGCGCCCTTGCCGAGGTTGTCAAACCGCGAGCAAAGCAATATCCTGTCGTCATTGCCGAATACGTATATCTCCATATCATTCCTGCCGGACAGCGTATTCGCCGCCAGAAATCCGCCGGACGGCTGCTCCCACAACGGCATTACCTTTACCAGCTTTTGTTCGGCATAATGCTCTTCTATCACCTTATGTACGTCATATATCGCGCGGTATTTGTTCAGCAGCCGCGACGCAACGGGAACGGTCACAGTCATTCCGCTGTAATAGTCACAGACGTAGGGGCAGAATATCGGGTCATAGTCCAGCCCTGTCACCGCCCTCATCTCCGGCAGGTGCTTGTGCTGCTGGGTCAGTGCGTATTCGCGGGGAGAATCAAACTCCGCGTCTCTGTTCGCGTCTTCATACTGCGCTATGCCCTTCTTACCCGCGCCGCTGTAGCCTGACACCGCATGGACGGTGACGGGATAATCTGCGGGCATTACCCCCGCGCTGACCAGCGGGTAAACCAACGAGATAAAGCCGCTGGCATAACAGCCGGGCACGGCAACACGGTTGGAATTGGCTATCTTCTCGCGGTGCGCCGCCGACAGCTCCGGAAAGCCGTACGCCCAGTCGGGGTTGGTGCGGTGCGCGGTAGACGCGTCTATTATCCTAACGTCCTCACCCGCAAGCGCCACCGCCTGCCTTGCCGCGTCGTCCGGCAGGCAAAGGAAGGTGTAATCCGACGCGTTTATCAGCTTTTTCCGCTCTGCCTCGTCCTTGCGCTTGTCTTCATCTATTTTCAGCAGTTCTATGTCTGTTCTGTTCTCAAAGCGTTCTGATATTTTAAGTCCGGTCGTACCCTCTTGACCGTCGATATATACCTTTATACTCATTTTTGCTCCTTTGTAAGAAATCTCGTCATGCCCGAGCCGCGCTCGTCATTCGGTCGGCGCATAAAGCCGAGACTTTCGTAAAACGGCTCTTTATCCTTTGCCGACATCAGATTTATCATTATCGTCTCGCCCTCGTCGGCGGCCGACAACGCGCAGTCCATCAGCCGCTTCAGCATGCCACTGCCGATACCCATGCGCTGATATTCGGGGCGGACGATAACGTCCGATATGAAAAACTGATAGCCGCCGTCGCCCACAATACGCGCCGAGCCGACCTCTTTACCCCCGTCCAGCGCGGTAATAGCAAAGACAGAATTGTTCTGCGCACATGCCAGCTGCCGCTCGGACAGCTCGTACCAGCCCACGCTGCGGCGGAAGGAGTTGATGTCCTTCGGCAGTCTTAATTCGTATGTTATCATAGCTTTATTTCACCAACGCGCGCCTTCAGCTCCGCTATCTGCGCCTTTACCGCCTCGGGTGCGGGTCCGCCCTCAACATTACGGGTCATCACACAGCGGTCAAGGCTTATCGCATCGTATACGTCGGTGTCAAACTCATCGCTCAGCGCCTTGTATTCCTCTATCGGCAGGTCTTCCAGCGTGGTGTTCTTCTCTATGCACATCGCCACCAGCATGCCTGTTATCTTGTACGCCGTGCGGAACGGCAAGCCCTTTTTCACAAGATAATCCGCGCAGTCGGTCGCGTTTATAAAGCCCTTTGCCGCGGCGGCGCGCATATTTTCCTTATTCACCGTCATGGTCGCCAGCATCGGGATAAAGGTCTTTATGCACATCTTGACTGTGTCTATCGCGTCAAATATCGCCTCTTTATCCTCCTGCATATCCTTATTGTATGCAAGCGGAAGACCTTTCATCATAGTGAGTAATGTTTGCAGGTCGCCGTATACCCGCGCGGTCTTGCCGCGGATAAGCTCGGTGATGTCGGGGTTTTTCTTCTGCGGCATTATCGAGCTGCCGGTAGAGTACGCGTCGTCCAGCTCGATAAACTTGAACTCCCACGAGCACCACAAAATTATCTCCTCGGAAAATCTCGACAGATGCATCATCAACATGGATATATCGTTGCATAATTCTATCGCATAATCGCGGTCGCTGACACCGTCAAGGCTGTTCAGCGTGATATCCGCAAAGCCCAGCAGCTCGGCGGTACGTCTGCGGTCCAGCGGGTAGGTCGTGCCCGCCAGCGCACAGGAACCCAGCGGCATAACATCCGTCCGCTTATAGCAATCGGCAAGTCTCGACAGGTCGCGCGCGAACATCTGCGCATACGCCATAAGATGATGAGCGAAAGTGATAGGCTGTGCTCTTTGAAGATGTGTATAGCCGGGCATAACCGTCTCGGTATGCTGCTCGGCAAGGTCGGTGACCGTGCCTATCAGCTGCCGTACCATATCCGATATTATGCTTATCTCGTCCTTCAGATACAGCTTTAGGTCTACCGCAACCTGGTCGTTGCGGCTGCGCGCGGTATGCAGACGCTTGCCAGCGTCGCCGACACGCTCGGTCAGCTGCGCCTCGATAAACATATGTATATCCTCGGCGTTAGGGTCAAAGTCCAGCTTACCCGCCTCGATATCGGCGAGTATGCCTTTCAGCCCCTCGATTATTACGGCGCTTTCGGACTTGTCTATTATACCCTGCTCGCCCAGCATGGTCGCGTGCGCTATCGAGCCTTTGATATCCTGCCTGTACATCCTAGCGTCAAAGCTGATAGAAGAATTGAAGTCATTCACATCAGCGGCTATCTCTTTGGAAAACCGCCCCGCCCACATCATCTTATCCATGAAAAATCCTCTCAAAAATCCTGTTATTAAAAAGCATTACAAGGGAAAATGATAAAATCATTTCCCCCGTAACATTATTGAGTTATCTTAAAATTACTTATTTTCTTCGCGCGCCTTGTCCAGCAGAGCCTTAACCTTTATCGGCAGACCGAACAGGTTGATAAAGCCCTTGGAATCATACTGGTCATATACGTCGTCCTCGCCGAAGGATGCGAAGTCCTCGCTGTACAGCGTATAGGGCGAGGTAACGCCCGCGTTAATTATGTTGCCCTTGTACAGCTTCAGCTTGACGTCGCCTGTTACCGTCTCCTGAGTCTTGTCAACGAACGCGTCCATTGCCTCTCTCAGCGGGGTGTACCACTGTCCGTTGTATACGAGGTCAGCGTACTTCTGTGCCAGACCGTACTTGTAATGCTGGGTCTCCTTGTCAAGGCAGATGGTCTCCAGCACCTCATGCGCATGGTACAGGATAGTACCGCCGGGTGTCTCATACACGCCGCGTGACTTCATACCGACCAGTCTGTTTTCCACAACGTCGAACAGACCGATACCGTTCTCTCCGCCCAGCTTGTTGAGTGTCTTTATCAGCTTTACGCCGTCCATCTTCTCGCCGTCTATCGCAACGGGTATGCCCTTTTCAAATGAAATGGTGATATAGGTGGGCTTGTCGGGAGCCTGTTCGGGGGAAACGCCCAGCTCTAAAAAGCCCTCTTTATTATACAGCGGTTCGTTGGCGGGGTCTTCAAGGTCAAGACCCTCGTGGGATAAATGCCACAGGTTCATATCCTTAGAGTAGTTGGTCTCACGGGTTATCTTTATCGGGATATTGTGAGCCTCGGCGTACTCTATCTCCTGCTCTCTGGATTTAAGCTCCCAAACTCTCCACGGAGCGATTATCTCCAAATCGGGCGCGAGCGCCTTGATGGTCAGCTCAAAACGTACCTGATCATTGCCCTTACCTGTGCAGCCGTGGCAGATAGCGTCTGCGTTTTCCTTGCGTGCTATCTCGACCAGTCTCTTAGCTATCGGAGGACGCGCGAAGGAGGTACCCAGCAGATAGCCCTCATACTTTGCGCCCGCCTTAAGGGTCGGGAAGATGAAGTCATTTACGAATTCATCCTGAATGTCCTCGATGTACAGCTTAGCCGCGCCGGACTTCTTTGCGCGCTCGTCCAGTCCCTCAATCTCCGCGTCCTGTCCTACGTTGCCCGCAACGCATACTACCTCGCAGCCGGGATAGTTCTCGTGCAGCCACGGAATGATTATTGAGGTGTCAAGTCCTCCGGAATATGCAAGTATTATCTTTTTGATTTCCTTAGCCATTTTTGTTATCTCCTTATATAAATTGTTTATAGAATATTCGACGGGGTTTCCGTCGGCGTTTTAACATTACATTGAATATTATACACTAAAAAAACCAAAAGTCAAGGGAATTTATGCGTAAAAATGTATATTATACAGTATATTTTGCATATTTCTTGAATTTTTGCAAATTTTGTTGAATTTTTCTGATTGACAGCAGGCAAAAACGATATTATAATATAAATATAGAATATTCTTTGCAGGTGAAAGGAACGAAAAAAATGCTGCTGACCGAAAAGCTGGAAGTGCTGATAAAACGAAACGGATATAAAAAGACGGAGTTTGCCGACGAGGTCGGTATAACCTACCGCGCCCTTGCCAATTACATAAACGGCAGCAGAAAGCCGCGCGGGGCGATACTGGAAAAAATGGCGGAGATACTCCGCACCACCCCGGACGAGTTGTCCGACGGCACGGATATCGTCCTTTCCTCTGATGAAAGGCTGTACTTTTGCGGCAGCTCGGACAAAAAGCTGCTGGAAGAGGCGGACGAGGCGCTGCAAACCCTGGATGATATTTTTGCGTCGGATATGGACGACAAGGACAAGACCGCGTTTTTCAACTGCATTGCCGAAAAATATTTCGCGTCAAAAGCGAAGAAATAATAAAAATCGTCGCTTTTAAGAACACCTCATCCGAGTACATTTTCTCCCCTTTATGGGGAGAAAATACAGACACACTTCCCCTCAAGGGGAAGGCTTTTTGTTTTATCGGGATACAACGACCTTAACTCCCAGCAAACAAATATTTCAAAAAATATTAAAATAACTGTTGACAAATAAAAAGAAATATGATATATTTATATCAAACAGTTGAGCAAATGTTCAAGTGAAAGGGCGACCAATGGCAAATATCGAAAAAGACGCCGAGCTTTGCAAGGTAAACGTAATACATGACGAAGTGATAGCCAAGGTGCGCGACGGTATGCTGGAAAAAGAGCAGTTTGAAAAGCTATCGATGTTCTTCAAGGCGATAAGCGACGAGACTAGGATAAAGATACTTTATTCCCTCTCCATCTCTAAAATGTGCGTGTGCGACCTTGCGGCATTGCTCAATATGACGGTTTCCGCCATATCCCATCAGTTGCGAGTACTGAGAGCTGCCGAGCTGGTAAAGAGCGAAAAACAGGGCAAAGTAGTCTACTACATGCTGAGCGACGACCACGTCAACACGGTGTTCGATAACGCAAAAGAGCATATAATGGAATAAAAAATTAATTTCTTTGAAATTAATTTTTTTGGGACAACATTTGAATAGTTACTCAAACATTCAATAAAATAAAGATATTCAGTATAAAATAAAAAGGGGATTTATTATGGAGTACAAATACATTCTTGACGGGCTGGACTGCGCCAACTGCGCGGAAAAGATACGCGCGGCGGCGGAAAAAAGCGACAGGGTTACCGCGGCGGCTATGAACTTTGTCCGTAAAGAGCTGACCGTCACCGCCGACCGTATCGACGAGGACGAGCTGTTCGAGCGGGTAGAAAAGATAGTAAAGTCGTTAGAACCTGATGTTGAAGTCATCCGCAAGAAGGACTATACCGAGCAAAAGGCAGACTATAAGGGCGACATAATCAAGCTGTCGGTGTCGGCGGTGCTGTTCGCGGCGGGATTTATCATAGAGCATTTTGTCGCGCAGGAGGGTGCGCTGTATATAGCGGCGTTGGTATGCTATCTTATCTCGTTTGTGATAAACGGTATCGAGGTCGCTGTCACTGCGTTTAAGGCTATTATCCAGCGTAACTTTTTCAACGAAAACACCCTTATGCTGGTTGCGTGCATAGGCGCGATAATCCTCGGCGAGTATGAGGAAGCCGTAGCGGTAATGCTGTTCTATTCGGTGGGCGAGCTGTTCCAAAGCATAGCGGTCAACCGTTCACGCCGCAGCATAAACGCGCTGATAAAGACCCGACCCGAATCGGCAGAGCTGCTGCGTGACGGCGAATATGTAACGGTAGCACCCGAAGAAGTTCCTGTCGGCTCTATTATAAGAATAAAGGCGGGCGAAAAGATACCGCTGGACGGCGTGATAGTCAGCGGCTCGACCTCAGTAGATACCTCTGCGCTGACCGGCGAGAGCATGCCGCGCGACGTCGCTGAAGACGACGCCGTCAAAGCGGGCACATTGAACATATCCGGCACCGTGACGGTAAAGACCACTGCGGAGTTTGCCGACACGGCGGTGTACAAGATGCTGGAGACGGTAGAGCGCGCCGCCGAGAAAAAGACCAAGACCGAGAATTTTATTACGGTATTCGCGAGGTACTACACCCCTGCCGTTGTGGCGATGGCGGTGCTGTTAGCAGTCATACCGCCGCTGTTCACCGGGTTTGATTTTGCGACATGGGTACAGCGCGGACTTATCTTCTTAGTTATCTCCTGCCCCTGCGCGCTGGTTATATCGGTGCCGATGGGATATTTCGCGGGTATAGGCAAAGCGTCCTCGCGCGGTGTGCTGGTAAAAGGCAGCAACTATCTCGAGGCATTTGCCAAGGCGGGCGCGGTGCTGTTCGACAAGACAGGCACGCTGACCGAGGGTAAATTCCACGTAAGCAAAATGTACCCCCACGGCGTAAGCGAAGCCGAGCTGCTGGAGACGGCGGCGTACGCCGAGAGCAGCTCTAACCACCCGATAGCGGTATCGGTACAGACCGAATACAGCAAAGCGTTTGACAACACGCGGCTGACCTCCTGCGAGGAGATAGCCGGAAAGGGTGTACGCGCGGTCGTTGACGGCGAAGAGGTGCTGTGCGGCAACGCGAAATTCTTAGCCGAAAACGGTATCGAATGTGAGCCGCAGGACGGCACGGTGCTGTACGCGGCGCGCGGCGGAAAGTATATCGGCTGCATAGTAATCGCCGACACGCTAAAGCCCGCTGCGGTAAAGACGATAGCGGAGCTGAAACGCAGAAAGATAAAGACGATAATGCTGACCGGCGACAGCGAGGCCGCCGCAAAGGCAGCCGCCGAAGAGCTAGGCATAGACGAATATCACAGCGGTCTGATGCCGGACGACAAGCGGGATATAACCGAGCAGACCAAAGCGTCGCTCGGCAAGGGCAAGCGCGCGATATTTGTCGGCGACGGCATAAACGACGCGCCTGTCATCGCGCAGGCGGACGTCGGCATAGCGATGGGTGCGGGCGCTGACAGCGCGATAGAGACCGCCGACGCGGTGCTGATGAACGACAGCCCCGAAAAGCTGCTGGACGCAATAAATATAAGCAGAGCGACAAACAATATCGTACTGCAAAATGTAATTTTCGCGCTTGGGGTAAAGCTGGTAATACAGGTACTGGGCGTGCTGGGTATTGCGAATATGTGGGCGGCGGTGTTCGCCGATGTGGGCGTGACGGTTATCGCGGTGCTTAATTCGCTGAGATTGTTGAAGAAATAAATCCGACCACGGATAAATAGTTTTGCCGCAGCATTTTGATTTCGGTCAAAGGTGCTGCGGCGTTTTCATTGACAAGACGGCTCGGATGAGTTATAATAGTTAATGACATTAACTGTTTGTAAAACATAAAAAATTGGGTGAAACATGAAAAAGCTGAGTGTTAAAAAAATAATAATCAGCATAGTTGCTATTTTGCTTGCGGCGGTGGTGCTGTTTACGGCGGCGACGTATATTATCCATTGTATAAAGAGCAATGAAGAATTCAATTTGTTAAAGGAAAAGGGATATTATAATCCCGTCTCGGTGGGAGACTATTGTCTTAATGTCGCGCAATTCGGCAACGAAAACGGCAAGCATACCATAATAGCTATGGCGGGTAATTCATCAGGTGATTTCCCCGTTGCCATGAGACAGACGACCGCACCGATAGAAGAGGACAATCTTGTGGTTTTCGTAGACCGTGCGGGCTATGGTTTCAGCGATGACACCGACAACGAAATGACGCTGGAATACATAGTCGAGGACTATCGCAAGGCATTGAAAAACGCCGGGATAGATGCACCGTATATACTTATGCCCCACTCTATCGGCGGTGCGTACGCGAACTATTGGGCAAGCAATTATCCTGATGAAATAGAGGCGGTAGTTTTCGTAGACGGCAGCCAGTTGAGCGATACCGCATTTGACGATTATCCGGGTCATTCTGTCGGGCTGGGAGAAAGGTCACTCGCGCTTTTGGCGAAAATGGGCTTTAGCCGATATGTTCTGAGGAATTATTTTTATCATTATTCGGACAATTACACCGAAGAAGAGCAACAGCTCGCTGACGCGCTTATGTACATGACGCTGGATTCAATAGCACCCGTCTCAGAGGACAGCCTGCTGGCGAAAAACGCGCAGGACGCATTTAACGGCATTGTCACCAACGATATACCAAAGCTGTATATCTGCGCAAGCTGGGGCATTGAAACAAAAGAAGATATAATAGAATATAACAAATGGATGAACCGCCAGATAGAGATAAATCACTTAGACGATATGGAGCCGATCCGCACGGATTACGATGATGAAACGATACAAAAGATACTTGAAAGTCACCGAAAATCCAGAGAAGAAGTTATCTATCCCTATGCCGAAAAAATGGGCAACTGCAAGATAGTATGTTTAGGCGGCGACCACATGATATACGAGCAAAAGCCGCAAGAATGTTCTGAGATAATCATGAATTTTCTCGGCGAATTAGACGACAACTGAATAAAACAAGCCCCTTAGCAGCGTCAGGCTGCCAAGGGGCGTTATTATATCCTCCTCAAAAAGTCCTCATACCCGAACCTCTTTACCTCTTCTATTCCTGTGTCGCGGTTGTAATAGATAGTCGGCAGCGGCATACCGTTAAAGGTGTTGTTCTTGCACATGGAATATATCGCCATATCGCAGAACACCAGCCTGTCCCCCGCCTTCAGCGGCCTATCAAACGAATAGTCGCCTATCACGTCCCCCGCAAGGCAGGTGGGTCCGCCGAGGCGATAGCTGTGCGGCTTTGCCCCCGCCTCTCCCGCGGTGGAAAACTCGCTGTCCAGCACCGTCGGTCGGTACGGCATCTCCAGCACGTCCGGCATATGGCATGCCGCCGAGGTGTCCAGTATAGCTATGTCGTTCTCTCCGTCGGTGTCGCCGCCGATAACATCCAGTACGGTGGTTATCAGAAATCCCGCATTCAGCGCGACCGCCTCGCCAGGTTCGAGATACACCTCCAGCGAATATTTATCTCTGAAATACTCTATTACCTCACACAGCGTCTCAATATCGTAATCGGGTCGGGTGATATGATGTCCGCCGCCGAAATTTATCCACTTCATTTCACCCAGATATTTGCCGAACTGCCGCTCTACCTCCTCGGCGGTGGCCTTCAGCGCGTCGGAGTTCTGCTCGCACAGTGTGTGAAAGTGCAGCCCGCTTATCCCGTTCAGTCCGTACCTCTCCACGTCTTTTTCAAATGCCTCCAGCGTCTGCCCAAGGCGCGAGCCTTTCGCGCAGGGATCATATATCTCGTGCCCCTCTTGCGTGGAAAAGCGAGGATTTACCCGCACCCCGCATACCTTGCCTGTCAGCGCGCCTTTGTGCAGATCATACTGCCGTATCGAGTTAAACATAAAATGCCCCGCATACTTTGCCAGCTCGGTTATCTGCGCGGGGTCGTACGCGGGAGAATATACATGCGTCTCCCCGCCGAACATTTCATACCCCAGCCGTGCCTCGTACAGTCCGCTGGCGGTGGTGCCGCATAGGTACTGCTTTAACAGCGGATAACACGCGTACATTGAGAATGCCTTTTGCGCCAGCAATATCTTACAGCCCGTCCTGTCCGAGACGGACTTTAATATCTCGGCGTTATGCCGCAGGTATTTTTCCTCCGTCACATAGCACGGGGTGGTGACCTTATTTATATCAAACACAGGAAGATTCATATTTTTCTCCTTTCTGTTTATACAACCGTCCCTGATAGGTGTCGCGTTCGCTCATCAGCTTATCTATGCCGCCCAGCACCGATATCTTATCTCTGCTCCACAACGGGGCGAGCAGCGTACGCTTGTCCCCGTCGCCGGTCAGCCGCTCGATAACGCATTGCGGCGGGAGGTATTCCAGCTGTGAGACGACAATATCAATATACTCTTCTTTTGTCAGCGGGGTATAGCCGCCGTCCTCATACATCTGCGCCAGCGGCGTGCCGGATATGACATGCAGCAGATGTATTTTCACCGCGTCGGGGCAAAGCCGCCCCAGCGTCTCGGCGGTAGCCAGCATATCGGCTCTTGTTTCACCGGGCAGACCGTCTATTATGTGGACGCACACCCGTATGCCCGCTGCCTTTAACACATCATAGCCGCGCAGAAAATCCGCATAGCCATGGCAGCGGTTTATCTGCCGCGCGGTGCTGTCATGCGCCGTCTGCAGCCCTAACTCGACAGTCAGCGGCAGCTTTTTATTATAATCGCGCAGCAGCGCGATTTTTTCTTTATCAAGGCAGTCGGCACGGGTGGCTGTCGAGATACCTTTCACCCCGAAGTCTGCCGCCGCCGAAAGCATTTCTTCAATATCGGCAGCATCCGCATAGGTGTTGGACCCTGCCTGAAAATAGGCTATCAGCCCGCTGTCGGGGTGCTTTCGGTATATCCTGTCCCGCTCGGCGGTCAGCTGGCGCGTGACGGAACCGTGCAGGTCAGCATTGTCGGGACGGGCGGTAAAATACCCGCTGCCGCCGCTGCAAAATATACATCCGCCTTTACCCTTTGTGCCGTCGCGGTTGGGGCAGGTGCAGCCCGCGTCTATCGCCGCCTTGTATACTTTTTCGCCGTAAAAGTGTCGGTTGTAATAATCAAGGGTATGATAACGCTTGTTACTGTCGGAAAAGTCAAATGCGTTCATTGTCGCTCCTTCATAAAAATATCCGTCCGGAAACTATTGACATCACAAAAGCCAACGTGTATAATAAAATTATCAAATGTGTCAAACACAAATTTAATTTTTACGGAGGTATATATCATGGCATTTTGCGTTAAATGCGGAACGGAATACGCCGAGGGCGCAAAGGTATGCAGCGGATGCGGCGCATCTTTGGAAAATCCCGCACCTCAGGCGGCTGCCCCCGCTCCCGCTCCTGTACCCGCTGTCACACCCGTCAATACGGAAAACTTCTTCCAAAAGGTGATGAAGACCAAAGACAGCACCGACACCATCGACCCCGCCGACATCCAGGCGAATAAGGCAATAGCGATACTCGGCTACTGCGCGACATTTCTTTATATCCTGCTGGGCTGGTTCTTAGGCTCGTTCTGGGGTATAATCGTTGCGGCACTCGCACTGCTTGTGCCGCTGCTGATGGCGAAAAACTCCAAGTGGCTGACTTTCCACGGCTTTCAGGCGATAACTCTTCTGATAACCGCTATCCTCGCGGGAATATTCGACGGCGCGATATCCAGCTTTTTCTACAACCTGTTTGCGGGCAACAGCTGGGAATCCGCACTTTATGCCGCAATGGGCGGCGCTAACATCCCCGGCACCATATTCGCGTGGTTTATCCACCTTATCTTTATGGCAATACCGATACTCATCGGCATTGCGGGAATTATCAATGTTTCCGCCGGAAAGGCAAAGGCGCTTCCGCTTATCGGAATATTCAAAATATCTATAGACAAATAAAATAACAAAAATATTATATATGACTGCCGCCCATTCGGGCGGCAGCTTGTCTTAAAACCTCCCTATGGTCGGTTTTGCAACAAGCTGAACAGCCGCTCTTTTTATAATTTTTGGAGCGGCTTTTTTATTTCAAATGGGGGTGAAAACCCTGATGGTTTTCCCCCCATACCCCTCTTTCCTTCCGGCTTTTTTCATTTTTCTACTGCTTGATTTCCGTCGGACAAAGCGACACACAAAATTACGCATTGTTTATCAGTCACTGTACTCGGAGGTAATGCCGAAGTATTCCTCCAGCGTAAGTCCGCTGTTATACACGCTTAGCGCCAGATCGTCACCCAGCCAGCGCACATGCCACGGCTCGTAGATATAGCCGGTGATGTTCTCCTTGCCCTCGGGATAGCGGACTATAAAGCCGAATTTATAGCAATTATCCCTTATCCAGGCAGCCTCCGCGGTATAGGCAAAGCTGTCGTCAACGGAGTTTAAATCAAAGGCATATCCCGTCTGATGCTCGGAATAGCCGGGACGTGCCGAATAGCGGTCGGCGTTGGCTTTTCCGTCGCTTGCGACATAGCTTTCATACAGTCCCTTTTGAGTGTAATAAGAGCGATAGCCGGAGATGATGTACAGATTTATACCGTCATTCCACGCGGCCGCCTGCATGTTGTAAAAGGCATACAGCGCGTCGTCCTGTACGCCGGGGTCATAGTCGGCGGGCAGCGAATAGGTCTTGTTGGCTATCATTATGCCGTTGACGTAGGTTATACCGTTTAACGTCTCGATACCCGTACCGGAAATGACGGGTAGCTCCGGCTCGGACGGTCCTATCGGCGGAGGTGTTTCTTCCACCGGCGGAGGTGTTTCTTCCACGCTCTCAGGTCCGGTGATAACAAACGGATCTATAACGGTGACGTTTATCTCGGCGGTGACTGTATCGTCATAATAGTAGACCGCGCTTATTACACATTCTCCGGCAGAGTTTGCGACTATCACGCCGTACTCGTCCACCGACGCTATTGATTGGTCGGTGGTGTAGAATATCGAATATTTGGTCTCTATATTGTCGGGGGTGTATGTCAGCACCGTCTCATAGCTCTCCCCTACCTCAAGGGTTATGCTCTCCTCGGTAAAGGCAATGCTCTCAGCCGTCTCAGGGTCGGTAACGGTTACCGATATCCTGCGGCTTATCTCGGTGACGGTATCAGTAACGGTCACGGTCGCCTCGCCGCTGCCTGCCGCGGTAATCTTACCGTCCTTTACCTTGGCGACAGAGGTGTCGCTGCTCTCCCACACAAAATTTTTATCCGCCGCGTCGGCGGGCGTGCAGGTAAGCTCTATCTTTATCTCCTCGCCTGTGTTCAGTTCTATTTCATGTTGGGATATCTCAAAGCCGGAAATGCTGTCGCGCTGTACGGTGATATTGCACTGTGCGCTGAGGTCGCCGCTCTTGGCGGTGACAGTCACCTCGCCCGCCTTTATCGCGGTGACGGTGCCGTCAGGCTCTACCTCGGCTATCTCGCTGTCAGAGCTGGTAAAAGATACGGCGTACTGCACGCCGGACGGCTCGGTCAGCACATTCAGTTTAACAGTGTGCCCCGCCCGTACCGATATCGACTGCTCTTCAAAGCGCAGCGTCTGTATGGGCTGACCGCTCTGCCCCATAAACAGCAGAACACCAGTCACTATGCACAGCCCTATCATTATCGCTATGCCGCTGTATATCATTATGTTGCCGATAAGGCGGTTTCTTTTTCTGCGCTGTTTTTCCTCAGCCAGGGCGGCCTCGTCCTCTTCATCGGTACCGTCAAAGTCTAATTGGCTCAGCGCCGCGTCAGTCTCTGTCTGCTCTTGCCCTTCTTGGTCGAAAAGGGCTTCAAGGTCTATTATATCAGTTTGTCTGTTATCGGGAAAATCAGGTGCCATGCTTTTGCTCCTTTCACCGCTTGTCTCATATCCTATATAATAACATATTTTTATCGAAAATTCAACCGTTAAAAAGAAAATCGCCCTTTCGGGCGATTTAGTATGGCATAAAACCGTAATAGCCTTCCCCTTGAGGGGAAGGCTATGTGAGGTTTTAGCATTTACACCGTCTGCTCTTCAAATTTCTGCGCCATGTAAAGGCGATAATAATCGCCCTTCTTTGCCAGCAACTCGTCATGCGTGCCTGCCTCGGTAATGCCCTTGTCATTGATGAACATTATCTTGTCGCAGTTTTTGATAGTAGACAGGCGGTGCGCGATGATAAAGCTGGTGCGGCCCTTCAGCATTTCGTTAAGACCTTTTTGCAGCAGCCGCTCGGTCTTGGCGTCTATTGACGAGGTCGCCTCATCCAATATCAGTATCTTCGGGTCGGAGATAAGTGTACGAGCAAAAGATACCAGCTGCCGCTGTCCGCCGGACAGCTGAGAGCCGCCCTCAAACATCTCGGTCTGATAGCCGTTTTCAAGTCCGGTGATAAACTCATCGGCACATACGGTCTTTGCAGCATTGCGTACCTCTTCCTCAGTCGCGTCCAGCTTGCCGTACTTGATATTATCCTCAATGCTGCCCGAGAAGATAAAGCTGTCCTGCAGCATTATTCCCATCTGGCTGCGCAGAGAGTGTAACGTCACCTTGCTGATGTCGTTGCCGTCGATGAGCACCTCGCCGCCGTTTATGTTATAAAAGCGGGAGATAAGGTTTACTACCGTGGTCTTGCCCGCGCCGGTAGGTCCTACCAATGCGACGCTCTCGCCGGGGTTGACCTTAAAGCTGAGATTTTCCAGCACGTTCTTACCCTCTTCGTACGCAAAGGTAACATTGCGGAACTCTACCTCGCCCTTTACCTCCGGCAGCTCGGTCGCGCCCTCGATATCCTTTACCGGGACGGGTTCGTCCATCGTCTCAAATATACGCTCAAGATACGCCACCGCGTTGACAAAGTTGTTGTATATCGTCGCGATGTTGATTATCGGCTGCCAAAAGCGGTTGGAGTAGTTGCTCATTGCCAGTATGCTGCCCAGTCCCACCGCGGGATAGCCGATTATCAGCAGACCTACAAAGTACAGTGCTGATTCTACTATCGCCTTGATGTTATCCACCGAGAAAGCGACAAAGTTGTTTATCGTGACCGCCTTCATCCATGCCTTGCGGTATTCGGTGGACAGGCGGCGGAATATGCCGAGGTTCTCGTTCTCCCTCGCAAAGCTTTGGGTGACACGGATGCAGTTTATACTCTCGGCGAGATAAGCGGTCTGGTTGGACTGCTTGTTGGATTCTTCACGCCATGCGCGGCGCTGCTTGTTTTTCAGTATTACCATCACGGTGATGAACACCGGCACACCCGCGAATATCACAAGCGCCAGCCGCGCGTCAACGACGAACATAAATATCGTTACGAAAATTATGTTGAAAATTTCCAGTATAAAGTTGATTATACCGTTAGTCAGCATGTTGGAGACATTGTTGACGTAGTTTACCACGCGGACAAGTATCTTGCCCTGCGGTCTGTCATCATAGTATTGGAACGGTAATTCCTGCAAGTGGGCAAACAGGTCTTTTCTGATGTCGTATATCATCATCTGTCCTGCTTTGGTCATTATCCGCTGACGGATATTGCCGAGTATCGCGCTGACCGCCACAGAGAGGAAAAACAGCACCGAAAGCAGAATGATATAATCAATGTTGCCTGTCTCGATACCGCGCGGGATAGCGACGTCCACCGCCTCTTTGGTCAGCAGCGGCGCGACCAGCGCGACCACCGCCGATATCGCCGACAACGTCAGCGCGAGGATTATCCGCGCCCGATAACGCTTTACATATACCAGCGCACGCTTGAAATGCTTGAAGTCGAATGGGGTCTCAAGACGCTCGTCTATATCGTATTTATTTCTTGCCACTTATCCCACCTCCTCTGCTTCACCGTTTTGGAGGGTGAATATCTCATAGTAATAGCCCTTTTTACTCATCAGCTCGGCATGGGTGCCGTTTTCCAGCACCTTTCCGTCGTCCAGTATAACTATCCTGTCGGCATACCGCGCCGAGGACGTACGCTGTGCTATTATCAGCTTGGTGCAGTCAAAATCTAACTTTGTGAGATTTTCCTGTATCTCTATCTCGGTCTCCATATCCACCGCCGAGGTTGTGTCGTCCAGTATCAGTATCGGCGGGCGTATCGCCATCGCGCGGGCTAAAGCTATCCTCTGCTTTTGTCCGCCGGACAGACCCACGCCGCGCTCGCCTATAATAGTCTCATACTGATCCGGCATGCTCTCGATAAAGTGTGCCGAGGCGAGATGCGCAAAATCCTTTACCTCCTCAAAAGGCAGGTCGGATTTACCGTAGGCTATATTGCCGTCTATGGTATCCGAAAACAGCATTACCTCCTGCGTGGTCATACCGATATTGCAGCGTAAAATATCCGGCTCGTAGTCCTTGATATTTTTGCCGCCTATGTATATCGCGCCCTCGGTCGGGTCGTAAAAGCGGGCGATAAGGTTCATCATCGCAGTCTTGCCGGAGCCTGTCGCGCCCATTATCACCACCGTCTCGCCGTCCTTTATGTCAAGGTTGATGTCCTTCAGCACCTGCTTGCCGTCAAAGCTCATCGACACGTGCTCAAAGCGGATGTCGCCCGGGATGCGCGGGCGCTCGGCACTGTCGTGGTTGTTGATTATGCCGGGGCGCGCATAGAACACCTCTATTATCTTGGACACGCTTGCAAAAAATCTTTGCAGGTCGTTTATCAGCATACCGATGTTTCTTATCGCGTTGGATATCGTCCACAGCAAGCCGGAAAACACCGTGTACTGGGCTAATGTTATCCTGCCGTTTACTACAAAGATACCGCCGATCAGCATCTGTATTACCCACAGGCTCTGGGCGAGTATTTCCACATACGGCTGGAATTTCAGCCATACCATTGCCGCCTGCTGGTTGTA
Source organism: Eubacterium sp. (assembly GCA_022511265.1). GTDB lineage: Bacteria > Bacillota > Clostridia > Oscillospirales > Ruminococcaceae > Ruminiclostridium_E. The sequence continues at coordinate 5,698 of JAFLRX010000016.1, read as the reverse complement.
TTCGCAGTATTCCTTATTATATTTATCAAAGTCCTCTTTTTCGTATTCCTCACGGGCGAACGCCTTTACCACGCGGTTGGCGGCAATGTTCTCCTGCGCCTTTGAGTTAAGGCGGGACAGCTTTTCACGCAACTTGACGTACCGCGGTCCTGCCGACTTGGAAAACAGACGTGTTACAATGAACAACAGCGGTGTCACCGCCAGCAAACATAACGTCAGCAGCCAGTCCAGCGTGAAGAAATAAATTATCGTGAATATGAACAGCGAACCGCTCTCCACCACCATAAGTATTATCCACGCCAGCGAGTGACGGATAAGCTCTAAGTCGCCGGTAAGACGGGTGACAAGGTCGCCCTTGGTGTGAGTGTCGAAATAATGCATATCCTGATTTTGTATCTTTGCGAACAGCTTGTTACGCACATCCTGCAAAACGCCCTGCGATACCGTCTCATACAGCATCTTACAGAGAAATTGCAGACAGGTACGCACAAAGGTAAAGATGATAAGCAGCGCACACAGCATGATAAGCAGGTCGCGCTGTACCACGATGTTTTCGAGCGCGTCCGGCGAGGAGATGAATATCTCGACAATGCGCTCGACTATCATCGGTCCTATCAGGAAAAACGTCTGAATTATTATTGACAGCATCAGTGCCGCCGCGTACATCGGGCGGTAGCCTTTAAGATTCTGCCAAAGCCATTTCAACTGAAACATTTTACGCTCCTTTCATTTTTTGGACAGGCATCAGCCTGTATGCGCAGAATTACTTCACACCATTAATTATTTATTCCGCAAATTTTTCTCTATAGACAGTTTTTTCGCGGTATTATTGCACCGCGAAAACGATTATTATTTTAGCACAACGCACACCGAAAGTCAATAGTAAAAAAGGAAAAAATAAACAAAAAAACAAGGCGCGCCGACAGCACGCCTTAAACTGTATAATATCACTCTTTACTATGTAAAATATTATGTATTACTCGTTGCGACAAACACGTTTCCTACCCCGCATTTTATCGCCCCGTCTATCTCCATATCCGCCAGTGTCTCGGTGACGTCACCGAAATCATCGTCGATATTTCTTAATATCTCGTCAAGTGAGATACCGCTTTCGGAGGATTCTATCAGTCGGTACAGCTTTTGCCTCAGCGGGCTGTCCGATTCTCCGAGTACTATACCCCGCGGACTGTCGGCGGGTGTTCCGCCCTGCCCGCGCAGCTCTGCCTCGGTGGGCAGCGGCGGCTCATCTTGTATATCAGGCTTTTCTTCCTCCGTCTCGCTGTCGTCAGGCTTTTCATAGCCGAGCAGTATGCGGTACTTTTTCGGCATCATATCGACATAGTTCCTGCTTTCGGGGTGTGCGGGCGCGGGCGGGATATCAGGCTCGTCGGGCGGCGGTGCAATGTCGGGCGCAGTCTGCGGTTTGGCTATGTCAACCTCCGAGAACATCCTGCCGCCCCTCGCGAGATAGCCCAGCCTGTTTTTATCTATATATTTGGCGTTCAGCCTGTCGCCGTAGATATCGAAATATTCGCCGATAACGTCATAATGGTCGTATACCGGTATCGCACCGTCACGCAGATATTTTATCACCCTGCTTACCTTTGGGCTGAGGGTGTCGGGCGGCACGGTGAAAAACAAGTCCCTGTCCTGCTCGGCGGCATGGCGGGCGGTTATCATACTGCCGCTGGTATTATTTGCCCCTATTACTAACGTACCGTCGGCAAGTCCTGAGATAAGTCGGTTGCGGTATTCAAAATATCCCGCGTTGCAGCCTGTGCCGGGCAGCAGCTCGGTCACCACCGCGCCGCCGCTTTTGATAATATCACGGCGCAGCCGCATAGTGTTGGCGGGATATTCCACATCGCTGCCGCAGGCGAGTACCGCGATCGTCGGCTGATGCGCCCGTACCGAGCTGATATGCGCGGTCTGGTCGATACCGCGGGCAAGCCCACTGACCAGCACCATACCGCATTTTGCCAGCCCCGGACATATCACCGACGCCAGCCGCGCGGCATATCTGTCCGGCATACGCGGTCCTACCGCCGCCACCGATACGCGGTTGTCAAGATAGGATAAATCTCCCTGCACGAACAGTACTGTCGGCGGGTTGTATATGTTGCGTAAAATATCGGGATAATCGTCATCATCTATGGTGATTATCCGTATGTTGTTTTTGGCGCACCATGCTATTATTTTATCCGACCGCTCCAGCGACGCGGCGGACGCGGCAAGCTCGCGCTTTGGCGGCAGCTTGCTCTTGTCGCCCTGCATTATTTTCTTCACCGCGTTTTCGGCGGTGCCGTAATAATTTAAAACATTGTGTATCTTCGGGTTGCCCGCGCCGTAAATCTGTAAAATGTAAAGGTAGTTTCTCATATTTTTTCCTTTTAACAATCAACGCCGAAAACACAGTTTCGGCGTTGAAATAATATTATTTGTTATCGTCGTTGCGTATCTGTACACGTCTTATCTTGCCGCTTATGGTCTTGGGCAGCTCGTCTACAAACTCAACTATTCTCGGATATTTATAGGGCGCGGTGTTCTTCTTGACATAGTTCTGAAGCTCTTTCTTCAGCTCTTCGGACGCTGTATAGCCCCTTGCCAGAACTACCGTTGCCTTTACTACCTGACCTCTTATTCCGTTCGGGTCGGGTGCGCCGGTTACGGCACACTCCAGCACCGACGGATGAGAGATAAGCACGCTCTCTATCTCGAACGGTCCAATTCTATAGCCGCTCGCCTTGATAACGTCGTCGTTTCTGCCGACATACCAGAAATATCCGTCCTCGTCCTTCCACGCGGTGTCGCCGGTGTGGTACAGTCCGTCATGCCATGCCTCTTTAGTCAGCTCTTCGTCACGGTAATAGCACTCGAACAGACCGTCCTTGCCGGGCTCGGCACGGACTACTATCTCGCCTACCTCGCCGACCGGAACGGGGTTGCCGTCATCGTCAACTACATCCACATCGTACAGCGGTGTGGGCTTGCCCATCGAGCCGGGCTTGGGCGTCATACCGATAAGGTTAGCAAGCAGGGCGGTGGATTCGGTCTGACCGAATGCCTCCATCAGCTTCAGTCCGGTAAATTCCAGCCACTTATTATACACCTCGGGGTTCAGCGCCTCGCCCGCGATGGTGGAATATTTCAGCGACGACAGGTCGTAATTTTCCAGTCCCTCTTTTATAAAGAAACGGAACATGGTGGGCGGCGCGCAGAAGGTGGTTATCTTATAATCCTGCATTATCCGCAGCATATCGGTGGGTACGAATTTATCAAAGTCATAAACAAATATACATGTGCCGCACGCCATCTGACCGAACAGCTTGCCCCATGCCGCCTTGCCCCAGCCGGTATCGGATACGGTGAGGTGTATGCCGTCGGGGTCTACGTTATGCCAATGCGCGGCGGTCTGTATATGCGCCAGCGCATAGCGGTGGTTGTGTATTACCATCTTGGGATAGCCTGTAGTACCCGAGGTAAAGTACAGCAGCATATGCTCGTAAGAGTCGGTGGGCACACGCTCCATCGTCTCCGGCATCTTCTTAATTTCCTCGTCAAAGTTTATCCAGCCGTCTCTTTCACCGTTGGCGATGAACTTGATAAGGTCAATACCCATCTCAGCCTCAGCCTCTTCGGTGAACTGCTCGATATCGGGGTTATAGCCGGTACAAACCACTGCCTTAACGCTCGCTCTTTCAAAGCGGTAGGTAAGGTCGTGTGTGGTCAGCAGATGTGTCGCGGGTATAGCTATCGCACCCAGCTTGATAAGTCCGAATATCGCTATCCAGAACTGATAGTTTCTCTTCAGTATCAGCATTACCATGTCGCCCTTTTTGATGCCCTTTGACGCGAATAAATTCGCCGCCTGGGTGGACAGCTTGGACAACTGTAAATAAGAAAACTCGTGGCGGTTTTCCTGTAGGTCGATGTGCAGCAGCGCACGTCTGTCGGGGTCTATCTCGCCGAACTTGTCTATGATATCATAGCTGAAGTTGAAGTTGTCCGGGCAGCTCAGCTCGAACTTGTTAAGTATACCGTTCTCGTCAAAGCCCTCGGTGACGAATTTTTTATAATATCCTTTTACCTGTTCCATTGTTCTAAACCTTTCCTCTGTTTATATAAGCACCGCTAGGAATTTACATTCCTGTCCGCCTATCGCTATCATGCCGTGCGGATTTTTACTGTCGTAATATACGCAGTCGCCCTCGTTAAGTATCTCTATATGATCACCTATCTGGAATTTCAGCTTGCCGGAAAGGATAAAGTCCATTTCCTGTCCGTCATGCGCAGAAAGGTGTATAGGCTTGCTCTGCTCTTCCTCATCATACGGTGCGGTTACCAGCAGCGGCTCTATCTCCTTTTTCTTGAACAGATATGCCAGATGCTGATACGCAAAGCGCTCGCGTCTTTCTATCGGCAGACCGTGGTCCTTACGGACAACAGAATAAGTGTTCAGCTTGGGGGTAACGCCGGTCAGCAGCTCGATAAGCTCTACGCCCAGCGCCTCTGCCGCCTCGTTAAGAAACGACAGCGAAAAGTCCTTTTCTCCGTTCTCCAGTGAAATGTATTCCTCAATTGATACGTTGGTCTTTTTTGACATTTCCTCGACTGTGATGTCAAGATATTCTCTCGTGCTTTTAAGGCGCCCGGATACGTCTTTGATATTGTAATCCATAATTACCTCCGTTGAAAGGTTATTTTGTTATTTTTAATTATAGCAAATTTCCGCTGAGAAATCAACCGTTTTCTGAGAAAAAGAACAGGTTGCCTGCTATATTTACCAATATTTATTTATACTCTTTGCACAGCTCTTTCAGCGTGCATGCCTCGCAGTCCGGCTTTCTCGCGTTGCAGACGCCCCTGCCGTGCCATACAAGGCGGTGGCAGAAGTACAGGCTTTCCTCCGGCGGCAGCAGCGCGGCAAGCTGCTTTTCCACTTTCTGCGCGTCCTTTGAATCGGTCAAACCCAGCCGATTGGTAAGACGGATGACATGCGTATCGCAGACTATCGCCGGCTTGCCGTACAGGTCGCCTACGATAAGGTTGGCGGTCTTTCTGCCTACGCCCGGCAGCTTGGTCAGCTCGTCGATGCTGTCCGGCACGACCGAACCGTACTCGTCCCGCAGCATAACGCACATATTTACTATATCCGCCGCCTTGGTCTTGAACAGCCCGCAGGATTTTATATATTCCGCTACTTCGTCTACCTCGGCATCGGCGAATGCCTCTATCGTCGGAAAACGCTCGAACAGCGCGGGCGTCACCATATTCACCCTGACGTCGGTACACTGTGCCGACAGCCGCGTAGCTATCAGCAGCTCGTGCGGCTGTTGGTATGTAAGCGCGCATTTAACGTCGGGATATTCTTTTTTCAGCGCGTCAATTATAGCCGCGGCTCTTTGCTTTTTCGTCATACAAAAACCCTCTTTAGTCGTAGTTTATCTTTATTATACGATTTTTGCCGAAACCTGTCAAGTGCATATTATGAGGACGCTCTGCCTTTTAAGCAGGGTGTCCGCGAAACGCGGAAAAATAATAAAAATTCAAATTTTTTTGTCCTAAGTGTTGACAAACACCGTTTTTTTTGTTATAATAAACAGCGTTACTGCAAAAAGAATATGATCCACTAGCTCAGGCGGCAGAGCACCTGCCTTTTAAGCAGGGTGTCCCGGGTTCGATTCCCGGGTGGATCACC